>DATHCP010000081.1:0-59111 GCA_035490535.1 Actinomycetota bacterium
AGCGGCTGCGTGGAGACCTCGTGACGAAAGGCCGCGCGCGAGCCGCCGGTTCCAGCTGGGCCGCAACCGCCCGCGCTACCCTCGATGCGTACCGCGGAGCGGAGGAGCACGCCCGGGCATGAAGGTTTCCGTGATCGCGACCGTCCTGGACGCCGACGGCGACGTCGGCGGGTTCCTGGCGTCGATCGCCGCGCAGCGGCACGCGCCCGACGAGATCGTGATCGTCGACGGCGGCTCGACCGACGGCACGCTGGAGCGGCTCCGCGCGGCCGACGGCGTCACCGTGCTCGAAGCGCCCGGCGCCGGCATCGCGCGAGGCCGGAACCTCGCGATCGCGCACGCCACGCACGACGTGATCGCGGTCGCCGACGCCGATTGCGCGTACGGCCCCGGCTGGCTCGAGGCCCTCCTGCGCCCGATCGACGACGGCGCCGACGTGGCGATGGGGGTCACCGATCCGGTGGTCGACGGGTTCTTCACGGCGTGCGTCGCGAGCCTGAACCTGCCGCTGGATCCGGCCGACGTCGACGAGGCGACCTTCGCGCCGAGCGCGCGCTCGGTCGCGTTCCGTCGCGACGCCCTGGAGTCCGTCGGCGGCTATCCCGAGTGGCTGCCGATCGGTGAGGACATGTGGGTGGATCTGCGCTGGCGCGAGCGCGGGATGGACATGCGCCTGGCGCCGGAGGCCGTGGCGCGCTGGCGGCCGCGCGCCACGCTCGCGGCCACGTGGACCCAGTACGCGCGGTACGCGCGCGGCGACGCCCGCGCGGGGATGCATCCCGAGCGGCACGCGCTGCGGTTCGGCGTCTACGGCGCGCTCGTCGCAGCGCTCGCGTCGCGCCGGGCCTGGCCGAAGGTGCTCGCGGCCGCCGGGGCGGTGGCCTACACGCGCGAGCCGGTCCGCAGGTCGTGGGCGCGCCTGGACCGGCCCGGCGATCGGGCGCTCGCGACGGTCGTCGTTCCGCTGCTGCTCGGCTGGACCGACGCCGCGAAGATGGCCGGCTACGCGACGGGGCTGCTCGACCGCGGCCGGGACCCCGGACGATGAGCAAGCGCAAGAAGCGCCCGGTCCGTCGCCCACCCTCCGGCTCCACGCCGGGGGACACGACACGGACCGGCACGAAGCAGACGGGCACGAAGGGGGCGGGCACGAAGGGGGCGGGCACGAAGACCGCCGGAGCGAAGCCCACCTCGAAGCGGCGGCCACCGCCCCGCGGTGCGCGCCGCGGGCTGCTCCCCCGCTGGGCTCCCTGGGTGGGGATCGCCGTCGTCGTCGGCGCGATCGGCATCGCGCTCCTGCTGCGCAACACCTCGTCCGCGAGCGCGACGAAGCCTGCGAGCGGCCAGGTCACGTCGGCGATCTCGAGCGTGCCGGCGGCGACGTTCGACGCGGTCGGGGTTCCGAGCGGCCTGGCCGCGCCGAAGCCGCTCCCGTCCGGCACGCCGGCGGTCGAGGCCGACGGGCTCCCGCTGGTCCTGTACGTCGGGGCGGAGTATTGCCCCTACTGCGCCGCCGAGCGCTGGCCGCTCGCCGTCGCGCTGAGCCGGTTCGGGTCGTTCTCGGACCTCAGCGTGACCGAGTCGGCCGGCTTCCCGGAGGTCTACCCGCACACGCCCACGCTCTCGTTCCACGGGGCGTCGTACACGAGCCCGCATCTCGCGTTCCAGGGCCTCGAGACCGCGACGAACAAGCTCGGGATCACCGGGTACGGCCAGCTCGACACCCTGACCCCGGAGCAGCAGCGGCTGGTCCAGACCTACGACGCCCCGCCGTACGTGACGACGAAGGGCGGGATCCCCTTCGTGTTGATCGGGAACCGGTACGTCTTCAACGGCGCGCAGTACCTGCCCGACGTGCTCCGCGGCAAGAGCGCGGAGCAGATCGCCGCGGAGCTCGCCGACCCGCAGAGCGGTGTGTCCGCGGCGGTGGTCGGCTCGGCGAACCTGTTGACGGCCGCGATCTGCCAGATCACCGGTCAGGCGCCGAAGGACGTGTGCACGAGCTCGGCCGTCACCGCCGCCGCCAAGGACCTCGGCTCGTGAGGGGCCGCACCGCGTCGATCATCGTGCTCGCCGTGTCGGCGGCAGGGCTCGCGGTGTCGATCTACCTGACGATCGCGCACTACACGTCGCCGCGCCTGCTCGCGTGTGGCGAGAACGGCGTCGTGAACTGCGAGAAGGTCACGACGAGCCAGCAGGCGACGTTCGTCGGGGTGCCGGTCGCGCTGCTCGGGATCGGGTTCTTCGCGGCGATGTTCGTCCTGTCGCTGCCCGCGATCGTGGATCGTCCGGGGATGCGAGCGGCCCGGCTGATCCTCGCCTGCGTCGGCATGGCGTTCGTGCTGTGGCTGATCTACGCGGAGATCGCGCTGATCGGCGCGATCTGCCTGTGGTGCACGTTCGTCCACCTGTGCACGTTCGCGATCTTCGTGGCGGTGCTGGTCGAGGCCTCGCGCCCGGCCGTGCCCGCATCGCAGCGGTAACCCTCAGCCGTACTCGTACAGGCCCGCGCCCGATTTCCGGCCCAGCTTGCCCTCCCGCACCAGCGTGCGCAGCAGCGCCGGCGCCTCATAGCGCTCCGCGCCGAAGGCCGTGTGGAGCACCTCGCCGATCGCGAGCACGGTGTCGAGGCCGATCAGATCGGCCAGCGCGAGCGGCCCCATCGGATGCGCGAGGCCCAGCCGGATCGCCAGATCGATGTCCTCGCGGGTGGCGAAGCCTCGCTCGAACAGGCGGATCGCGTCATAGAGGTACGGGATCAGCAGGCGGTTCACGATGAAGCCGGCTTCGTCGGTGGACCGGACGCAGGTCTTGCCCAGGATCTCCGACGCGAAGGCCTCGGCGAACGCCAGCGTTCCGGGGCTCGTCGCGGCCGACGGCGTGATCTCGACGAGCGCCATCACCGGCGGCGGGTTGAAGAAGTGCATCCCGATCACCTGGCCCGGCCGGCCGCTGGCCTCCCCGAGCGTGATGATCGGGATCGACGAGGTGTTCGAGGCCAGGACGACCTCGGGCCGGATCAGCCCGCCGAGGTCGGCGAAGATCGCGTCCTTCGCGGCCGGCTCCTCGGTCGCCGCCTCGATCACCAGATCCACGTCGGCGAGCGCCGTCAGCGACGCGGCGCCCGCGATCCGGCCCAGGAGCGCTCGCCCGTCGTCGGTTCCGAGCTTGCCGCGGTCCACCGCGCGACCGACCGAGGCCTCGATCCGCGCGCGCCCGGCCTCCACCAGCTCCGCCGAGCCCTCGACGAAGGTCACCGCGAGCCCCACCCGTGCGCACACCTCCGCGATCCCCGAGCCCATCAGCCCGGCGCCGACGACGCCGACGTGCCGAACCTCGCCCGCCTCCACGTCCCTCCCTCCGTCGCCGGTGCCCGTAGCATAGGTGCCGATGTTCCGGCGCCCGGCCTCGCGCGCGACCGTGCTGGGCGTCGCCTTCGGCGGCGTCCTGCTCGGCCACGAGCTCACCTACGCCCTGCTGCAGCCGCGAGCCGGCCAGCGGCAGATCCTGCTGGCCACGACCGGCCATGCCTACCTCGGCGTCGCGAACCACGCGGCCCTGATCGTCGCCGTGATCTCCCTGGCGGCG
Organism: Actinomycetota bacterium; assembly: GCA_035490535.1. GTDB lineage: Bacteria > Actinomycetota > UBA4738 > UBA4738 > HRBIN12 > AC-51. The sequence goes on from DATHCP010000081.1 coordinate 3,589, forward strand.
GTGTTCCTGGGCCGGCTCGGCGGCCGCGCCGAGGACCCGTCCTTCCGGGAGCTGACCGGGCGGCTCGCGGGGTTCCAGTTCCTGACGTTCGCCGCGATCGAGGTGATCGAGCGCCTGAGCGTCTCGGCACCGCTGCACGACCTGACCCACGTCCTGCCGGTCGGCGCCCTGGTCCAGGTCGCCGTCGCGGCCGCCGCGGCGCTCCTGCTGCGCTCGCTGCTGCGTGCGGCCGACGCGGTCGTCGCCACGCTGGGCTCGCCTCCACCGGCGTCCGTGCCGGCGACGATCAGCCTGGTCGTCGCGGCCGACGTCGCGCACGGCATCGCTCCGCTGCATCGCCAGCGGGGCCGCGCTCCCCCTCGCTGAGGCGTCCGAGGGATCGACCGCGCGGTCGATCCGCACCCTCACGAGGAAGGAGTTCCACATGCGCCATCGCATGCGCGCGCTCGCCGTGGTCGGCGGGCTCGCATCGCTGTTCGTCCTGGCCGCGGCGCCGGCGGCGTTCGCCCACGCCCAACGCCAGGACGGCCCGATCCACCTGGAGATCGGCTTCGGTACCGAGCCGGCGTACGCCGGCCAGCCCAACAGCGTCCAGGTCATCCTCACCGAACACGGCCAGCCCGTCGTGAGCGGAGCCAACGATCTGAAGGCCACGATCTCGTTCGGCGGCCAGCAGGAGACCCAGCCGTTGGAGCCGAACTTCGAGGTCGGCGGCGATGGGCAGCCCGGCGATTACCGGGCCTGGTTCATCCCATCGCAGCCCGGCCCCTACACGTTCCACATCACGGGGACGGTGAAGGGCACGAAGATCGACGAATCGGTGACGGGCGGTCCGACGACCTTCTCCGTCGTCACCGATCCCGCCGAGGCGATGTTCCCGGCGGTCAACACGCCGACGAACGCGCAGCTCGCCTCGCGGATCGACCAGGACGCGGCTCGTCTCGACGCGGCTACGAGCGCGGCCAACGACGCGAAGAGCGCCGCGGACTCGTCACGGACCGTGGCGGTGCTGGGCATGCTGGTCGGCGCGGCCGGGCTGATCGTCGCGGTCGTGGCGCTGATGGCGGCCCGCAAGCGCGGCGCGCCGGCCGCGTCCTCGCCGGCGCCGGAGCCGACGGCCGTGCAGGGGTAGGCGTTCCGGTGATCGCCCACGCGGGAGGCCAGGACGAATCCCTCGCGGTCGTCATGGTCTTCGCCGGGATCTGGACCGGCTGGATCGGCTGGTCCCGGCTGCGGGACAAGGGGTTCCCGCGGGTCCCCGTCGTGGGCGCATGGGGGTTGATCGCGGTGGCGGCGGTGCTGCTGGTGACGTCGACGTTCGTGCCTCGGGCCCTGCTCGGGCCCAAGCCGATCGCGTCCCTAGCGCCCGGCATGGTGCGGCCCGCCTCCACCGCAACCCTCTCGATCCTGTCGCCGACCGAGGACATGAAGGTCCAGGGGGACGAGCTCACCGTGCTGCTGAACCTGCAAGGGGGAACGGTCGTGCTGGCGACCAGCACGAAGCTCACGCCCTCGACCGGGCACATCCACCTGTCGCTGGACGGCTCGCTGGTCTCGATGATCTACGGGACCGAGCAGGTCGTGGACCTCAGCGGCGTCCACGACGGACCGCACACGCTGACGGCCGAGTTCGTGGCCGCCGATCACCTCCCGTTCGAACCTCGCGTGGAGACCAGCGTCCGGTTCGTGAAGGAGCCGGGATGAGACGCGCGGTGACCGTCGTCCTCGCCCTCGCGCTCGCGCTCGGCCTCGTCGTCGCCGGCGCGGTCGCGGCCGGTGCCCACGCGAACCTGATCTCCTCCGTTCCCGCCGACGGCGCGGTCGTCCCGACGGCGCCGTCGGACATCGTGATGAACTTCACCGAGCCACCCGACCCGACGCTGTCGGTGATCGACGTCCTCGGAACCGGTGGCAACGTGCTCCCCGGCGTCGGCGCACCGACCCCGGGGCCGCCGAAGACGCTGACGGTGACCCTGCCGTCGAAGCTCCCCGACGGCGTGTACACGGTGAGCTGGCGCGTCGCCTCCAGCACCGACGGGCACGTTACCGCCGGGTCGTTCGCGTTCGGCGTCGGCGCCTCCACCTCGGTCACGCCGGTCGGCGGATCGACGACGACCGCCTCGGGGCCCACGCCGCTGTCCGTGACGGCGAAGAGCCTCCTGTACGTCGGTCTGATGCTCCTGGTCGCGGTGGCCGTGATCGGTCTCGGCGCGTTCGGTGGCGCCCCGAGATCGATCCGGATCGTCGCGCTGATCGGGGCCGGCGCCGCGCTGCTCGGCGCGGCCGGGCTCCTGCTGGCCGAAGAGCACGCGGTCGGAGTGCCGGTCAACCAGCTGGTGCGGACCGCGACCGGACGACCCTACCTGTGGCTGCTGATCACGGTCCTGGCGGCCGACGCCCTCACCGTGATCGGGGCCGCCAAGGAGGGATGGCGCGTCATGCTCTGGGGTGCGGGCGCGGCCGCCGCGGGCGCGATGTGGATCCGCTCGGCGAACGGGCACGCCGGCGCGGCGCCGACCCCCGTGCTGCAGGAATCGGCGCAGTGGCTCCACTTCCTCGCCGCCGGGATCTGGATCGGCGGGCTGCTCCTGTTGGTGCTGCTGCTGCTCGAGCGCGCGCGAGGGCGGGAGGACGCCGCGGGCACGCCGGTTCGGGAGGCCCGGCGTTTCTCGTCGATCGCCCTGATCGCCGTCGCGGTCGTGGTCGCGACCGGTGCGGTGCGGGCCGTCGACGAACTCGGCGGCCTCGGGAAGATCCTGGACGGCGTGCGGACCACCTACGGCTGGACGCTGGTCGCCAAGAGCGTGCTCGTGCTCCTCGTGATCGGCGTGGGCGGTCTGAACCGTTACCGGAGCATCCCCCGGCTCGCCGCCGACCCCCGCCCCTTGCGCCGCGCGGCGACCGTCGAGGTCTCGACGGCCCTGGCGATCTTGATCCTCACCGGCGTCTTGACCGGCCTCGATCCGCCCGCGTCGGCGAACGCGGCCGGGAGCGGCGGGTCGTCCGCGCCCGTCACCGACGTGACCGTCAACGGCAGCGACTTCGCGACGACCACGAAGGTGGCGTTGACGATCACCCCCGGCTTCCCCGGGCCGAACGCCTTCCGCGCGTCCGTGACGGGCTTCGACAGCGGCGCGCCGGTGAGCGCGGACGCGGTGACGCTGCGGTTCCTCTCGGTGACGCAGCCACAGCTCGCAGCGACCCAGCTGAACCTCCATCCGGACGGCGACGTGTGGGTCGGTCAGAGCACGTCGCTGTCGGTCGCGGGCACGTGGCAGGTCACCGTGCTCGTGCGCTCGGGCGCGCAGACCACCGAGGTGCCGCTCGACGTGATCACGCGCTCCGAGGGCTCGACGACGACGCTCGTCGTTCCGGGGCAACCGGTGACGGCGACCTCGACCTTCCCCGACTCGGTCCGGTTCGAGTCGTTCATCGACCACACGACGCCGGGTGCGAACTCCGTGCACGTGACGGCGTTCGCGCCCAACGGGACCGAGCTTCCGGTCGCGAACGTCGTCTTCGTGCTGACGCCGGCCACCGGCGAGCCGATCCGGCCCCCCGTGCACCGGTTCAGCGCCGGCCACTTCGTGGCCAACGTGACCCTGAGCGCGGGCACCTGGACGATCGACGCGGTCTCCGTCACGCGCGACGGCGGCACGTATCAGACGACGTGGTCGGCGACGATCTCGTGAGCGGCAGGGTTCAGCCGCAGGCGGCCACGAGCAGCGGATACGGGTTGAGTGCCGTGCCGATCACGCGGTAGCCGTAGTAGCTCACCGGCCAGTCGGCCGGGACCGGGAAGTACGGATGGAACTCGAAGTGATCGTGCGGAACGGTCGCGTCCCCCGTGTCGCCGACGTAGGCGATCACATCGCCGGCGTGCACGGGCCCGTTCGCCAGGGCCGAATACCGGTCGACGTGCGCGTTGTAGACGTACCCCTGCGCGCCCTCGACGTAGACCGCGTTGCCGCCCAGCGTGTTGTAGGAGGTGTGCGCCACGCCGTCGAACGGGGCGAGGATCTCCTGGTCCATCGACGCCACGACGTCGACGCCCGCGTGCAGATGGAAGCCGCCGGTGTAGCGCGGCGCGCCGAAGCCGTCGCCGAAGTACCGCGGCGCCGCCACCGGACAGACCTTGAGGATGTGCTTGTACTCGGCCGGCAACGGCACCGGGGCGTGGTGTCCTCCGACCTGGACGCCGGCCGCGGCCTGCTGCTGCAGGTACTTCGCGTAGGACGCCTTCAGATCCTTGTACTGGTGCAGCGTCGATTCCACCGTTCTCGTTGCCTCGGCCTGGAGATCGCTGACCTGCCGCAACGACGTGGCGATCTGATCGCTCGTCGCCTGCAGATCCGCCAGCCGGGCCCGGCGCTGCGCTTGGAGCTGTTGCAGCTGGGCCTCGTCGGCCAGGAGCTGCGTACGGAGGTTGTCCACCGTCTGCGCGAGGCTCGCGTCGGAGTCGGTGACGGCGTTGACGAACTCGAGCCGGTCGGACAGGTCGGCCAGGGACGTCGAACCGAGGATGAACCCGAGGTTCGATCCGGGCCCGTCCATGAACGCCTCCACGGCGCGCGCGTTCAGGCGGGTGCGGATCTTGTCGTACTTCGCCTGCGCGTCGTCGATGCGCTGCTGCGTGGCGACCACCTGCGCCGTGACCTGATCGACCAACTGCTGCTGCGTGTCGACCTTCTGCACGGCCTCGTTCAGCTGGGACTGGATCGCGGCGACCTGCGAGCGGATCGCGGACAGCCGGTCCAGGGCGGCCTGGTAGGCCTTCTTCGCCGCGCTGACCTGACTCCCGGACGGCGCCCCCGCGGCGGTGGTGGGCGGCACGAACCAGACGGCGGCCACGAGCGCACAGGACGCGACGAGGAGCCGGGCGCCGAGGGGGAAGGACCGGATCTTCGTCATACGTTCCTATCGGCCCGGGGGCGGCGGGAAGGAAGGGGCGACGCCCGGGACGCACCAAGAATCTCGCTCCGACCCGCGGGTTGCAACCACCCGCGCCTCGAGCCTTCCTAGGGAACGAGCTCGGGCTCCCGGAGAGACTGGTGCCATCCGTTGCGTACCAGGGTTCCTCGAGCGTCCTCGACGGCGGCGTCTCCGCCGGCCTCCCCCGGCCCGAACAGGGAGCCGGTCCACCAGACCTGGGCCGCGTACGGGTTCGGGAGCCGGGGCTCGCCGTCCTCCGAGGCGATCGCCGCGACCGCCTTCGCGAGGGCGGCCTCCCGGTCCCCCTCCGACAGCGCGACGGCCGACTCCGCGACCAACAGCGCGGTGGCGCTCCCGGGCTCGGCTTCGGCGGTGCGGGCCAGCGGATCGTCCAGGATCGCTCGCGCGGCGGCCGGATCGCCGCGAGCGACGAGGGTGCGCGCCAGCTCCGCGATCGTCCACGACACGAGCGAGCGCTCCCGCAGGTCCCGGCACAGCACGACCGCCTCACGCAGGTCGGCCTCGGCCTCCTCGGTCCGCCCGGAGAGCCGCTGGATCGTGCCGCGCTCCCCCAGCGCGCTCGCCAGCTCCCAGCGCGCCCCGAGCTCCCGCAGCCCGCGCACGGCGGGCTCGGCGTGCTCGAGCGCCTCGTCGAGCCGCAGCAGCCGCCGAAGCGAGGCCGCGACCGCCTGGTGGGCGATCGCGGTGGTGAACGGCTGCGCCGACCGCTCGGCGATCTCCAGCGCCTCCCGCCCCATCGCCAGGGCATCCTCCTCGCTCGCGTGCAGCGACCAGACGCTCGCGATCGCGACGAGCGCGCGGACCTCGGCCCAGGGATCGGGGCGATCGGATCCGCGCGCCACCGTCAACGCCTCGCGGAAGATCGCCTCGGCCTCCTGCATCCGATTGCGCCGGTACGGGACCCACCCGGCCATCAACAGGGTGCGGCTGAGCACGAACGGCTCGCCGAGCCGCCGTGCCGCCTCGAGCGCGCGTTCCGACAGCGCCGCGGCGAGATGGTCGTCGCCGCGAACGGACAACGTGATGTCGGCGAGGTAGCGGGCCGCGTGCGCGGTCACCCGGTCGTCCCCGCCGGCCATCGCGAGGGCCCGCCGGAGATCGGCCTCGGCGTCGTCGAACTCGCCCAGCCAGTACCGCGTCTCGCCGAGGCGGGAGACCAGCCACGCCTCGCGGCCCGACCACGCCTCCTCCGGCCCGGCGAGCGACAGCGCACGGACGTACAGCTCGGCGGCGGCGCGCGGCTCGAACCTCCGGCGGGCGACGTCGCCGGCGAGGGACAGCGCCTCGACCGCGCGATCGGCGAGCGCCCGATCCTTCGGATCGAGGTCGAGCGAGGCGCGCGCCGCTTGCTCGAGGTGGAACGCGATCGTCCGTGGATAGCGGTCGGCGTGCGCCGGCGCGGCGAGCTCCTCCGCCACCTTCAGGTGCAGACGCCGGCGCTCACGCTTCGCGAGGGACTCGTACGCGACGTCGCGGAGCACGTCGCTCCGGAAGCGCCACACGCCCGGCCGCTCTTCGTCGGGGAGCAGGATCTCCTCTTCGCGGGCCTCCTCGAGCCACGCCGCCCGCGGCTCGATCAAGAAGGCGAGCTCGTCCTCGTCGAACCGTCCTCCCGGGAACACCGAGGCGCGTCGAACGAGCGAGCGTGCCCCCGTCGAGAGATGGTCGATGCGCGCGGCGATCACGGCCTGCACGGTCGGCGGCAACAGCCCACCCGAGGGTCCCGGGCCGGCCGGCGGGAGGTCGCGGTCGTCGCGCAGCAGCATCCCGGTGATCTCGATGATGAAGAACGGGTTCCCGCCGGCGTGCAGCGCCACCCGTTCGGCGTCCTCCCGGTCCAGGCCGCCGGCCTCCATCGCCAGGCGAACCGCGTGTTCGGGCGCGAGGGCCTCGACCCACAGCGTCGCGGCGTCGGCCAACCCGCCGGCCCAGTCCGAGCGCTCCTGCAGGAAATCCCAGCGGGCGACGCAGACCACCATCAGCGGCACGCGCCGCGCCTCCTTCACGAGCTGCTCGATCAGGTCGAGCATCAGCGGATCGGCCTGCTGAAGGTCCTCGAAGACCAGGACGACCGGCGAGCGCGCGGCCAGGCCCGAGAGCAGCGTGAGCATCCCGCGGCGGACCTCGGCCGCCTGGAACCGGTCGTCCTCGCCGCCGGGCTCGCCGACGCCGAGGGCGAAGCCGAGCCGGCGCACCGACGGCTCGACCTCGTCGGGATCGTCGAGCCACGCCTCGAGCAGCGCCCGGAGCCGGTCGAGCACCTCGGCTTCGGGGGCCCCTCGCTGCTCGCCGAGTTCCCGATAGACCATCTGCGCGAGCGGCCAGAAGGTGACCTCCTCCTCGAACGGGCTCGAGCGACCGCTCAGCACCTTCGTGGTGGCCGGCAGCCCGCTCAGGAACTCCTCGACGACCCGGCTCTTGCCGATCCCGGGTTCCCCGAGGAGGGTCACCAGGTGCGCGCGTCCGCGGTTCGCGGCACGCTCGTAGATCTCGTTGAGGAGCGCGAGCTCGCGACGACGGTCGACGAAGCGGATGTTCGAGCGATCGGCCTTCGCCCGCTCCACGATCGCCGCCACCGGCCATGCGAGCAGCTCGTCCTCGAACCCCTTGGCGCGGACCTCCCGCGGGGTTCCGAACTCCACGGCGCCGGCCGCCAGCTGCACGGTGGTCGCGCCGGCGAGGATCTCGTCGGGCGAGGCCGCCTGCTGCAGGCGGGCGCCGATGTTCACCTCGGCGCCGATCACGATGTTCCGATCGGTCGCGGTCCCCACCGCCACCGCGCCGGTGTTCACGCCGATCCGCACATGCATCGGCATCGGCAACGCGAGGTCGCGACCGAGCCGCTCGGCGCGGTCACGGACCGCGACGGCCGCTCGGATCCCGCGGACCGCGTCGTCGTCGCGGGCGGCAGGGATCCCGAACACGCCGAGCACGGCGTCGCCGATGAACCCCTCGGTCACGCCGCCCAGCCAGGCGATCTCCTCGGCGACCATCCCGTGGAACGCCGCGATCACGTCCCGGAACCGTTCGGGGTCCAGGCGCGCGGCCAGCTCGGTCGATCCCGCCAGGTCCACGAAGACGACCGTGACCACCCGGCGCTCCGACGCGTCGGAGACCGACACGGGCGCGCCGCAGTTCGGGCAGAAGTTCGCGCCGGCGGGCAGCGGCTCGCCGCACCGCGGACACGGATCGCCGGCGGCCGCCACGGCTCAGTCCGCCGCGTACTCGATCAGCTGCACCGGGTTCCCGTCGGGATCGCGGAACGTCGCGAAGCGCGCGAACCCCTCCACCTCGCCGAGGTAGGCGTCGAAGGCCACCCCGCGATCCTCCAGCGTCCAGCGCGTGGCCTCCAGGTCGTCGACCCGCAGCACCACGGTGCCGCTCGGCGCCGGCGCCTCGTCGTCGGTGCCGTGCAGCGCGAAACGGATCGGGCCGGCGTCGAGCTCCGCCCACTCGTCGCCGTCGCGGCGCACCAGCGGGAACCCGACGAGGTCGACGTAGAACGCCAGGGCACGATCCATGTTCCGGGTCCAGTAGTAGACGTGGTCGACGGCGCCGATCATCGCGCGCATCGTAGCGAGGCCGCGCGCGCTCAGCCTTGACCCAGGATCTTCGCCTTCTGCGCCTGGAACTCCTCCTCGGTGAGGACGCCGTCGGCGCGGAGCTTGCCGAGGCGCTCGAGCTCGGAGGTCGTCGAGGGCGCGATCGGCGGCGCGGCCGGCTGGGCGGGCGCGGGCTGGCCCTGCGCGGCCGCCGAGTCCCCGTGGTACATCCGCTTCTTGTTCGCCTCGCCCTGCTCGTAGATGGTCTTCTGGACGTCCTCGGGATGCCGGATGTCGTCGAAGACCTGCCGGCCGGCCTCCGAGGCCGACTGGATCACCAGCGTCCCGGCGCCGACCATCCGGTCGAACACGCCCTGCTCGAAGCGGACGTCGTTGATCGCCTCGAGGGGGATCTCCATCGACCGCTTCGCGATCAGGCCCTGCCGGTGGATCACCCGGTCGCTCGTGACCGCGAAGTTCGAGGTGAGCCAGCTGATGAGCTTGCGCAGCGGATAGATCACGAAGCCGATCGCGAACAGCAACCACCACACGGTATCCAGGGAGGTCTTCGCGCTGAGCCAGAACACCGCGACCAGGCCGGCGACCGTGGCCACCGCCGGCAGGGCGAGCGCGATCGGATGCGGCCGCAGGTCGAGGACGAGCTTCTCGTTCGGGATCAGGAGCCTCTCGGGGAACGGCATGCGCGGGACGGTACCGCCACCGCCCCGGCCGGGCAACCGCGGTCCGGCGGTGACCTAGCCGGGCCCGAGGTGCTCGATCTCGCCGAAGCCGACGCGCGCCTCGCCCTCGTCCGTGGACAGCTGCAGGCTCCCGAAATCGTCGATCCCGACCGCCCGGCCGCTGACCTCGCGGCCGTCGAGCGTCACCGCGCTCACGACCTGGCCGATCGTGTCGGACAAGGGCAGCCAGGCGTGCCGCACGCGCTCGGGGAAGGCGCTGTCCGCCGCGTCGTAGACGCGGGCGAAGCGCACGAGGAACGCGGTGAGCAGGTCGCGTTGGCCGACGTTCTCGCCGAGGCCGACGGCCTCGGGAACGTCCTTCGGGGCCTCGAGGTTCACACCGATCCCCACGATCACGTGGCTCAGCTCGCCGTCATCGACGAGCGACTCGAGCAGGACCCCGCCGACCTTCCGCTCGTGCAGCATCAGATCGTTCGGCCACTTGCACGTGACGTGTCGCCCACTCGTGACGCGGATCGCCTGGGCCATCACCGCCCCCGCCAGCAGGGACAGGAGCCCGGCGCGCGCCGGCGCCAGCTTCGGCCGCAGGACGAGCGAGAACAGCAACGCCCGGCCGGGGACGTCCGACCACGGCCGGTCCAGTCGCCCTCGGCCCGCGGTCTGGTGCCCGGTGGCCACGAGCGTCCATTCGGGCTCGCCGGCCGCCGCGAGCTCCGCCGCCGTCGCGTTCGTCGAGGGGGTAACCTCCTCGGCACGCACGGGAGCCGAGACCGGGATCGCGGCCAGCGCTTGCAACAGGTCGTCACTGGTCAGCACGCAGGCTCCTTGGATCCGAGGTCGTCGGGAGCACGATACGCGAGGAACGAGGACACGGACGGGCCGGCCGAAGCTCCTGGTCGCGAACCGGGGCGAGATCGCCGTCCGCATCATCCGGACCTGTCGCGAGATGGGGATCCCGACCGTCGCGGTCTACTCCGACGCCGACCATGACGCGCTGCACGTCGAGATGGCCGACGAGTCCTACCGGATCGGCCCGGCGCTCGCCGCCGACTCCTACCTGTCGATCGGCGCGATCCTCGAGGCCGCGCAGAAGGCGCGCGCGACCCTGATCCATCCCGGCTACGGCTTCCTCGCCGAGCGGGCCCACTTCGCCCGGGCGGTCGAGGAAGCGGGGTTCACGTTCGTGGGGCCGGGCGCCGAGGCGATCGAGCAGATGGGCGACAAGTCGGCGGCCCGCCGCATGGCCGACGCAGCAGGCATGCCGATCGTCCCCGGCACGCGCGAACCGGTCGACGTCGCCCGCGCGAAGAAGGAGGCGCCCCGGATCGGGTATCCGATGGTCGTGAAGGCGGCCTTCGGCGGCGGCGGCAAGGGGATGCACGTCGTGCGGGACGCCGACCACCTCGAGGAGTCCCTGAAGCGCGCGGCCCGCGAGGCGCAGTCGTACTTCGGGCGCTCCGAGGTCTTCTTGGAGCGCTACGTCGACCGCGCGCACCACGTCGAGGCGCAGATCCTGGCCGACGCGCGCGGCACGGTGCTCTTCCTGGGCGAGCGCGACTGCTCGGTCCAGCGCCGCCATCAGAAGCTGATCGAGGAGACCCCTTCCCCCGTCGTCGACGATGCGATCCGCGAGCGCTTCGCCGAGGCCGCGATCGCGCTCGCGCGCGAGGCCGGCTACGTCAACGCCGGCACGATCGAATGCATCCTCGACGAGGACGGCTCGTTCTTCTTCCTGGAGATGAACACGCGGCTGCAGGTCGAGCACACCGTCACCGAGATGGTCACGGGTTTGGACATCGTGGCGCTGCAGATCGAGGTCGCCCTCGGTGCCTCGCTCGCGGGGCTCGAGGTGTCGGCCCGCGGGCACGCGATCCAGTGCCGGATCAACGCCGAGGACCCCGCCCGGAACTTCCTGCCGGGGCCCGGACGGATCACGGGGTACGAGGAGCCGGGCGGGCCGTTCGTGCGGGTGGACGCCGGTGTGGCCCGGGGCCGGGACATCCCCGGGGACTACGACTCGATGTTCGCCAAGCTCGTGGTCGCCGCCGCCGACCGGGAACAGGCGCGTCACCGGATGCTCCGCGCGCTCGACGAGTACCGGGTCGAGGGCGTCCCCACGACGATCCCGGTGCACCGCTGGATCCTGAACACGAAGGAGTTCCGGAGCGGAACGCACACGACCACGTGGCTCGAGCGCGCGCTGGCCGAGGCGGACCTGCGGCCGCAGGCCCAGGGAGGCGAGGCCGCGAGCCCGGCGACGCGGCCCACGCGGCCGCGCGACATCCTGGTGGAGGTCGACGGCCGTCGCGTTCCCGTGCGGATCTTCGACGAGCGACGCGAGGCGGCGCCGAAAGCGCCGTCGTCGCACACCGGGCACCACGGCGAGCACGTGCACGGCGAGATCCGCGCGCCGATGCAGGGGACGATCGTGAAGGTGCTGGTCGAGAAGGGCCAGCAGATCATGGCCGGCGACGTCGTGTGCATCCTCGAGGCGATGAAGATGGAGAACCACATCGCCTCCACCCGCGAGGGCGAGATCACCGAGCTGCCGATCCGGCCGGGCCAGGTCGTCGAGACCGGCTCGCTGCTCGCGGTGATCGACTAGCGACGGGCGCTCGGTCTCAGACACCGACGTCGCGCAGGAACGTCCGCACGACCTCGAGGTACTCCTCCGGTTGCTCGACGAAGGGCATGTGCGCGCTCTCCTCGAACACGTGCAGCCGGGCGTTCGGCAGCGCGGTCGCCATCTTCTCGGCGGCCGCGGCCGTACACACCCGGTCGGCGCGGCCGGCGAGCACGAGCACGGGCTGCGGGACCTCGGGCAGGCGGGCCGCCAGCTCAATCCCGCCGTCGGTTGCCGTCGCCAGGTGCCGGATCACGTCGGGCGCGAACACCCATCCCTCGCTGCGGCGCTCATACTCAGCGATCCGCGGATCCTCCGGGTTGCGGAAGTGGAACGGCCATTGGTCGTGCATCAGGGAGGCGACGTCCTCCGGCGTGCGCGCGGTCGCCTCGCGATCCCAGGCGCCCGCGACCTGCTCGCGCAGCGCTGCCGGCTCGAACGCGGCCAGCGCGGCGCCGACGCCGCTCAGGTCGCGGCCCGTCGCGACGCCGCAGGACAGGATCGTGGCGACCGCCTGGCCCGGATAGTCCACCGCGTTCTGCAGCGCGACGAAGGCGCCGTAGGAGTGCCCGAGCACCGCGTACCGCTCGAGCTTCAGCGCGAGCGCCAGCATGATCACGTCCTGCGCGAGCCGTTCGAGCGTCCACGTCTCCGGCGGCGTCCGCTCGGAGCGCCCGTTCGCCCGCAGGTCGACCAGCAGCAGCCGGCGTCCCTCCTCGGCGAGCGGATCGAGGTAATCGGCGAACTCATGGTGGTCCAGACCCGGGCCGCCGTGCAGCACGAACAGCGGCGCGCCGTCGACCGGCCCGCGTTCGACGACCCACAACGAGCAGTCGTCGATCCGGACGAGGCGTCCCTCGTCGCTCACGTCTCCGGCGCGCCCCACGCGTCGCGCCCGATGATCCGGAACCCGGCGTCGTGCACCTTGTACCGGCCGTTCACCGAGATCAGGAGCGGCGTCAGGGTCTCGGCGATCCGCGCCATCTGCAGGCCGCCGCAATCGACCCACCGGATCCCGGGGATGTCCTCGATCAGCGAGCCGACCGTGGCCTTCGCCGCCGCGTCGTCGCCCATCACGAACGCGTCGCTGTCGACCGGGTGCTCCAGATCGCGCAGCGGCGCCGCGCCGATCGTATGCATCGCGCCCACGAGCTTCACGTGCTTGGGCAGCAGCGACTTCGCGAACTCGGCGGCGGAGCCGTGCCAGGGGCGCAACGCGTGGCTCGCTCGGCCGCCGACCGCCGTCATCAGCGGGCTCGTGCAATCGCAGACCACGGCCCCCTCCTCGAGCGAGCCCGCGATCGCGTCGTAGATCATGGCCTGTCCCGAGAACGGCACCGTGACGAACACGACCGGCCGGCCCACCACCGCCTCGGCGTTGAGCGCCCCGTCCACCCTCGCGTCCCCACCGAGGATCGCGACCGCCTCGGCCGCGCTCGCCGCGCCTTTCGCGGCGTCCCGTGATCCGATCGTGACGGCGTGACCGGCTCCGGCCAGGCGCAGGGTCAGCCCGAAGCCCTCCGCGCCGGTGCCGCCCACGATCGCGACGTCCATGGCTGCGAAGGGTAGCCGAGTAGCCTCAGATATCGTGGCGCAGACCGCCGACCACGTGATCGAGCTGCTGGTCGGGCTCGTGTGCCTCGGGCTCGCGGCTCCGGCGTGGACCCGTGGCGGCGGGGGGCGGGTCGTCGCCGTCGTGCTCGCGATCGCGGGGCTCGCGGCGGCCGGGCACGCCGTCGTCGCGCTCGTTCAGTAGGTCGGCCGGTACTCGCCGAAGATCCGCCGCAGCGCGTCGGAGACCTCGCCGAGCGTCGCCCGGGCGCGGAGCGCCTCGCGCATCGGCGGAAGGAGGTTGCCCGTGCCCGCCGCCGTCGCCTCCACCGCCGCGAGGGCGGCATCGACCGTGGGCTGGTTCCGGGCGGCGCGCAGCGCGCGGACGCGCGCGATCTGCGCCGCTACCTCCTCCTCCCCGATCCGCTGTAGCTCGGGCCGGCGCTCCTCCGGCGTCACGAACCGGTTCACGCCCACGACCACGCGCTCGCCCGCCTCGATCGCGCGCTGGATCCGGAACGCGGCCTCGTGGATCTCGTCCTGGTAGAAGCCGGCCTCGATCGCGGCGACCGCGCCTCCCATCGCGTCGATCCGCTCGAGGTAGCCGTTCGCCAGGCTCTCCAGCGCGTCGGTCAGCGACTCCAGGTAGTACGAGCCGCCGAAGGGATCGGCGACCTGCGGCACGCCGGTCTCGGAGCCGATCACCTGCTGCGTGCGCAGCGCGATCTTCGCGCTCTCCTCGGTGGGGAGCGCGAGCGCCTCATCGAACGCGTTCGTGTGCAGGGACTGCGTGCCGCCCAGCACGGCGGCCAGCGCCTCCAGCGTCGTGCGCACGATGTTGTTCTCGGGCTGCTGCGCGGTCAGCGTGGCGCCGCCCGTCTGGGTGTGGAACCGCAGGATCATCGAGCGCTCGTCCCGCGCCCCGAAGCGCTCCCGCATCAGCCGCGCCCAGATCCGCCGGGCGGCGCGGAACTTCGCGATCTCCTCGAAGAAGTTCATGTGGCACGCGAAGAAGAACGACAGCCGCGGCCCCACGTCGTCGACGGCGAGGCCGGCCGCGATCGCGGCCTCGACGTAGGCGACCCCGTCGGCCAACGTGAACGCGATCTCCTGGGCGGCGGTCGAGCCGGCCTCACGCATGTGGTACCCGCTGATCGAGATCGTGTTCCACCGGGGGATCCGCTCGGCGCAGTACGCGAACAGGTCGGTGGTCAGACGCATCGACGGGCGGGGCGGATAGATGTACGTGCCGCGCGCCGCGTACTCCTTCAGCAGGTCGTTCTGGACGGTGCCCTGCAGATCGGCCGGCGCGATGCCCTGCTCCTCCGCCACCAGCTCGTAGAGCAGCAGCAGGATCGGCGCGGTCGCGTTGATCGTCATCGACGTCGAGACCTCGCCGAGCGGGATCGCCTCGAACAGCCGGCGCATGTCCTCGACCGAGTCGATCGCGACGCCGGTCTTGCCGACCTCGCCCTCCGCCATCGGGTGGTCCGAGTCCAGGCCCATCTGCGTCGGGAGATCGAACGCGGTCGACAGGCCGGTCTGGCCGTGTTCCAGCAGGTAGCGGAACCGGTGGTTCGTGTCGGCGGCCGTGCCCATGCCCGCGTACTGGCGCATCGTCCACAGCCGGCCCCGGTACATCGTGGGGTAGGGGCCGCGCGTGAACGGATACGCCCCGGGCTCGCCGAGCCGTTCGTCCGGATCCCAGCCGGCCAGGTCGTCCGGCCCGTAGACGTCGTGCAGCTCGACGCCCGAGTCGGTGCGGCGGACGTCCTCGCTCACGGACCGGCGGGGTCGGCCTCGTCCCGCAGGCAGCCGAGCAGCGCCAGGTCGCGGCGGGCCGACTCGAGCGCGACCTCGTCCGGCGCGCGCACCGAGTGCCGGTGCACGCCGGCGGTCAGCGACGACAACGGCTCGGCCCCGGCCCGGCGGACCGACTCCGCGTAGCGCTCGACGTCGCGGTGCGTGCCGATGTTCAGCGGCGCGCGGAGCTCGCCGTAGAGCGGATGGTCCACGACGACGTCGAGCACCGTGCAGCCGTGGGCGACCAGGACCTCGAGCTCCTTCGTGGCGCCCTCCCGGTCGTGCTCGCACGCGAGGACCGCGAACACCCCCTCCGGCGGCGCGGCGCCGTCCCACCGGTAGCCCAGGGTCCCGCCCGAGATCTCCGCGCCGCCCGCACGGATGATCGCCATGTCGTTCACGATCGCCTGACGCGAAACGCCGAATCGCTCGGCGAGCTCCGACCCGGTGATCGCGCGCCGGCTCTCGCGGAGCATCGTCACGATCTTCTCGCGGCGAGCCGTGCCGTTCCCCTCGGACATACATCGAGACTACCCCTCCGTCCCCGAACCGGCGCGGCCTCCCGTCGCTCCGGCTAGGGTTCGCGCATGGACATCGTGGATCCGCGGTTCGACGCGTACATGGCCTCGCGGCTCGCTCGTTTCGACGAGCCGGTGCTCCTCGAGATGGAAGCCGAGGGGAAGGAACGGGGGTTCCCGATCGTCGGGCGCAACGTCGGGGTGACCCTCGAGGTGCTTGCACGGTCGATCGGCGCACGCCGCGTGATGGAGCTCGGCTCGGGCTTCGGGTACTCCGCCTACTGGTTCGCGCGGGCCGTCGGCCCCGGCGGCGAGATCCACTGCACCGACGGCGACCAGGCCAACGCCGACTCGGGCGTCGCGTACCTGGCCCGAGCCGGCGTCGGCGACCGCGTCACGTATCACGTCGGCGACGCGCTCGGGTCCTTCGCGGAGCTCGACGGCGACTTCGACGTGGTGTTCTGCGACATCGACAAGCCGGGCTACCCGGACGCCTGGCGGGCGGCGTCCGAGCGGATCCGCGTCGGCGGGCTCTACATCTGCGACAACACGCTCGGGTACGGCCGCGGCACGGTCCTGGATGAGGACGAAGAGGGTGCGCGGGCGATCCGTGAGCACAACGCTCTGGTCGCCGCGGACGAACGCTTCATCTCGACGATCGTGCCCACCCGGGAAGGAGACCTGGTCGCGATCCGGATCGGCTGAGCCCGGGCGCCTACGTGCAGGCGCTGCCGCTGACCTGCCGCTCCGACCCGTTCGCCATGACGAACGTGGCGATCGCCGAGGCGCAGAACGTTTCGATCCTCGCCCCCGCCGGGATCGACAGGCTCACGTTGGAGGCCCAGCTGCTGCAGGTGTGCACCGTCCCGCCTGCGCGATGGCAGTCGACGCGAAGGGTCCGCGGCGTGAGCGTCAGCGATCCGTCGGGGCCGCACTCGAGTTCGGGGGCTGACGAGGCCCACCCCGAGCAGGCGCCGGGGTTCGCCGTCATCGAGAACGTCGGCTGCACGATGATCCTGACGGCGGTCGCGAAGCCCCTCGAGGCGGGCCCGCAGCGCAGCCCGGCGTTCGCGATCCATGACGCCTGCTGGTTGATCCCCGTCGCGATCGCCAGGGCCCCGAAGCCGGTGCGAACCACACTCGGGATGTTGAGGGTGACGAAGGGAGCCACGCCGCCGGCGGCTTCCGGTCGGCATCCTCCCGCCAGGGTCTGGCCGCCGGAGCTCGAGGCGGCGTCCAGGCGGACGTGCGCCGGGAACGGCTCGGACACCGGAGCGGGCATCGTCACCGGATGACGGCTCGTGCCGATCGCGACCACGGTTCCGAGCACCACCAGGCACGTTGCGACGATCGCACCGGACACCCAGCGGCGACCCATGCGTGAAGGATTCCACCGTCGAGCAACGGCGGCAAGACCGACTTCGCTCGGTACGGTTCGTCCGTCCGGCGGAGCGGGTTGGGTCCGGTCGCGGTGTCGCCGGCCTGTTGGCCCGGCTCGCCCGTGCGGATCAAGCGACGCCGGGACGGTGAGGCGCGTCGATCACCGGGTCGGGTGCATGCCATACGGCCTCGACGTTGTTCTGATGCAAGTCGTTCACGAATGCGGCGTAGTACCGCTCGGAGTACTGCGTCCACACGCCGGGCTCGCCTCGCGGTGTTGCACCGTTCGCGATGGCCGCCTCGAAGAACGCGTCGACCTCCTCCCGAGCCTCGGCGGAGAACGCAGCATGAGCCGCCGTGGTCACGGGCTCCCCCTGGCAGATCGTGAAGTCGTCCAGGTCCTCGGCCCCGTAGGAGACACAGTCGTCCTGAACGTTGAGTTCTTCGTAGCCGAGTGGGGCGAGGGCTGCCGTATAGAGCCGTCGGCTCGTGTCCACGTCAGCCACGACGAAGAGCACATGATCGACGATCACGCGTCGAACGCTCATCGGCCAACGCTATCAACACTGCGCATCTGACTCGCACGACCCATCCCGTTCGACGTGGTCAGCGTCCCGAGCACCACCAGGCACGCCGCGACGGATGCACCCGATGTCCAACGGGCGGCTCATCGGACGACGAGCAATGCACCGTCGAGCAACGGGACGAACCCCGGCGAAGGGCGTGGACGGCTCGTCCGTCCGGCGTCCTGCGCTTCATCCGCTCGGTGCAGGACAGGCCCGTCGGCGCTGATAGCCTGGTGGGCAAGGATCCGAACCGCCCGAGGAGCACGGTGGCCAGCAGATCGCGGAAGTCCAAGAGCGACTACGGCTCGATCTACAAGGGGCACGAGGGCCAGTGGTCGTGGATCCTGCACCGGATCACCGGCGTCGCGATCATCTTGTTCCTGTTCGCCCACGTGATCGACACCGCTGCGGTCGGCTGGGGTCCGAACGCCTACAACCGGATCACGGCCGCTTACGAGAACCCGTTCGTCCGGCTGCTGGAGCTCGGCCTGGTGACCGCGGTGATCTACCACTCGCTGAACGGGCTGAAGATCACCCTGATCGACTTCTTCCCGAAGCTCGTGTCGCGGATCCGGCCGATCTCGATCGCGTTCACGGCGGTGTTCGTGCTGGTCATGATCCCGACGGCCTGGATCATGCTCGGCCAGACCTGGGACCTGATCAAGAAGTGAGCGCCTGAGCGTGGCCACGACGACCCGACCTCCCACCTCGCCCCCGGAGCCGCGCCGGCGCGAGCCGCTCCCCGGCCGCGAGCGCCCACTGGGCGGCTTCGAGCTGTGGAGCTGGCTGTTCATGCGGATCAGCGGCCTGCTGCTCCTGGTGCTGGCCGTCGGCCACACGCTGATCATGCACCTGCCGGCCGGCGGTGTGTCCCGGATCAACTTCGGGTTCGTGGCCGTGCGGTGGCAGAGCCCGTTCTGGCGGACATGGGACTGGATGCTCCTGATGCTCGCGCTCGTGCACGGTGTGAACGGCCTGCGGAACATCACCCTCGACTACGTCCGCCGACCCGGCGTGCGGTTCGCGCTGACGATGTCCTACTACGTGATCGGCTTCACGCTGATGGTGCTCGGCACCGTGATCGTCGTGACGTTCGATCCCACGAAGTGGGGGCCGATCTCGCCGTGACGACGACGCACACCTACGACGCCCTCGTGATCGGCGGCGGCGGGGCGGGGCTCCGCGCCGCGATCGAGCTCTCGGAGCGCTGCCGGACCGCGGTGATCTCGAAGCTGTATCCGACCCGCTCGCACACGGGAGCGGCGCAGGGCGGGGTGTGCGCGGCGCTCGGCAACGTCGAGGAGGACTCGCCCGAGTGGCACGCCTTCGACACCGTGAAGGGCGGCGACTACCTGGTCGACCAGCCGGCCGCGATCCTCATGACCGAGGAGGCCGTCGGCGCGATCTACCAGCTGGAGCGCTGGGGGCTGCCGTTCAACCGGACGCCGGACGGCAAGATCGACCAGCGGCGCTTCGGCGGCCACACGCGCAACCACGGCGAGGCGCCGGTGCGGCGCGCGTGCTACGCCGCCGACCGCACCGGCCACATGATCCTGCAGACGCTCTACCAGCAGTGCGTGAAGCGCAACGTGACGTTCTTCAACGAGCTCTACTGCCTCGACCTGATCCGCGCCGAGGACGGCAGCACGGCCGGCATCGTCGCCTACGAGCTCGGCTCCGGCGGCCTGCACATCTTCCGGGCCAAGGCCGTGATCTTCGCCACCGGCGGCTACGGGCGGATGTTCCGGGTCACCTCGAACGCGCACGCGCTGACCGGGGACGGCCCGGCGGTCGTGTGGCGCCGGGGGATCCCGCTCGAGGACATGGAGATGTTCCAGTTCCATCCGACCGGCCTGGCGCGTCTGGGTGTGCTGCTGTCCGAAGCCGCCCGGGGCGAGGGCGGTGTGGTGCTGAACGCGGACGGCGAGCGCTTCATGGAGCGCTACGCCCCAACGATCAAGGACCTCGCCCCGCGCGACATGGTCAGCCGCGCGATCTATCAGGAGATCCGCGAGGGCCGCGGCGGCGGCCCGAACCGCGACTGGGCCTACCTCGACATCTCCCACCTCGATCCGAAGGTGATCGAGGAGAAGCTCCCCGACATCACCGAGTTCGCCCGGATCTACCTGAAGGTGGAGCCCACGAAGGAGCCCGTTCCGATCCAGCCCACGGCGCACTACGCGATGGGCGGGATCCCCACCGACACCGACGGCCGGGTCGTGGTCGGTTCGGACGAGGCGGTCGTGCCGGGCCTCTACGCGGCCGGCGAGTGCGCCTGCGTCTCGGTGCACGGCGCGAACCGTTTGGGCACGAACTCGCTGCTGGACCTCGTGGTCTTCGGCCGGCGCGCCGGCGACGATGCCGTCCGCTACGTCGCCGAGGCCGAGCTCCCGCCGCTCGGCGAGCAGCCGGAGACGGCCGCCCTCGAGATGCTGAACGGGATCCTCGGCCGGAGCACCGGCGAGAACGCCGCCGACATCCGCACGGAGCTCCAGGACTCGATGTTCGACCTGGCCTTCGTCGTCCGAAGCGAGGAGAGCCTCGCGAAGATGCAGGCGATCCTGGGCGAGCTCCGCGCGCGCTACGACGACGTGGCGATCGGCGACAAGGGCCCCAACTACAACACCGACCTGATGGAGACGGTGGAGCTCGGCTACCTCCTGGACTGCGCGGACGCGCTGGTGGCCGGCGCGCTGGTCCGCACCGAGAGCCGCGGCGGGCACTACCGCGAAGATCACCCCCTGCGCGACGACGCGAACTGGCTGAGGCACACCCTCGCCTACCGCGAGCCCGACGGCTCGATCCGGATGGACTTCAAGCCGGTGAAGATGGGCCCGTACGTCCCGATGGAGCGCAAGTACTGATGGTGACCGTCGCCGAGGTGCTCGCGGTCTCCGAGGCCCGCCCCGCGGTCGACCCGCACTCGATCGAGCTGACCGTGCGCGTGCGCCGGTTCAACCCCGAGGTCTCCGAGGACTCGTGGTGGGACGAGTGGACCGTGCGCTGTGATCCGTTCGAGCGGCTCGTGGAGGTCCTGCACCAGATCAAGTGGCACCACGACGGCACCCTCTCGTTCCGACGCTCGTGCGCCCACGGGATCTGCGGCTCCGACGCGATGCTGATCGACGGGCGCAACCAGCTCGCGTGCAAGGTGCTCGCGCAGGACGTGGCGCCGAAGGTGACGATCGAGCCGATCCGCGGGCTGACCGTGCTGAAGGACCTGATCGTCGACATGGACCCGTTCATGGACGGGTACCGCAGCGTGCTCCCCTTCCTGATCAACGACTCCGGCGAGCCCGACAAGGAGCGCCGGCAGTCGCCGGCGGAGCGGCACCGCTACGACGACACCACGAAGTGCATCCTGTGCGCCTGCTGCACCACCTCATGCCCGGTGTTCTGGGGCGACGACTCCTACGTGGGACCGGCCGCGATCGTGAACGCGCACCGGTTCATCTTCGACTCGCGCGACGAGGCCGGGCGCGACCGCCTGAAGATCCTCTCGGAGAAGACCGGCGTGTTCCGCTGCCGGACCACGTTCAACTGCACCGACGCATGCCCGCGCGGGATCGAGGTCACGAAGGCGATCCAAGAGGTGAAGCGCGCGATCCTGTTCGAGCGCTTCTGAGCCCCGATGGCACACCGGGTCGTGCTGGTGCCCGGCGACGGGATCGGGCCGGAGGTGGCCACGGCGGCGCGGCGCGTCCTCGACGCGACCGGGGTCGAGCTGCGGTGGATCGAGCGCCCGGCCGGCGCGACCGCGCTGGAGCGGGCCGGCGCGCTGCTGCCGGAGGAGACGCTCGACGCGATCCGGGAGTGCCGCGTCGCCTTGAAGGGGCCGATCACCACCCCCGTCGGCACCGGCTTCCGGAGCGTCAACGTCGCGCTGCGTCAGGAGCTGGACCTGTTCGCCGCCGTGCGGCCGGCGCGCTCGCTGCCCGGCGTCCCCACGCGGCACGAGGGCGTCGACCTGGTCGTGATCCGCGAGAACACCGAGGACCTGTACCAGGGGATCGAGTTCGAGCGCGGCAGCGACGCCGCGATGGCGCTGCGCGCGCGCCTGCGCGACCTGGGCGGGTTCGAGCTGCGCGAGGACGCCGGGGTCACGTTGAAGCCGATCAGCGCGAGCGGGACCCATCGGATCGTGCGGTTCGCGTTCGAGTACGCCCGGACGAACCGGCGCCGGAAGGTCACGGTCGGCCACAAGGCGCCGGTGATGCGGTTCTCCGACGGACTGTTCCTGGATACGGCCCGCGCCGACGCGCGCGACTATCCGGAGATCGCCTGGGAGGAGATCCAGGTGGACCATCTTTCGGCGCGGCTGGTCCGGCGCCCGGAGGACTTCGACGTGCTGCTGCTGCCGAACCTCTACGGCGACATCCTGTCGGACCTGTGCGCCGGGCTCGTCGGCGGGCTCGGGCTGATCCCGGGAGCCAACATCGGCTGGGAGTACGCGGTGTTCGAGCCCGTGCACGGCAGCGCGCCCGACATCGCGGGCCGCGGGATCGCCAACCCGGTCGCGATGATCCTGTCGGGAGCGATGCTGATGCGGCACCTCGGCGAGCTGGACGCCGCGGAGCGTGTGGAGGCGGCGGTGGACGCCGTGCTGCGCGCGGGATCCGTGCGGACCGGCGACGTGGGCGGCACGTCGACGACGACGGACATGGCCGACGCGATCGCGGCCGCCGTGCGATCCGCATGAGCGAGCGGCTCCCCGGAGGCAACGCCGCGGGCGCGATCCGGATCGGCGACACGGTCCGGCGGGAGGCGGGTCCGTGGACGCCGACGATCCACGCATTGCTACATCATCTCGAGACGAAGGGGTTCCAAGGGGTCCCCCGAGCCATGGGCGTGGATGAGGAGGGACGCGAGGTCCTGTCGTACCTCCACGGAGACACCGTCGGTGACCGCCTCCCGTGGCCGACGTGGACACACGACGACGCGACCCTCGAACAGGTCGGCCGATGGCTCCGCTCGTATCACGACGCGGTCGCCGACTTCGTGCCGCCGATCGGCGCAACGTGGCGGTTCGGCGGGAGCTGGGAGGCGGGGTTGATCATCGCCAACAACGACGCGGCGCCGTACAACGCCGTCTGGCACGACGGTCTCGTGGGGTTCATCGACTGGGACCTCGCGGCTCCGGCCTCGCGCGCGTGGGACCTCGCGTTCGTCGCGTTCAGCTGGGTGCCGCTCGTGGCGCGATCGGTCGCCACCAGGGAGGGGTTCGAGGACTTCGACGCGCGGCCTACGCGGCTCCGGCGGCTGCTGGCGGCATATGGCTACGAGGCCGATCAGACGGCGTTCGTCGATCTCGTCCGTCAACGTGCACGCGCCAGCGCTGACGGCATCCGCTCGCTCGCCGCGGCTGGTGATGCGCTGTGCATCCGCCTGCTGCAGCAAGGGGTGGCCAACGACGTGGACCGCGCGGTCGACGAGCTCGGTTCGTTCGAACTGTGATCGGACCGGTGACATGATGCGCGGGTGCCGCGGGACGAGATCTGGGCTCAGACGGTCGATGACGCGGGGAACCCGATCCCCCGGTCCCGCCGATCCACCTCTTTGAAGGAAGCCCGGCGATACGCCGAGCGACGTCGCCGCGAGACCGAGGCTCGGTTCCGGAAGGCACCGTTCCCGCTCTACGGGCTGCCGACGCCGTGGGTCGGTCCGCGCCTCCTGGGCGGCGCCGACACGATGAGCCGGGGCGGCGGGCGGGCCCGGACGACCGCGCTGTCGCTCGTGCACGGCACGAACGCCGCGGACGGAGATCCCTGGCTCGTCGTCGAGAGCAGCCCGGAACCGTCGGTGGGCGGCGGCTGGTTCCAGATCGTGGCCCGCATGGCGTGGGACGGGTCGATCGCGCACGATGCGGACGCGGCCCTCACGTACCTGCGGGAGACGAACGACCCGATCCTCCCCGAGGGCGCGATCCCGTCGATCGAGCACGCCACGTGGACGTTCGACGTCGACGGCCTCGCGACGACGTTCGACGCCTATCGCGCCGGGGAGGAGTGGTCGGCGCGCGCCCGGATCGGCGAGCTCTGGGTCACGGTCGACGGGTGGTCGTTCGACACCCGCGAGGTCGCGCTGGCCCGGATCCTCGACCTCGACCCCTACATCGACGGGACACGACGGAGGTACGCGGGAACGGGGTAGCACCTCCTACGGGTGGTGGTGCGGGCGCTCCCCCGGGCTCCGACCGGAGCCCTCGTCCCGGCGTCAGCAGCCCGGCGCGCCGTGGTTCCCGCAACAACCGTGGCGAGCGGCGCGGATCCGGTTCTTCACCGTGACCGCGAGGCGGCGCGGGATCGGCAGGTCGGAGTCGGACCAGTTCGTGAAGAAGTCCCTGGCCCGTTCGCGGCTCATGTCCCAGAACGGCACGGCGCCATCGTAAGCCGGGGGTCCTTGGTTGACCCCCGGGGCGATGCGACACTGCGCCGATGGACGACGCCCCCCGGGACCGGACCGAAGCCGAACCGCAGCTGAACGCGACGCCGCCGTCGCCGCTGCGGCTGTGGGGCTTCCTGCTCACGGCGGTCGGCGCGCTCCTGGCGGGGGTGGCCGCGATCATGGTGTGGGTCACGGTCGGCGTGCACGGCTACCCGATCCTGGACTCCCCCTCGCACGGAACCGACCTGGCCGACGGGCGCCTGGTGCTGACGGGCGCCGTCGTGATGTTGATCGCGGTCCTCGGCAGCAGGTTCGTCCATCGGCGGAACAGCCGGATCGTGATGGCGTTGCTCGCGATCACCGCCGGGCTGCTGGCCGCGGTCGTGGCCGTCTCGTTCCTCGCCACCGTCGCGACGCGGTTCACCCCCACCACCGGCCTCCGCCTGCAGGTGGCGGCGGAGTTCGAACACCTGACCCCGGAGCAGATCGTCGCGAAGTACGGCGGCTTCCGGACCGTGTCGCTCGCGCCGTGGCTCGCCCTGGTCGGAGGCGTACTCGGCGTGATCGGCGGCATCCTGACGCTCAGCTGGGCGCGCCGGACGACGGATCGCCCGAAGGGCGCCGAGGCGCCCGCGGAGCAGGCGGCGCCCGAGGGCTCAGCCCCGGGCGAGCCCTAGAGCGCGGCGAGGTCCGCGCACTTCGCGCGGATCCCCTCGGCGGCCTCTCGCAGCTGGGTCAGCTCGGTGTCGCTCAGGTCGAGTTCGACGATCTCCTCGACGCCGCCGCGGCCCAGCCTCGCCGGCACGCCCACGTACACGTCGGAGATCCCGTACTGCCCGGTCGTCCACGCGCACACCGGCAGGACGGCCTTCGAATCTCGGACGATCGCCGCGACCATCGACACGACCGACGCGCTCGGCGCGTAGTACGCGGAGCCGGCCTTCAGCAGGGCCACGATCTCGGCGCCGCCGTCGCGCGTGCGCTGGAACAGCCGCTCCAGGGTGGCGGCGTCGACGAGCTCGGGGAGCGACTTCCCGTTCACGGTCGCCTGGCCCGGCAGGGCCACCATCGAGTCCCCGTGCGAGCCGAGGGTCATCGCCTCCACCGCGTTCGGGGACACATCGAGCTCTTCGGCGATGAACGTGCGCAGCCTCGCGGAGTCGAGCACGCCGGCCATCCCCATCACGCGCTCGTACGGGAACCCGCTGGCCTCCGCGGCCAGGAACGTCATCTCGTCGAGCGGGTTCGACACGACGATCAGGATCGCCTGCGGCGAGCCGGGGACGACGTTCGCGATCACGTCCCGCATGATCGCCGCGTTCTTGCCGAGCAGATCCATGCGGCTCATGCCCGGCTGGCGTGGGAACCCCGCCGTGATCACGACGACGTCCGAGCCGCCGGTGTCGGCGTAGTCGTTCGTACCGACGATCGTCGGCTCGTAGCCTTCGACGGCCGAGGCCTGCCGCAGGTCCAGCGCGAGCCCCTGCGGCTTGCCCTCGATGATGTCGACCAGGCACACCTCGCCGAGGCCCTTCTCCAGCAGGCGCATCGCGGCCGTCTGGCCGACGAAGCCGCTGCCGACGACGGTGATCTTCATGGTGCGCAGCTCCTCCCGGGGATCGGTCGGCTCATGCTAACGACGCGAGCCGCCTGACCACCGCATCAGCCATCGCGTGGGTCCCCACTGCGGGGCGATCGTCGCCGGCGGCCCGCAGGTCTGGGGTGACCGCGGCGCCCTCGGCCAGCACCTCGGCGACGGCGGCCTCGAGCGCATCGGCGGCGGCGGCCTCCTCGATATGGCGCAGGAGCATCGCGCCGGACAGGATCGCCCCGACGGGATCGGCGCGATCGGTTCCCGCCAGGCGGGGCGCCGTGCCGTGCGTCGCCTCGAAGACCGCGAGCTCACGGCCGTCGGCGCCGCCGAACAGACCACCCGGCGCGAGCCCGACCCCGCCGATCAGCCCGGCCCCCAGCTCGGCGACCAGATCGCCGTAGGTGTTCGGCATCACCAGGACGTCGAACCGTTCGGGCGTTTGGACGAGCTGCATGCACAGCGCGTCGATGATCCGCTCCTGGAATCCGATCGCGGGATGCTCGGCGGCGACCCGCCGGGCGACGTCCAGGAACAACCCGTCGGAGAACTTCATGATGTTCGCCTTGTGGCTGGCGGTGACGCTGGAGCGGCCCGCCGCCTGGGCCCACGCGAACGCGAACCGGACGATCCGCTCGCTCCCCCGCTCGGAGATCTCCTTGACCGAGATGCCGCTGTCGGCGCGCACGGTCCTGCCGGTCGTGGCCCCGATGAACGCGATCAGCTCGGCGACCGCCTCGGTGCCCATCTCGAGCTCCACGCCGGCGTAGAGGTCCTCGGTGCCCTCCCGGATCACCACGAGGTCCACGTGCTCGTACGGCGACGGAACGCCCGGATAGCGGCGGCAGGGCCGGACGTTCGCGAACAGGTCGAGGGTGCGGCGCAGGCGGATGTTCGCGCTGCGGACGCCGGCTTCCACCGGGGTCTCGATCGGGCCTTTGAGCGCCACGCGGCACTCGCGGATCCGCTCCAGCGTCACGGCCGGCAGCGGGTCCCCCTCGTGGGCGAACGCCGCGGCGCCCATCTCCGCCAGAACCCAATCCACGGCGACCCCGGTGGCCTCGATCGAGCGCCGTGCCGCGTCGATCACCTCGGGCCCCACCCCGTCGCCGGGGATCAGGACGGCTCGGTGGGCAGGCATCTCGGCGGCCAGGGTACCCGGCCGACTATCCTGGCTGCGTGACCGAGAAGGGCATGCGGGAGGTCATCGCCGCCGAGACGCGGATCTCGGACATCGACGGCGAGGCCGGGCGCCTGTGGTACGTCGGCTACACGATCGAAGACCTGGCCGCGCATGCCACGTTCGAGGAGGTCGTCTACCTCCTGCACGACCTGGAGCTCCCGACGGCCGCCCAGCTCGCCGACCTTCACGGGTTCCTCGGGCGGGCGCGCGACCTCCCCCCGTTCCTGGCCCGGATGATGCCGACCCTGGCGCAGAACACCTCCCCGATGTCGATGCTCCGCACGGGGATCTCGGCGGCGTCGGCGTTCGACCCCGACGGCTGGGACGAATCGCCCGAGGCGGAGCACCGCAAGGCGATCCGCCTGATCGCGAAGACCCCGACCCTGATCGCCACCTACGATCGGTTGCGCACCGGCAAGACGGTCGTGCCGCCGAACCCCGCGCTCGGCCACGCCGCGAACTTCCTGTGGATGCTGCACGGCGAGGAGCCCGACCCCGCCGACGCGAAGATCCTGGACACGACCTTCACCCTCTACGCCGACCACACGATGAACGCTTCGACGTTCACGGCCCGCGTGATCGCCTCGACGCTGTCGGACATGTTCTCGGCGATCACCGGCGCGATCGGCGCGCTGAAGGGACCGCTGCATGGCGGCGCGAACGAGGAAGCACAGAAGATGGCCGAGGAGGTCGGCAAGCCCGAGAACGCCGAGGCCTACGTCCGGGACCTCCTCGCGGCCCACCAGAAGGTGATGGGCTTCGGCCATGCCGTGTACCGCACGATGGACCCTCGGGCCGCGATCCTGAAGCGGATGTGCAAGGACCTCGGCGAGCGCCTGGGCCAGCCGCAGTGGTACGACATCTTCGCCGCGCTCGAGGAGACCACGCTCGAGCAGAAGGGCCTGTATCCGAACGTCGACCTCTACGCCGCCGGCGTCTACCACATGCTCGGGATCCCGACCGACCTGATGACGCCGGTGTTCGCGCTCGCGCGGATGGCGGGCTGGACGGCCCACGTGCGCGAGCAGTACGCGGACAACCGGATCATCCGCCCCGGCTCGGAGTACGTCGGACCGCGCGACCGCGTCTACGTGCCGATCGACGAGCGCGGCTAGGCCGACGCCGGCCGCGGGAACAGACCGGCTCGCTCGATCAGCTCGCGCGCGATCGCGTCGTGGCCCATCGCCATCACGTGGATCCCGGCGATGCCCGCGATCGACCGGACCGCCTCGACGAGCCGCACGGTGAGCTCGGTTCCCACCGCCGCCGCGTCGTCGCCCGCGGCCTCGAGCGCCGCGACCGTCGCGGGCGGGACGTGCACCCCGGGCAGCCGCTCGTTCATCGAGCGGGCCTGCCGCGCGCTCCGCAGCGGGGTCACGCCGACCAGGACGCTCGCGCGTTCGAAGAGGCCCCGCACGCGCATCGCATCGGCCCACGCCGCAAGGCGCTCCGCGTCGTAGACGATCTGCGTGGTCACGAAGTCGGCGCCCGCGTCGAGCTTCGCGTCGAGGCGGGCGGCGTCGTACGGCTCGGCGAACGGCACGTCGGCCACACCGATCAGGTACCGCGGCGGGTCCTCGAGCTCGCCGCCCGCCAACGTCGTGCCGGCCTCCCGCATCCGCCGGGCGAGCGCGATCACGTCGTTCACACCCAGGTCGGTCACCTCGGTTGCGTCGGGATGGTCGCCGATCGCGATCGGATCACCGGAGAGGCAGAAGACGTTGCGCGCCCCAAGCGCCCAAGCGCCGAGGAGGTCGGCCGTCAGGGCCAGGCGGTTGCGGTCGCGGACGGTCAGCTGCACCGTCGGCTCGATGCCGGCCTCGGCGGCCACGCGGACCCCGGCGAGCGGCGACATGTGCGCCGTCGCGGTCGGGTTGTCGGTGAGGTTGACCGCGTCGACGTAGCCGACCAGGCCGCGGGCGTGCTCCGCGATCGGCGCGAGCGAGCCGCCACGCGGTGGAACGATCTCGCCGGTCACCGCGAAGCCACCCCGCCGCAGGATCGCGGCGAGCCGGCCGCCCGGGTCGGTCACGGCCTCACCGGCCGTACGCCTGCGCCTCGGCCGCCTGCACCGTGTTGACCAGCAGCATCGCGACCGTCATCGGGCCGACCCCGCCGGGAACGGGGGTGATCGCCCCGGCGACCTCGGCGACCTCGGCGAACCGAACGTCGCCGACGAGCCCGTCCTCCGTGCGATGGACCCCGACGTCGACGACCGTGGCGCCCGACTTGATCATGTCGGCGCCGATCAGCTGGGGCACGCCGGCGGCCACGACGACGATGTCGGCCCGGCTGGTGGCGGCCCGAAGGTCGCGGGTCTTCACGTGTGTGGAGGTGACCGTCGCGTTCCCGCGGATCGAGTCCTGGGTCAGCATCACTGAGAGCGGCGCGCCGACCAGCTCGCCGTAGCCGACGATCGTGACCTCGGCGCCCTCGATCTGGATCCCGCTGCGCAGCAGGAGCTCGACGATCCCGTACGGCGTGGCCGGCAGGAAGCCTGGCCCCTGGCGAAGCATCATCCCGATGTTCCACGGATGCAGTCCGTCGACGTCCTTCTCGGGGGCCATCCCGCGCTGGATCTCGAGCTCGTGCAGGTGCGGCGGCAACGGGAGCTGGAGCACGATCCCGTGGATCTCCGGGTCGCGGTTCAATCGGCGGATCGTCGCCATCAGCTCGTGCTCGGTCACGTAGGCCGGGAGGTCGATCTGCTCGGAGCGGATCCCCACGTCGGCGCAGGCCTTGTGCTTCTGCCCGACGTAGATCCGCGAGGCCTGGTCGTCACCCACCAGGACCGCCGCGAGGCCCGGCACGATGCCTTTCTCGGCGAGCGCCCGGACCCGCTCGGCCACCTCCGAGCGGATCTGCGCGGCGACGGCCTTCCCGTCGAGGATCCTCGCGGTCACGCGGGGAATCCTACCGGCGGACCCGCGGACGGCACGACACCTCAGATCGCGTTCGTCCAGGCACGACGGCCGTTGGGCGCTTCGACCACGACCCGGCGGTACGGCAGGTCGATCGACGGGGTGAACCGGGCCCGCACCACGTGGCCGGCGTCGTCGCGCTCGAGCGCCCAGGCCTCCTCCATCCGGTTGCGCCCGTCGGCTCGAACGGCCCATCCCGTCTCGTGGCGCGAGACCAGCACGACCGCCCGGGCGGGTGAGCACCGGATCTCCACCGCGTCGCCGTCGAGCACCAGATCGAGGATCGCCGGACCGGCCGAGGCGTACGTACGGCCGGCGCGCAGCGCCTCGAGGACCGCCTCGGGCGACCGCTCTGCCGCGCGCACCATCGTCCATGCGTCCCCGATGTCGAAGCCGGGATAGTGGCAGTCGTCGGTGCCGAACCCCAGATAGGGCTTCCCCGCCTCGAGCGTCTGGTCCCACACGTAGGACGAGTCGCCGCGCCCGTTCTCCCGTTCCGCGCTCGAGTTGAAGACCTCGAGACCGTCCACCCCCTCCGTGGTGAGCAGCACCTCGACCGGGAGCCCGCTCCAGTACGGATGCGCCACGAACGACACACCGCCCTGCTCCCGGATCGAACGACCCGCGGCCGTGAGGTCGGGGAAGGTCTTGAAGAAGTAGTTGTCGATCGGTTCCCAGTACGCGCGATCCCCGCCCGGATCCTCGGGGATCTCCTCGATCCCGATCGCGAGGATCTCGGTGTACCGGCCCGGCCCGAGCGGATCGGAGGCGAGCTCCGCGCCGGTCAGCACCAGGCACCCCTCCACCGACGGCTCGCGTGTGACCTTCCAGTGGTCGGTGATCGCGCACACGTCGAAGCCCATCCACGCGTGGTGCCGGACGTGGGCGACGGGCTCGAGGTCACCATCCGAGCGGATCGTGTGCGTGTGTAACGCGGCTTTCAGCCACTCGCCATCGCCGGTGAACGGGTTGTCGGTACGGATCATCAGCGGCTCCTGAGTTTGGGGTTGAGGACCTCGTCCAGCGCGTAGCCACACAGCGTGAAGGAAAGCGTGACGCACACGATCGCGATCCCCGGCGGGATCAGCCACCACCAGTAGCCGGCGGTCATCGCCCCCGCGCTGAAGGCCTGCTCGATGATGCCGCCCCAGGAGATCCGAGCCGGATCGCCGAGGCCGAGGATCGACAGCGTCGTCTCGGCCAAGATCGCCAGCGCCACCGTCAGCACCGCGTTCGCGAACAGCACCGGGAACACGTTCGGCAGGATGTGCCGTGTCGTCAGGTGCCAGTGCCCGGCGCCGAGCGCACGCGCGCGCTCGGTGTACGCGTGTTCCCGCACGCTCAGCGCCTGCGCACGCACGAGCCGCGCGGTTCCGGCCCACGAGGTGATCGCGATCACGATGATGATGTTCTGCAGCGTCCGCCCCAGGATCGAGGCCAGGACGATCGCGAGCACGATCCACGGGAGCACCAGGAACCAGTTCGTGACGGCGTTCAACACGGCATCGGTCCGCGTGCCGCCGAGGTAGCCCGACGCGATCCCGATCGTCGCGCCGATCACCATCGCCCCGATCGTGGCGCACAGCCCCACCACGAGCGAGACCCGCGTGCCGTCGATCACGAGCAGGAAGACGGAGCGACCGAAGTTGTCGGTGCCGAGCGGATAGCCGGCCATCGGGGGGTGCAGCAGCGGGCCGGTCGCCGTCGCGGGATCCAGCTGCGCGGGGTCGATCAGCATCGGCCCGAAGATCGCGATCGCGATGAAGATCACGAGCACGACCAGGCCGATCATCCCCTGGCGGTTGCGCCGGTAGGTCGCCCAGGAGTTCGCGAAGGCCCGACGGCGGCGCGCCCGGGCGATCGCGCGCGGCGACCGCGGTGCGCGGGGAGGGCTCGGGCGCTCGGTGACGTCGGTGCTCATGCTTCGCGGATCCGGGGGTCGAGGTAGCCGTACGTGAGGTCGGCCGCGAGGTTCGCCAGGATCACGGCGATGCTCGAGACCAGGAAGACCCCCTGTAGGACCGGATAGTCGAGCTGGTTGATCGCGTCGTACGTCAGCTCCCCGAGGCCGGGCCACGAGAACACGGTCTCGATCACGATCGCGCCGCCCAGGATGAAACCGAAGCTCAGGCAGAGCAGGCTGAACGTCGGAAGGAACGCGTTGCGCACGGCGTGATCGCGCCGCACCAGGCGCTCGGGCACCCCTTTGGCGCGCGCGGTCAGCAAGAAGTCCTCGTTCATCACCTCGAGCAGCGAGGACCGCATGATGATCACGTACTCGCCGATGTAGCCCAGCGTGAGGGTGAGCAGCGGCAGCACGAGGTGGTTGGCGATGTCGATCACGCGTGCGAAGCCGGTGGTCGTGCCGCTCGAGTAGCCGCCCGCCGGGAACCAGCCGAGCGTCCCGGCGAACAGGATCAACAGGAGCATGCCGAGCCATCCCTCGGGCACGGAGTACAGGACCAGCGAGCCGAGCAGGGTCGAGTTGTCGAAGGCGCTCCCCCGGTGCCAGGCGCCGCGGATCCCGATCAGCACGCCGAACCCTGCCGCCAGCAGGGTCCCCAGCCCGACGAGCAGCACCGTCGGCGGCAGCCGGTCCCAGATCGTCGCGGAGACCGACTCGCCCGTGCGCAGCGAGACGCCGAGGTGGCCGGTCAGGGTCTGGCGCAGGTAGATCAGGTACTGCTCCGGCAGCGGGGCATCCAGCCCGTACAGCCGCTTCTGCTCGGCGATGTCCTGCGGCGTCAGGCGCTCGCTCCGAGCGAGCAGCGAGATCGGATCGCCGGGCATCACCCGGAACAGGAAGAAGTTGAACGTCAACACGAAGAAGATCGTCAGGAGGGCGTGGAAGATCTTCTTCCCGATGTACCGCCGGTGGCCCATCGCGGAACCCCTCCCGCTCAGCCCGCCCGGTCGGGCCGGATCACGCCTCTTCCTCGTCCACGCCCCGGCGGCGGCGCAGCAGCAGGACGGTGGCCGCGATGATCACGACGATCAGCACTCCCCACAGCCACCCCGGCAGGCCGGGCGATCCGGCCGAGATGTCCGCGCCGGCGACGGGATGGACCGAGACGAGCGAGTCGTAGTTGTAGCCCGGCATCAGGTACCCGTGCGGACCGGGCGCGGGCACCCAGCCCGTGAAGCGGTCGCTCCGGTACGCCTGCAGCCAGCCGGGATACGCGAGGACCACGCCCGGGATGTGCTCGTAGAGGTAGCGCTGCGCCTCCTGGACGACCGGCAGGCGCTTCGCCGGATCCATGATGCCGCGCTGCTCCTCGTAGAGCCGGTCGTAGGCGGGATCCTTCCAGCAGCCGTCGCTCCAGCCGCCGCACTGCCCCGAGGTGAACACCGACAACTGATAGTTGGGGTCGGGATCGCCGCTCCAGTACCAGATGTAGGCGTCGAAGTTCCCGGAGGCCCAGAAGTCGCCCATCTTCCCGTCGTTCACCGGCTCGAGGTTGACCTCGATGCCGATGTCCTTCAGGAACCCGACGATCAGCTCGCCGGCCTGCTCCGCGCCGATCGTGTCCGTGGACGCCGGCACGTTCAGCACGAGCGGCTGGTGGGTCGTGGGATCCTCACGGATCCCGTCGCCGTTCGTGTCGACGTAGCCGGCGTTCTGGAGCATCGCGTTGGCCGCGGCGGGATCGAACGGGAACTCCTGATCGGCGGGGATGTCGAGGTGCCAGTACGTGGACGCCGGCCGGACCACCGTGTCGCCGGGCGTGGCCGTGCCGTTGTAGACCTTCTCCACGATCGCCTGCTTGTCGATCGCCATCTCGATCGCCTTGCGCACGGTCAGATCGTGCAGCGCCGGGAGCGGGTGCGCCTGCGGACCCTGGCCGCCGAAGTTGAACGCGAAGTTGAGCCACCAGTCGGAGACCACCTGCTGGGTCGTGACGTTCGGCGTGCCCTGGACCGAGGCGAGGAGAGACGACTTGATCCCGTCGGCGAAGTCGATCTCGCCGTTCTTCAGCGCCTGGATCATCGACTCCTGGTTCGTGTAGACGCGGAACTGGATCTCGTCAACCGTCGGCGCCGTTCCCCAGTAGTAGGGGTTGCGATCCATCGTCCAGCCCTGGCCGCGGGTCCAGGACGTCAGCGTGAACGGGCCGCTGGCCACGCTCGGCGTGTTCGGAGCGTTCTTGATCGTCTTCAGGTCCGCGTCCTGGTACTTCGACCACACGTGCTCGGGCACGATGTAGACCCATGGGGGCATGCTCGGCGCGAACGTCGGCCGATCGGCCTTCCACACGAGCGTGGTGTCGTTCGGCGTGGAGAACACCGGGTGGAACGGGAAGTAGCTGATGTACTGCGGGAACTTGTGCTGCATCACGAACCGATAGGTGAAGGCGACGTCCTCGGAGGTCAGCGGCGTCCCGTCGCTCCACTTCAGGCCCGGCCGCAGCGTGCAGGTCCAGGTCATGTAGTCGGCGCTGTGGTCGCAGCCGGTCGCGAGGCTCGGCGCGGCCGTCAGGTCCTGGTCGCTGAACTTCAGCAGCATGTCGTACTGGATCGTCGCGGCGGTCCAGTCGCTGCCGCCGCTGACCGCGAACGGATTGTCGGTGTTCATGTCCGCGACCTCGCCGACCCGCAGCACGATCTTCTGGCCCGAGGAGGCGGCTGAGGACGGGCTCGACTGGGCCAGCGCGGCGGGGAGCAGCACGGCCGACGCGGCCGCGAGCACCGCCACGACGATCACGATCCTGCGCCGCACCGTCCCACCTCCCGCGCGGGGTTCGCGCCCGCGCCGACGCACGCTAGCCGCTCGGATGCCCGGACCGTGAATCCCCATGGCGTCGCGCCGCGATCCTTCACCCGACGTTCGCTCAATGGCGGAAGTGGCGGGTGCCGGTGAGCACCACGGCCATACCGTGGGCCTCGGCCGCCGCCAGGACCTCCTCGTCACCCTTGGAGCCGCCCGGATGGATCACCGCCGTGCACCCGGCCTCGGCCGCGACCTCCAGGGCGTCGGGGAAGGGGAAGAAGGCGTCGGAGGCAACCACCGATCCCTTCGCCCGGTCCCCCGCCTTCCGCGCCGCGATCCAGGAGGAGTCCACGCGCGACATCTGCCCGGCGCCGATCCCCACGGCGGCGCCGTCGCGCACGAACACGATCGTGTTCGACTTCACGCGCCACGCGATCGTCCAGGCGAGCAGCAGGTCGGCCCACTCCTGCTCGGTCGGCTCGCGCGAGGACACGACCTCGAAGTCGGCGGCGGCCTCGGCGACCCGGTCGACCTCCTGCACGAGCGCGCCGCCGGGGAGGGTCCGCACGTCCCAGCCCGCGGGCTGCTCGAGCGGCGCCCGGACCACGCGGAGGTTCGGGCGCCCGGCGAAGGCGGCCAGCGCCTCGGCGCTGAACTCCGGCGCGACCACGACCTCGGTGAACACGTCGCGCATCGCCTCGGCCGCGTCGGCGTCGCACGCGCCCCGGAAGGCCACGATCCCGCCGAACGCGCTGACCGAGTCGCACGCGAACGCCCCGGCGTAGGACTCGGCGCACGTCTCGAGCGCGGCGACCCCGCACGGGTTGTTGTGCTTCACGATCACGCAGGCGTTCGCCGGCAGCGCGATCGCCAGGTCGTAGGCGGCCCACGTGTCCAGCCAGTTGTTGAACGACATCTCCTTGCCCTGCAGCACCTCGGCGCCCGCCAGCACGCCGGGGCCG
This sequence comes from Actinomycetota bacterium, assembly GCA_035490535.1. Lineage (GTDB taxonomy): Bacteria > Actinomycetota > UBA4738 > UBA4738 > HRBIN12 > AC-51. The sequence goes on from DATHCP010000081.1 coordinate 38,975, forward strand.
GCCGCCTCGGCGTAGAGCGCGCCGGGCTGGTGGGGGTTCTCGCCGTACCGGAGGTCCGCGATCTTCTCCAGGGCCAGGCCGACGAACGGCGGCATCGCGTCGCCCTGCCGTGCGGCGAACCATCCGGCGACGGCCGCGTCGTACGCGGCGGTGTGCGCGAACGCCTCGGCGGCCAGCGCGAACCGCGTGGCGCGCGTCAGGCCGCCTTCCAGCTCGAGCTCCTCAAGGATCACGGCGTAGCGAGCGGGATCGACGACCACCGCCACCGACTCGAAGTTCTTCGCGGCCGCGCGCATCATCGCGGGTCCGCCGATGTCGATGTTCTCGATCACCTGGTCCAGCTGCGCCCCGCTCGCCACGGTCTCGCGGAACGGATAGAGCCCCCCCACCAGCAGGTCGAACGGCGCGATCCCACGCTCCTGGAGCTGCCGGAGGTGCTCGGGGTTGCGGGTGTCGGCCAGCAGACCGCCGTGGATGGCGGGATGCAGGGTCTTCACCCGGCCATCGAGCATCTCCGGAGCGCCCGTGACCTGCTCCACCGGTGTGACGGGCAGCCCGGCCTCGGCGAGCACGCGAGCGGTGCCGCCGGAGGCGACCAGCTCGACCCCCCGAGCGACGAGAGCGGCGGCGAAGTCCGCCAGCCCGGTCTTGTCGTAGGGCGCCAAGATCGCGCGGCGGATCGGCCGCACCCCCGTCACGACGCCTCCCCGATCCGCACGGCACGACCCTGCACCACCAACCGCCCTTCGAGCAAGGCACGGACGGCCCGGGGCAGCAGCCGATGCTCGATCTCGTGGATCCGCGGCTCGAGCGTGTCCCCGACGTCATCCGGGCGCACCTCGAGCGCCTCCTGGAGCACGATCGGCCCGGTGTCGGTCCCCTCGTCGACCAGGTGCACGGTCACACCGGTGACCCGCACGCCGTAGGCCAGCGCGTCGCGGACGCCGTGCATCCCGGGGAACGACGGCAGCAGCGCGGGATGGACGTTGAGCCACCGCCCCTCGTAGGCACGCACGACGGCCGGCCCGAGGACCCGCAGGTAGCCGGCGCTGACCACGATGTCGATGTCGCGTCGGCGCAGCGCCTCCAGCACCGCTCCGTCGAACGCCTCTCGGTCGGGGAACCCGTCCGGCTCGATCACGGCGGCTTCGACGCCGGCGTGTGCGGCGCGGTCGAGCGCCCGGATGCCGGGCCGATCCGAGAGCACGAACGCGACGTGGGGACGCACCGAGGCGTCGTCGAGGAGCGCCTGGAGGTTGGTTCCCGAACCGGAGACCAGCACGGCGACGCGCCCGCCCATCGTCGTGGCCATCGAGGCGGCCATCGTACCCGCCGCCGATGCGGCCGGCGCCCGGACGGTAAGCTGACCGTCCCGACCACCGGAGGCCGCCGTGAAGAAGTGCCCGTACTGCGCCGAGGAGATCCAGGACGAAGCGATCAAGTGTCGCTACTGCCACAGCGATCTCACGGTGCCGCGCGAGGAGGCGCTGAAGCAGAGCCCCTCGCCCGCCCAGGATCCGGCGACCCCGGCGCCCGCCGCCTCCACCGCGACCCCCGCCGCGGGCACGCCGACCCCGTGGGGCTCGACGCCGGCGCCCTCGACGCCCTCGGCCGCTTCGACCGGCGCCGCACCGGCCGTGGGAAGCGGCGGCGGCGCGGCGCTGAAGTACACCCACTCCGGCTACCGCTACGTCCTGGGCTACGGCGGCGACTTCTTCGGGATCTGGGACCGGCAGAACCCGTCCGTCCCGACCGACCGCTTCCCCCGCGACGACGCGGGCTGGCAACAGGCGTGGGCGCGGTACGTCTCCCTCGAGCCGAACCACGTCGCCGTGCCCGACGGCGTTCCGGCGTCGTCACCACCGGGCGGTGCGGCCGGCGCCGCGACCGCGACGGCCGCGCCGCAGACGGAGCCGGAGGCCGGGGACAGCGCCGTGGTCCAGTACACGCACACCGGAACCCGGTACCTCCTCGGATACGGGCGCACGTTCTTCGGGATCTGGGACCGGCAGAACCCGGCGACCCCGGTCGAGCGCTTCGCCCGCAGCGACGACGGCTGGGCCCAGGCGTGGCGCCGCTACACGCAGATCGAGAACAACTTCACCGAGGTCCACTGAGGCCGAGCTCGACCTCGGCCGAGCTCGGACGCTCCGGCCAGCGACGCGCCAGCGCCGCGCCCGCCACGCCTCCGGCGATCCCCCACAGCAGTGCCAGCGCGGCCGCCGTTCCGGCCGCGACCCCCAGCCGGATCGAGCCCCCGAAGAACCCGGCCCACGGGGGCAGCACGATCGACGCTGCCCACGCACCGACGGCGACGAGCATCGCGTAGACGACCCCGCCGATCGCGCCGCGGACGAGCGCCTCCCGGAGGGTCGCCGCCGCCGTCCCCGCCCGCCGTCCTCCGAGGATCGTGCCGATCGCCGGCACCAACAGGAAGATCCGGAACCAACCGGGGAACGTCACCTCGCCGGCCTGCGCCCCGACGAACGCCATGAGCGCCCGGCCGATGTTCCCGACCGGCTCGATCCCTCCGAGCGTCAGGCGCGCCGCCGGCTCGGTGCCGATCGAGAAGGTCGTCGGTGCACCCATCGACGTGGTGGCGATCATCACGGACTGGTTCGGGAGCAGCAGCGCGTGCTGCACGATGGTCACCGTGCCGCTCCCCTTCGCGTGATCCACCCACCTGGCGTAGGCGCCGGTCGCGTTCGGCTCGAACACGGCGACCAGGAGGAAGCCGATGAAGGCGAGCGCGGCGGCCAGCCAGAACGCGAGGAAGCCGCCGCGGGCCGCGCGGGCCAGTCGGGCGCCCCAGGCGGAGCCTTCCACGACGACACGGGCCCGCGCGAGGCCCCCGACCGCGCCGCACGCGGCGCCGACGACCAGCGGGAACACGAACGCCTGCCAGAGCACCGGCTGCAGCGACCGCACGTCGAACTGCGGGAACGTCAGGTCGACCGGCAGCGCCGCCACCAGCATCGGGATCGCGAAGCCGAGCCCGACCGTCGAGCCGGCGAGCGCCGCCGCGAGCGGCCGGCGCTCCAGGCCCGCCGCCTGCTCGCGTCCGGCGCGGTAGGCCAACACGACGACCGCGACCGTGAGGGCCCCGATCGCCACCTGGAGCACCGCCGGCCCGACGTGCGGCAGTGCCGGCAGGTGCGTCGCGCGGCGCGTGGAGACGTCCGCGGTCGTGAACGCGACCCGGACGCTCGCCAGCGCCTCGGCCAGGCCGATCTTGAACCACGACCAGGGGCGGTACCAGTGGCTGATCGCGTACGTCACCCACGCGATCGCCTGCCCGGCCACGAACACCGGGAGGAACACGATCAGCGCGCCGCGGGACAGGCCGTGCAGGACCAGCGCGTGCGGCCGCGTGTCGGGTGGGAGTTCCTGCTTCGCCGGCCACCCGGCGCTCATGCGCCCAGCCGCTCCGCCACGAGCCGAGCGACCTGCGAGGGCGTCCGTGCCACCTGGACCCCGGACGCCTCGAGCGCCTCGGCCTTCGCGGCCGCCGTGCCGCGCGAGCCGGTGACGATCGCGCCGGCGTGGCCCATCCGCTTGCCCGGCGGCGCCTCGAAGCCGGCGATGTAGGCCACGACGGGCTTCGTGATCGCGCTGCGGATGTGCTCGGCCGCGCGCTCCTCGTCATCGCCGCCGATCTCCCCGGTCAGGATCACCAGGTCGGTGCCGGGGTCGGCCTCGAACAGGTCGAGCGACTCCCGGAAGCCGATCCCGTGGACCGGATCGCCGCCCATCCCGATGCACGTGGACTGGCCGATCCCGATCGTCGTGAGCTCGTGCACGATCTGGTACACGAGGGTGCCCGACCGGCTCACGAACCCGACGCGGCCGGGCGCGCAGACCTCTCCCGGGATGATGCCGACGTTCGCGAGCCCCGGCGAGATCACGCCCGGGCAGTTCGGCCCCACCAGCGTGGTCCGCGTTCCCTTCAGGTACGCGTGCACCTCGGCCATATCGCGGACCGGGATCCCCTCGGTGATGCACACGACCAGGCCGAGCCCGGCGTCGGCCGCCTCGAGGATCGCCTCGGCGGCGAACCGCGGACCCACGAAGATCATCGAGGTGTTCGCGCCGGTCGCGGCGACCGCCTCGGCCACCGTGTCGAACACGGGGATCCCCTGGACGTCCTGCCCGCCCTTGCCCGGCGTGACGCCGGCGACCACCTGCGTGCCGTAGGCGCGGTCGCGCAGCGCGTGGAACGTGCCCTCCGAGCCGGTGATCCCCTGCACCAGCAGGCGGGTGTCGGCGCCCACCAGGACGCTCACGCGGCGGCTCCCGCCAGGCGCGCGGCCTCGGCGGCCGCCTCGTCCATCGTGGCGACCGAGACGATCCGCGGATGCGCGGCCGCCGCGATGATGCGCCTCCCCTCCTTCGCGTTCGTCCCGTCCAGCCGCACCACGATCGGGACGGTCGCCTCGATCCGGCCGAGCGCCTCCAGCACGCCCTCCGCGACCACGTCGCAGCGCGTGATCCCGCCGAAGATGTTCACGAACACGCAGCGCACGGCCGGATCCGACAGGATCACCTCGAGCGAGGTGGCCATCACCTCGGCGCTGGCGCCGCCCCCGACGTCCAGGAAGTTCGCCGCGCGGGCGCCGGCCTGCGCCACGACGTCGAGCGTCGACATCACGAGCCCGGCCCCGTTGCCGATGATGCCGACCGAGCCGTCGAGCTTCACGTACTGCAGGCCGGCGTCCTTCGCACGCTTCTCCACGGGATCGATCGGGAACTCCTCGCGCAGCGCCGCCAGATCGGGTTGGCGCCCGAGGGCGTTGTCGTCGATCGTCACCTTCGCGTCGAGGGCCACGATCCGGCCGTCTTCGAGTTGGACGAGCGGATTGACCTCCACGAGCGTCGCGTCCCGGTCGCGCAGCAACCCGAACAACGCTCGCAGCACGTCGGTCGCGCCCTCTCGCGCGTCCGGCGGCAGCACGGCGGTCAGCGTCCGCAGGTGGTACGCGCGCGGGCCGAGCAACGGATCGACGTGGACCCGCCGGATCGCCTCGGGCCGCTCGTGCGCGAGGGCCTCGATGTCGATCCCGCCCTCCGCCGTCATCAGCGCGAGGTGATCGCCGGCGCCGCGATCCAGCAGGATCGACGTGTAGAACTCGCGCGCGATCGGCAGCTGCTCCTCGACGAGCACGCGATCGACCGCGTGCCCGGCGAACCCCTCGCGCAGCAGCCGCGACGCCTCCTCGGCCGCCCGCTCGGGCGAGTCGACCAGCACGACGCCGCCGCCCTTGCCGCGTCCGCCGGCCTGCACCTGGACCTTCACGACCGAGCGCCCGCCGAACGCGGCCGTGGCCCCAGCGGCATCCTCGGGCGTGGAGCAGACGCGGCCGTCGGGCGTGGCGATGCCCTGGGCGCGGAACAGGTCCTTGCCCATGTGCTCGTAGAGATCCATCGATCAGTTCGTCGCGCCGAGGCGCTCCGCCAGCCAGTCGGCGATCTCCTGCGTGGTCGCGCCGGGCGTGAAGATCCGCTCGACGCCCTCGTCGGCGAGCTTCGCGATGTCGTCGTCGGGGATGATCCCGCCGCCGAAGACCACGACGTCGTCGGCGCCCCGCTCGCGCAACAGCCGGACGACCTTCGGGAACAGCGTCATGTGCGCCCCGGAGTGGATCGACAAGCCGACCGCGTCGGCGTCCTCCTGGATCGCGGTCTCGGCGATCTGCTCGGGGGTCTGGTGCAGGCCGGTGTAGATCACCTCGAACCCGGCATCGCGCAGTGCCCGGGCCACGATCTTCGCGCCGCGGTCGTGGCCGTCGAGGCCCGGCTTCGCCACGATCACCCGGTACTTCTGCGGCATCGCGGCGAGTGTAGCCGACCCCGTGTTGCGCCCCCGCGTTGCCGCGACGGAGGATGCCCCTCGTGGAGCCCCCGGAGGTGCACTACGCGCGCAGCGGCGATGTGAGCATCGCCTATCACATCCTCGGCGAGGGGCCGCCGGACATCGTCGTGATCCGCGGCCTCGCCGGTGAGCTCTTGGCCTCATGGGAGCAGCCCCTCATGGCCCGGATGTTCCAGTCATTCGCGACCTTCGGGCGCGTGCTCCTGATCGACAAGCGCGGCACCGGGCTGTCCGACCGGGTCTCGGGCGTCCCGACCCTCGAGACCCGCATGGACGACGTCCGTGCCGTGATGGACGCCGTCGGGTCGGAGCAGGCCGTGCTGTGGACCGCCCAGGAAGGGAGCCGGCTGGCGACCCTGTTCGCCGCGACCTACCCCGAGCGGACGATGGGCCTGGTGGTGATCGACCCCACCGTGAAGGGGCTCCCCACGCCGGACTATCCCTGGACGTGGAGCACGGGTGTGTGGTCCGAGCGGCTGAGCGACGTGCGCTCGAATTGGGGGACGCGCGAGTTCTTCCACCGGCTCCTGCGGGAATGGGCGCCCGACCGAGCGGACGACCCCGACTTCCAACGCTGGTTCGTCACCTACATGCGCCGCAGCCTCAGCCCGGGGGCGGCGGCCGCGCTGTATCGGATGATGATGGACTCCGACGTGTCGGACGTCCTGGGCGCCGTGCACGTTCCGGCCCTGGTGATGTACTCGCCGCCGGAGCGGGCGCCAGCCGAGTACTTCGCGCGGCGGGTCCCGAACGCCGAGCTCGTCGAGCTGCCCACGATGCGAGGGGTCTACACCTGGGTCGACGACACGTCGAACGAGCGGTGCGTCGCCGCGACCGAGGCGTTCGTCGGGCGGCTCCACCACCCGCGGGAACCCGAGCGGATCCTCACGACGCTGTTGTTCACCGACATCGTCGCGTCGACCGAGATGGGATCGAGACTGGGCGACCACGCGTGGCGGGACCTGCTCCAACAGCATCACGCGACCGTGCGACACGCGCTGGCGCGTTTCCGGGGCGAGGAGCAGGACACCGCCGGTGATGGCTTCTACGCCCGGTTCGACGGCCCGGCACGCGCCGTCATGTGCGCACAGGAGATCGTGGGTGCGATCGAGCAGCTGGGCATCCAGATCCGGGCCGGCATCCACACGGGCGAGTGCGAGCTGATCGACGGGAAGGCCGCGGGGGTGTCGGTCTCGATCGCCGCTCGGGTCGCCTCGGAGGCCGGCCCATCCGAGGTCCTCGTCTCCCAGACGGTCAAGGATCTGGTCGCGGGCTCGGATCTGAGCTTCGAGGACGCGGGTGAGCACGAGCTGAAGGGCGTTCCCGACCGCTGGCGCCTCTACCGGGTGGTGGCCTGAGATGGAGATCCGCGACACCCGGTACGCGCGGGCGCCGGACGGCGCGTTCATCGCGTACCAGGTCACGGGCGAGGGTCCGATCGACATCGCCTGGGGGTTCGATTTCTTCGGGAACGTCGACGTCCTCTGGGAGAGCCCCGGCATCGGGCCGTGGCTCGAGGCCCTGTCCCACATCGGTCGGCTGATCCTGCACGATCGGCGTGGGACCGGCCTGTCGAGCAGGAACGTCCCCGTTCCCAACCTCGAGACCCGGGTCTCCGATCTTCGCCTCGTGCTCGACACGGTCGGGGTCGAGCGCGCGGTGCTGGCCAGCTTCTCGGAAGGCGGGGGCCCGAACGCGATGCTCGCGGCGTCGGATCCCGACCGGGTGCACTCCCTCGTGTGGTTCGCCCCCTCAGGCCGGATCACATGGTCCCCCGACTACCCCTGGGGCCTCGGCCCCGACTACCTCGAGAAGGACCTCGCCTCCCTCGAAGTCTGGGGAACCGCGGAGTACGGGCGAGCCTTCTCCGAGCAGGAGGCGGTGCTTGGGACGCGATCGAACGACGACGAGACCGCCTTCCGGCCCGTCACCAGCAGACACACGGCGACGCCGGACGTCGCGCGCGAGCTGTCCCGCGTCTGGTGGGAGACCGACATCCGGGAGGTCCTGCGGTCGGTGAACGTCCCCGCCCTGCTCGTGACGTGGGACGGCGTGCCCGCCGACGTGGAGGAGATGGAGTACGTCGCCTCGCTGATGCCGAACGCGACGACCCGTATCCTCGGGGCCGAACCGTCGGCCGAGAACTTCGCCGAGTACGCCGACGTCGTCGCCCGCTTCATCGGCGTCGACCGTCCTCCCGCGGAACTCGACTCCGTCCTGTCCACGGTGCTGTTCACCGACATCGTCGACTCCACCCAGCTGCAGGCATCCCTCGGCGACCGCGGATGGAAGGACCTGATCGAACGGCACCATGCCACGGTGCGCGACGCGATCGCCCGATGGAAGGGTGTGGTGAACGACACGGCCGGCGACGGCTTCTACGCAACCTTCGACGGCCCCGCGCGGGCGATCCGCTGTGCCCAGGAGGCGGGTCAACGCGTGCGAGAACTCGGGATCCGGATCCGAGCCGGCGTCCACACCGGCGAGTGCCAGGTGATCGACGGGAAGATCGGCGGCATCTCGGTCTCGATCGGCGCCCGGATCGCGGCGAACGCGGGTCCTTCCGAGGTGTTGATCTCGCAGACCGTGAAGGACCTCACCGCCGGCTCTGGCCTGACGTTCGAGGACGCCGGCGAACACGAGCTGAAGGGCGTCCCCGACCGCTGGCGGCTGTACCGGGTGGTGACGTGATGGAGCCGCCGCGAGCCCGGTACGCCTGGAACGGCGACGTCGCGATCGCCTACGGGGTGATCGGCGACGGTCCGATCGACCTCGTCTACGTCCAGGGCGCCGTCTCGGACGTCGAGATGATGTGGGAGTGCCCGCAGGCGGCCGCCTTCATGGAGCGGCTCGCGAGCTGGTCTCGCCTGATCACGATCGATCGCCGAGGGGTGGGGATGTCGGACCGGTTCTCGGCGCGCGACCTCCCCCCGCTCGAAGACGCAGCGAAGGACGTCCTGTCGGTGCTGGACGCCGTGGGATCCGACAGGGCCGCTCTGTTCGGCCACCATGAAGGCGGCCAGTTGTGCGCGATGGTCGCGGCCATGGCTCCCGACCGCGTGCGGTCCCTGACCCTGTACTCGACCCCCATCTCGAAGCGACAGCAGGAGATCGACGAGGGGAGCACCGCCGAGACGCTCGACCGAGAGACCGCGGAATGGGAACGCACCTTCGGGACCCCCGCCTTCGAACAGGACCTGTTCGCCAACCTCGCACCCTCCTACCTCGGCGATCACGCGGTGTACGGCTTCTTCTCACGCCTCCAGCGGCACGCGGCGAGCCCGAGCTCCTTCGCTGGGTTCATCGACCTCCTGTACGACACGGACATCAGCGGCATCCTCGGCGCGATTTCGGTTCCGACATTGGTGCTGCATCGGACCGACGACATCCCGAATCCGATCGCCTGGAGCCGACGACTGGCCGCGTCGATCGAGGGAGCCCAGCTGGTGGAGCTCGACGGCGCCGACTGGTGGCCCTTCCTCGGTGATTCGGATCAACTGCTCGACGAACTGGAGCGGTTCGTCCTGGGGAGTGCCGTCGGGCGACGAGAGGCACGGACCCTGGCCGCCGTCCTGTTCACGGACATCGTCGGGTCGACCGAACGCGCCGCCGAGGTCGGCGACGCAGCCTGGCGATCGTTGCTGCGGCAGCACGAGGACATCGCGCTCCGCGAGATCTCGCGGTTCGACGGCCGGCTCGTGGAGACGGCGGGCGACGGACTGTTCGCCGTCTTCGACGGGCCCGCGCGGGCCACGCGCTGCGCACAGTCGCTGATGGGCGGTGTCGACGACCTCGGCATCGAGATCCGTGCCGGGGTCCACGCAGGCGAGGTGGAGCATGACGGGCCGAAGATCCGCGGGCTCACCGTGCACATCGGGGCGCGGGTCGGCGCGCTCGCCGGGCCCTCGGAGATCCTGGTCTCATCCACCGTCAGGGAGCTGACCGCCGGAGCCGGACTGAGCTTCGAAGACGCCGGGGAGCACGAGCTGAAGGGCGTCCCCGACCGATGGCACCTCTACCGGGTGGTGGGCTAGGTGGAGCGGCCGGAGACCCGCTACGCGGCGAGCGGCGACGTCCAGGTGGCCTACCAGGTCAGCGGTTCGGGGCCGGTCGACCTGGTCTGGGCACCCGGAACCGCCTCCCACCTCGACCTGGACTGGGAGCTCCCATCGAAGGTGCGCTACATCGAGCGGTTGAGCGCCTTCTCCCGCTTGATCCGGTTCGACAAGCGCGGCACGGGTCTGTCCGACCGAGTCACCGAAGCCGCGACCCTCGAAGAGCGGACCGACGACATCCGCGCCGTGATGGACGGAGCGGGCAGCGAGCAGGCGTTCGTCTTCGGTGTGTCCGAGGGGGCGAACATGGCGTGTCTGTTCGCGGCCACGTATCCGCAGCGCACGCGCGGCCTCCTGATCTGGGGCGGCCAAGCACGATGGGTGCGAACGAAGGACTATCCCTGGGGCCCGACCCCGGAGGAAGACGCGGCGATGATCGACGACCTCGCCGAACACGGGGTCACGATGACGTACCTCACCGGCGGCGGCGCCGGGGCCCCCGCCGATGCACCGTGGCTGGACTTCCTGGTGCGCTACCTGCGCGCGGGGGCGAGCCCGTCCGCGTTCGCCGCGCTCGAGCGGATGAACAGCCAGGTCGACGTCCGGGACATCTTGCCGACGATCTCCGTCCCGACGCTGGTCATGAATGCCACGGAGGACTCGGTCGCCGACGTCGACGCGGCACGAGATATGGCGTCCAGGATCCCCGGCGCGACCTTCGAATCCTTCCCCGGCGGTCACCTCGTGTTCGTGCGGGACGACGTGATGCAGGCGGTCACCGCACGGATCGAGGAGTTCGTGACGGGAACGCGACGCACGAGCGGGAACGGGGATCGCGTCCTCGCGACCGTCCTGTTCACCGACATCGTTGGCTCCACCGAGCAGCTCGCGCGGCTCGGCGATCGGGCGTGGCAGGACCTCGTGTCCGAGCACCACGCGGTCGTGCGCCGGGAGCTCGATCTGCACCGCGGGCACGAGGTCGACACCGCGGGGGACGGCTTCTTCGCGACCTTCGACGGCCCGGGACGAGCGATCCGGTGCGCGCGCTCCATCGTCGAGGACGTGCGCCGCCTCGGGATCGAGGTCCGGGCGGGGCTGCACACGGGCGAGGTCGAGACGATCGACGGGAAGGTCGGCGGGATCGCCGTCGTGATCGGAGCCCGCGTCGCCGCGAAGGCCGAAGGCTCGGAGGTGCTCGTTTCGCAGACCGTCAAGGATCTCGTCGCCGGCAGTGGCCTGAGCTTCGAGGATGCGGGCGAGCACGAGCTGAAGGGCGTCCCCGACCGCTGGCGCCTTTACCGGGTGGTGGCTTGACGTGGACGTCGTCGACACCGGCTACGCGGAGACCCCCGACGGCGTCCTCATCGCGTATCAGGTGATCGGCGACGGTCCGATCGACGTCGTGTCGCAGACCGACTGGCCCGGCAACATCGACTTCGAGCGTGAGGAGCCGCTCGGAGGCGCCTGGGCAAGCGCGCTGTCGTCGTTCGCGCGCGTGATCTACCACGACCGACGCGGGATCGGCCTGTCCAGCCGGAACGTGGACCTGCCGAACCTCGAGACCCGCGTGGCCGATCTCCTGACCGTGCTGGACGCGGTCGGCTCGGAGCGGCCGGTGGTGACCGGCGTCTTCGAGTCGGGGTCCCCGAACGCGCTCCTCGCGGCGACGCGGCCGGACCGGGTCGCGTCGATGGTGTGGATCGAGCCGGACCCGCGATTCGCGTGGGCTCCCGACTACCCGTGGGGTCGCACCGACGAGAACAGCGCGCGTGAACTGGACGACATCGAGCATTGGGGGACGTTGGAGTATGGGCGCCGGTTCGTGAACGACGAGGCCTCACGCGGCAACGAGATCTCGATCGACTGGGCAACCTGGATCGTCAAGGCGAGCCGCAACGCCTGCACGCCCGACGTGGCGAAGGCGCTGGCGAAGATCTGGTACGAGAGCGACGTGCGCGCGGTCCTGCCCTCGATCCAGGTCCCCACCCTGCTCCTGACGAAGACCGACCGTCCCCTGGATGCCGAGCAGGCGGAGTACGTGCGCTCGCTGATCCCCGGCGCGGAGCTCCGCACGTTCCCGCCGGGTCCATGGGCGCTCGAGGACATGCGGTGGGCGGCGGAGCAGGTCCGGGACTTCGCCGGTGTCCAGCATGCGCCGTCCGCGTTCGACTCGGTCCTGGCCACGGTCCTTTTCACCGACATCGTCGGCTCCACCGAGCAACAGGCCGCGCTCGGCGATCGGGCCTGGAAGGACCTCGCCGAGCGGCACCACGCGGTGGTCCGCGACTCGCTCGCGCGCTGGCGCGGCGTGGAGATCGACACCGCGGGCGACGGCTTCTACGCCACGTTCGACGGACCGGCGCGGGCCGTCCGCGCGGCCCAGGAGGTCGGCAGGCGGGTCCGAGACCTCGGCATCGAGATCCGCGCCGGTGTCCACACCGGCGAATGCGAGGTGATCGACGGGAAGATCGGTGGGCTCGCGGTCTCGATCGGCGCGCGGGTGGCGTCGAAGGCCACGCCGTCGGACGTGCTGGTCTCACAGACGGTGAAAGACCTCACGGCGGGGAGTGGGTTCACGTTCGAGGATGCCGGTGAGCACGAGCTGAAGGGTGTCCCCGACCGCTGGCGCCTCTACCGAGTGGTGAACTGACGTGGACGTTCCCGAGACCCGGTACGCGCGCACCACCGACGGGATCTCGATCGCGTATCACACGGTCGGCGACGGCCCGATCGACTTCGTGTGGCTCCACGCGTTCATGGGGAGCCTCGAGGTGGTCTGGGAGCACGAGCTGATGCGCTCGCTGACCACGAAGCTCGCGACGTTCGCACGGGTGATCCGTCACGACATGCGCGCCACGGGGCTGTCGGGCCGGGCGGCCGAGCTCCCCGACCTCGAGACGCAGGCGCAGGACCTGCTCGCGGTCCTGGACGACGCCGGCTCGCGATCGACCGTGATCTTCGGCGCCGGGCCGGGCGCGCACCTCGCGTCGTTGTTCGCGGCGACGTTCCCGGAGCGCACGCGCGCGCTCGTCGTATGGGACTTCTACGCCTGGACCGGCGACGCGTTCCATCCGCGCGACCTGGACCTGCTCGGGCGGACCTGGGGAACCGAGGCGGCCGCCGCGGCCGCGATGGCACAGGTCGCCCCGTCGCTGATCGCCGACCGCGAGTTCCTCCGCTGGTACGCGAAGGTCCAGCGCCATTTCGTGCCGCCCGACGGCGCGGCCGACCTGATCCGCAGCGCGATCGAGACGGACATCCGCCCCGTGCTTCCCGCGATCCACGTGCCGACGCTCGTGTTGGCTCGCGGCTGGCCCAACGCCGAGAAGGACCGCGAGATCGGCGCGCTGATCGAGGGGTCGACGTTCGTCCTGCTCCCCGGCACGGAACGGGCGACGTTCTCCGGGAACCAGGACGACATGGTGGAGGCGATCCGCGACTTCGTCGGTGCGGGGCCGGTCGCGACGCCCTCGGAGACGCTGCTCCGCGCGGTGCTGTTCACCGACATCGTGGGCTCGACCGAGCATCTGGCGAAGGTCGGCGACGCGGCCTGGCGCGAGCTGCTGGCCCAGCACGACGCCCGGGCGCGGGGACTGATCGAAGCCCACGGCGGCCGGTTCGTGAAGAGCACCGGCGACGGCGTCCTGGCGTCGTTCGAAGGACCCGCGCAGGCGGTGCGGGTCGCAGGCGCGATCGGCCCGGCCGTGGAGGATCTCGGTGTCGCCGTCCGTGCCGGCGTGCACGTCGGCGAGGTCGAGTCGGTGAACGGGGACGTGATCGGCGTGACCGTGAACGTGGCGGCCCGGGTGGCCGCACTGGCCGAGGCCTCGCAGGTGCTCGTCAGCTCCACCGTGAAGGACCTCGTCGCCGGGAGTGGGCTCGTGTTCGAGGACGCCGGCGAACACGAGCTGAAGGGCGTCCCCGACCGCTGGCACCTCTACCGGGTGGTGAGCGGATGAGAGGAGGACGTTGACGATGCCCTCGAAGGTGTTGTTCGTGACGTTCGATTGCGCCGACCCGCGGCGGGTGGCGGAGTTCTGGGCGGAGGCTCTCTCCTACGAGATCCACGCGCCGAACGAGGCCATCGGGGAGGTCGAGCTCTGGGATCCGAAGGAGGAAGGACCGAACCTCGGATTCATGAAGGTTCCGGAGTCGAAGGTGGTCAAGAACCGGGTGCACATCGACCTGGCCTCGCCAGGGCGGCTCGAGGACGAGGTGCACCGCCTCGAGGGCCTCGGGGCCAGGGCGATCGAGACCCTCCAGGACCAGGACGGATACGTCGACCCCATGATCTGGACCGTCATGCAGGACCCGGAGGGGAACGAGTTCTGCGTGATCCAACGGATCCGCGACCGCTCGTGAACGAGGTACAGACCGACTACGCGACGACGCCCGACGGGGTCTACCTGGCGTACCAGACCCTCGGGGACGGACCGATCGACCTGGTCTGGCAGCCGGAGTGGCCGGGCAACATCGACCTCGATTGGGACGCGCCGGTGTGGGGACGCTTCCTCACCGAGCTGGCCTCGTTCGCCCGCGTGATCGTCCACGACCACCGGGGGGTCGGCCTGTCGAGCAGGGACGTGGCCCTCCCGGACCTGGAGACGCGGGTCGCGGATCTGCGCGTGGTGCTGGACGCGGCCGGAACCGAGCAGGTGGTACTGGGCGGCGAGTACACGTCGGGCTCGGTCAACGCGCTGTTCGCGGCCACGGATCCCCAGCGCGTGCGGTCGTTGATCTGGTCCGAGCCCGGGCCGCGGTCGTTGTGGGCGCCCGATTACCCCTGGGGCGCCGGACCCGAGTACCACGCGGCCGATTTCGAGGCGCTCACTCAGTGGGGAACCAGCCGGTACGGACCGGCGATCCTCGCGTACCAACGCCGGTTCGGGAACGAGCTTCCAGACTCGGTCGCGGCGATGGCATCCCGGAAGAGCAGGAACGCCTGCACCCCCGACGTCGCACGGCAGCTCTCGACGCTGTGGTACGCCACCGACGTGCGCGCGATCCTTCCCGCGATCCGATGCCCCACCTTGCTCCTGGGTCGTGGGGACACCGGGCCGGAAACGGAGATCGCGTACGTGGCGGCGCGGATCCCCGGCTCCACCGTGCGGGCGCTCCCCGACGGCGAGTGGTCGGACGACCTCATCGACCGTGAGCTCGAGGAGATCCGGCGGTTCATCGGCGTCGAGACGCCGAGCGCGCACGTCGACTCGATCCTCGCGTCCGTGCTGTTCACGGACATCGTCGGGTCGACCGCGAAGCAATCAGAGGTCGGCGACACGGCCTGGAAGTCGCTCGTCGAGCGCCACCATGACATCGTCCGCGACGCCCTGTCCCGGTGGCGCGGGAGCGAGGTCGACACGGCGGGCGACGGCTTCTACGCCACGTTCGACGGGCCGGCCCGCGCGGTGCGATGCGCCGTCGATCTGCAGCAGCGCGTGCACGAGATCGGTCTGGAGGTCCGCGCGGGGGTGCACATCGGCGAGTGCACCGTGATCGACGGGAAGATCGGCGGCCTGCCCGTCACGATCGGTGCCCGGATCGCCGCCCGGGCATCCGGATCGGAGGTCCTGGTCTCGCAGACCGTCAAGGATCTCGTTCCGGGGTCCGGGCTCGTCTTCGAGGACGCGGGCGAGCACGAGCTGAAGGGCGTGCCCGACCGATGGCACCTCTACCGCGTGGTGGGCTGACGTGGAAGCCTCCCCCGAGGTCCGCTACGCGAAGACGGTCGACGGCGTCCACATCGCGTACCAGGTCCTCGGCGAGGGTCCCCCGGACATCGTCTTGGTCGGGTGGCTCACCGGCCTCGACTACATCTGGCGGTGGCCCCGCTCGGCCGCGTACTTCCGGATGATCGCAGCGAACGGCCGGCTGATCATGCTCGACCGGCGCGGCACCGGCCAGTCCGACCACGCCACCGAGGCGGCGCGCGCGAAGGATCTCGACGCCCGGATGGACGACATCCGTGCCGTCATGGACGCGGCGGGTTCCGAGCGCGCGGTCCTGTTCGGGATCGAGGACGGGTTCGCCCTCGCCGCGCTGTTCGCATCCACGTACCCGGAGCGGACCGCCGCGTTGATCGCCTACGCCGCCACCGCTCGGACCGCCTGGGCGCCGGACTATCCGTTCGGCCAGACGCCGGAGTCGTTCGAGGAGGACATCGCCTCGATCGAGCGAGGCTGGGGAACGCGGGAGCTCGCCGAGGAGTGGATGCCGTACGTGTTCCCGGACGACCTCGGCGACGAGGAGACGATGGCCGCGTTCGCCGCGTGGATGCGCAGCGGCGGCGGCCCGGGCGACGCGGCCGAGTGGTACCGGGTCGACGCGGAACTCGACGTCCGACATCTCCTCCCGGCGATCCACGCGCCGACGTTGATCCTGCACCGCGTCGGCGACCGTTCGGTGCCGATCGAGCACGGCCGGTACCTCGCCGAGCACATCCCCGGGGCCACGATCGCGGAGCTGCCCGGCGAGGAGCACGCGTGGCGAGCGAAGGACGACGTCGCGCTGGCGATCGGCGACTTCCTCCGGCAGCTGCGGCAGGAGGAGGCCGAGTTCGACCGGGTCCTCGCCTCGGTCCTGTTCACCGACATCGTGGGTTCGACCGAGCGAGCCGCGGCGCTCGGCGACACCGCGTGGCGCGACCTGGTCGAGCGCCATCACGCGCTCGTTCGGGGCATGCTCGTCCGCTACCGCGGGCGGGAGATGGACACGGCAGGCGACGGCTTCTTCGCGGCCTTCGACGGGCCGGCTCGCGCGGTCCGGTGCGCGCAGGCGATCGTGGAGGGCGTGGGAGCGCTCGGCATCGAGGTTCGGGCCGGCGTGCACACCGGCGAGGTCGAGACGATCGACGGGAAGGTCGGCGGCATCGCGGTGGCGATCGGCGCCCGCGTGGCCTCGAAGGCCGGTTCCTCGCAGGTGCTCGTCTCGCAGACCGTTCGGGATCTGGTGGCCGGGAGTGGGCTCGTGTTCGAGGACGCCGGGGAGCATGAGCTGAAGGGCGTTCCCGACCGCTGGCATCTCTACCGCGTGGTGAGCTGATGATCGAACCTCCCGAGGTCCACTACGCGCGCAACGGCACGGCCGCCCTCGCGTACCAGGTGATCGGGGACGGCCCGCTCGACGTCGTGTTCCAGCCCGGCTTCATCGGGAACCTCGATCTGATGTGGGAGTTCCCGCCGTTCGCTCGGTTCCTGCGACGCCTGGCGTCCTTCTCCCGGTTGGTGATCACGGACCGGCGGGGCTCGGGGCTGTCCGATCGTCTCTCCCCCGAAGATCTCCCTCCGCTCGAGGTCCTGATGGAGGACCAGCTCGTCGTGATGGACGAGATCGGCTCGGCCCGACCTTCGCTCTTCGGATGCTCGGACTCGGGCAGCCTGTGCGCGCTCTTCGCGGCCACCTTCCCCGAGCGCACGAACGCGCTGGCCCTCTACGACACGGCCGTCGCCGGAACCGCGAAGAGCGACTTCCCGTGGACGTGGGACGAGGAGGTGTGGTCCTCCTACCTGGAGGATCTGACCGCCGGGTGGGGCACCCTCGCGTACGCCGAGGAGGTGGTGCCGTGGTGGTACCCCTCCCTCGCGGGCGACGAACGGGCGGTTCGGTGGTGGGCCCGGTACATGCGCCAGGCGGCGAGTCCGAACTCGGCGGTCGCGATCGAG
Source organism: Actinomycetota bacterium (assembly GCA_035490535.1). Taxonomy (GTDB): domain Bacteria; phylum Actinomycetota; class UBA4738; order UBA4738; family HRBIN12; genus AC-51. The sequence continues at coordinate 56,560 of DATHCP010000081.1, forward strand.
CGTATGTGGCGGCAGATCGACGTCCGGCCGGTGCTGCCCACGATCCGCGTCCCCACCCTCGTGCTGCATCGGGTGGACGACGCGATCGAGTACGTCGATGCGGGACGGGACATGGCTCGCAGGATCCCTGGGGCCCGGTTCGTGGAGCTTCCCGGCGCCGATCACGCCCCCTGGGCGGGCGACCAGGATCAGGTCCTCGACGAGATCGAGGAGTTCTTCACCGGCGCCCGGCGTGGAGCGAGCGCGGACCGGGTGCTCGCGACGGTCCTGTTCACCGACATCGTCGGCTCGACCGAGCACGCCTCCGCGCTCGGCGACGCGGCGTGGAACGACCTCCTCGAGGAGCATCACGCCGTCGTCCGTCGGCAACTCGCGGCGTTCCGGGGAGACGAGATCGACACCACCGGCGATGGCTTCCTGGCGACGTTCGACGGTCCGGCCCGGGCGGTCGAGTGTGGGCGAGCGATCTCCTCGGCGGTGCGCGAGCTCGGGATCGAGGTTCGGGCGGGGGCCCATATCGGCGAGATCGAACGTGCGGACACCCAGGTGCGAGGGATCGCCGTTCACATCGCGGCCCGCGTGATGGCGTCCGCGTCCGCGTCCGAGGTGCTGGTGTCGCAGACGGTGAAGGACCTGGTCGTCGGGAGCGGGCTCGTCTTCGAAGACGCCGGCGAGCACGAGCTGAAGGGTGTCCCCGACCGGTGGCACCTGTACCGGGTGGTGAGCTGATGGTGTCAACGGAGGTCCCGGAGGTCCGGTACGCGAAGACGCTGGACGGCGGCTACATCGCTCACATGCTGATCGGCGAAGGACCGATGGACATCGCGATCGTCGGCTCGATCGCCACGAACATCGAACTCTTCTTCGAGTTCGAACCGGCGGCCCGGTCGTGGTACGAGCTGGCCGCGTTCTCGCGGCTGACGGTGCACGACCGACGCGGGACGGGCTTGTCCGACGACATGGGCGGCCTGCCGAACCTGGAGACCCGCGCCGCCGATCTGCTGGCCGTGCTGGACGCCGCCGGGCAGGACCGTCCGACGCTGCTCACCTCCGGCGACGGCGGCATGGTCGGCGCGCTCCTGGCCGCGACGCATCCGGACCGCGTGGCCGGCCTCGTGTGGTTCGGTGCGCAGGCCCGTTCCGTCGCCGCCCCGGACTGGCCGTACGGGCGCGACCCGGCCGACGTCGAACGGCTCGCTTCGGCTGCGGAAACGGGGTGGGGAACGGAGCCCTTCGTCCGGCAGATGTACGCCGGCGCCGAGATGAGCGAGGACGTGATCCGGTTCCTCGCGAGGATGCAGCGTCACGCGTGCGGGCCGGCGACCGCGGTGCGGTTCATCCGACTGCTCCACGAGTACGACGTCCGGGAGATCCTGCCCGCCCTCCGGCTGCCGGTCCTCGCGCTCGGGACCGAGGGTTCCCCTCGCGACTGGATCCGCGAGCAGGCCCGCGCCACCGCGTCGTTGATCCCGGGCGCCGACTTCCACGCCTTGCCCTCGAGCGCCTCGAGGCTCTGGGACGAGGCGGTGATCGCCGAGACGCTCGCGTTCTGCGGGATCGAGCGTCCGCCGCCCGAGCTGGACACGATCTTGACCACCGTCCTGTTCACCGACATCGTCGACTCGACGGAGGAACAGGCCCGGCTCGGAGACCACGGATGGAAGGAGCTGGTCCTGCGTCACCACGCGGTGGTTCGCGAGGCGCTGGCGCGTTGGCGCGGCGCCGAGAACGACACGGCGGGCGACGGCTTCTACGCGACCTTCGACGGGCCGGCCCGGGCGATCCGCTGCGCGTTGGAGGTCAGCGAGCGTGTCCGCGACCTGGGGATCCGGGTGCGCGCCGGCGTCCACACCGGCGAGTGCGAGGTGATCGAGGGGAAATGCGGCGGCCTCACCGTCTCGATCGGTGCCCGGATCGCCGCAACGGCAGGGCCTTCCGACGTGATCGTCTCCCAGACGGTGAAGGACCTCGTCGCCGGCAGCGGGCTCGCGTTCGAGGACGCCGGCGAGCACGAGCTGAAGGGCGTCCCCGACCGCTGGCATCTGTACCGGGTCGTCGGCTGAGGCCTACGACGAGGCCGGCGGCGTCCGCGCATCGGCGATCGCTTCCGCGCGGGCGTGGACCTGCGGGTGTCCGGTCACCGCTTCGAGGAAGGTGTCGCGGTCGAGCACCAGCAGCGTCATCGGTGTCGTTGCGGTGAACGTGGCGTTCCGCGGAACGTCCCGGAGCAGGGCGATCTCACCGAAGTGATCCCCCGGCCCCAGGTCGGTCACGGGCTGCCCGCCTCGCGTCAGCTCTCCGCGGCCGTCCACGATCATCAGGAAGCGGTCGCCGACGTCGCCCTCGCGGATCAGGACCTCATCCGCGGGAACCGAGATCCGTTCGACGCGGGCCAGGATCCGTTCGATCGCGGGCGGTGGCAGCGGTGCGAAGAGCGGCATCCGGCGCAGGAACGCCACCGTCTCACCGTCGGGCGCGACGGCGGCCCGGTCGATCGCGGACAGCGGCCGCCAGGCGATCAGCATCACCACGGGCGCGAACGCGCCGACGCA
>DATHCP010000082.1:0-46035 GCA_035490535.1 Actinomycetota bacterium
CCGAACTGCTCCCACGGCCGGTCCAGCAGCCGCATCCTCCGCTGGTCCTGGGTGGCTCAACGGTCGGGCCGCGGATGCGGCGGTTGATCGGCCGGTATGCCGACGAGTTCAACACGGTGGGCGGAACGCCCGAGGAGGTCGCGGGGCGGTTCGCCCGCGCGCGCGCCGGCGCCGAGGCCGAGGGCCGCGACCCGGTCACGTTGGTGACCTCGTGGATGACGTGGTTCTTCGTGGCGCCGACCGAAGAGGCGTATGTCGAGCGGCTACGCCGGGCGCACGCGCTGGATCCCGACGCCGGACCGTTCGACGACTACCGCGCCGACGTCGAACGCGACTGCATCGTGGGGACGCCGCAGCGCGCCGTCGCCCGTCTGCGTGAGTACGCTGAGGCCGGCGTGCAGCGCATCTTCCTGAACCACGAGCTCTACGACGACCTTGGGATGCTCGAGCTGATCGCCACCGACGTCCTTCCGGAGGTGCGATGAGCCTGCTCGTCGGGCCGTTCCTGGTGCTGTTCCTGCTGCTGTGGGTCGCAGCGTTCGCCGTGTGGATCTGGGCCCTCGTGGATTGCATCCAGGTGCCGGAAGACCGGCTGTACCAGAGCGGGACGAAGCTGATCTGGGTGCTCGTGATCGTGTTCCTGTCCCTGATCGGCGCGATCCTCTACTTCGCGATCGGCCGACCGGTCTCCGGCGGGCGGTCGACGGAGCCGCCCGGCCCACTCCCACCCCCACCCCCATAGGCACATGGCCGAGTTCTCGATCGACCGATTCGTCGAGCGCTACGCTGCGCGCACGTCCGGCATGAACGCCTCCGAGGTGCGCGCGCTCTTCGCCGTCGCGTCGCGCCCCGAGGTGATCTCGTTCGCCGGCGGGATGCCGTTCGTGGAGGCGATCCCGAACGACGAGGTGGCGGTGGTGGCGGCGGAGGTGATGCGCGATCTCGGCGCGACGGCGCTGCAGTACGGGGGCGGCCAGGGCCAGCTCGCGCTGCGCGAGCGCCTCGCGATGCTGATGGCGGAGGAGGGTCTCCAGGCGGATCCGGAGGACGTGGTGGTCACGACCGGGGCGCAGCAGGCGCTCGATCTGCTCGGCAAGATCTTCATCGACCCCGGCGACACGATCGCCCTGGAAGCACCCACCTACGTGGGCGCGCTCGGCGCCTTCGGCGCGTACCAACCGCGGTACCTGCATGTCGAGGTGGACGCCGACGGGATGATCGTCGACCAGCTGGAGGAGGCGCTCTTCCGCGGCGAGCGACCGACGTTCGTCTACACCGTGCCGAACTTCGGCAATCCCTCGGGTGTGACGATGTCGCTCGAGCGGCGCGAGCGACTGGTGGCGTTGTGCCGCGAGACCGGGATCCCGATCATCGAGGACAACCCCTACGGCCTGCTCCGGTTCGACGACGAGGCGCTCCCCTGCCTGAAGACGCTCGATCCGGAGAACGTGATCTACCTCGGCACCGTGTCCAAGACGTTCTCGCCGGGGGTCCGGGTGGGCTGGGCCCTCGGCGAGCCCTCGGTCGCACAGCGCCTCGTGCTGGCGAAGGAGGCGGCCGACCTCTGCGGCTCGAACCTCAACATGCTCCTGACCGAACGATGGTTCGCCGACGAGGATCGCTGGCGCGGCGTGCTCGGCGGGTTGGTGGACACGTACCGGTCGCGGCGGGACGCGATGGCAGCCGCGATCGCGGAGCGCTTCCCGGCCGACGCCGAGATCACGGATCCGCGCGGCGGCTTCTATCTCTGGGTCACGCTTCCGTCGTGGTTCGATACGAGGGCGATGCTGGCGGCCGCCGTCGAACGGCGCGTCGCCTACGTGCCGGGTACCGCCTTCTATGCCGACGGACGCGGCGCGAACCAGATGCGCCTCGCCTTCTGCCTGCCGAGCGAGGATCGGATCCGCGAGGGGATCGACCGGCTCGGAGCCCTCCTGGCGGACGAGGAACATCTCTTCCGGAGCATCAACCCATGAGGGTCGCGGTCCTCGCGGGTGGCCGGACCCCCGAGCGTGAGGTCTCGCTTCGGAGCGGCCATCGTGTGATGGCATCACTCAACGAGCGAGGGCATGACGCCTGGATCGTGGATCCAGGCGAGGGCCCGCTCGTGGAAGCCCTCGGCGAGCGGCCGCCCGAGGTTTGCTACTTGGCGCTGCACGGCAAGGAAGGCGAGGATGGAACGGTCCAGCGTCTCCTCGACCTGCTCGGCCTGCCCTACACCGGCACCGCAGCGTTCGACTGCGAGATCGCCTTCGACAAGCTGTTGGCGAAGGACGCGTTGCGGCGCGCCGGCGTCGCCACGCCCGAGTGGGTCGCGATCGAAGGGTGGGCGCTGCGCGACCTCGGCGGCGGCGCGGCGCTCGGCCGGGTGGTCGAACGTCTCGGCCTGCCCTGCGTCGTGAAGCCATCGCGAAGCGGGTCGGCACTCGGCGTGGGCTTCGTCGAGCGCGAGGCGGATCTGGCGGCCGCCGTGATGGCCGCGCTCTCGTTCAGCGGCGCCGCCGTGATCGAGCGGATGGTCGATGGCACGGAGGTCGCGGCGAGCTTCGTCGGCGCCCCCTTGGAGCCCCTGCCGCTCGTCGAGATCGCCCCGAAGACCGGGCGGTACGACTACGCGGCCCGGTACACGGCCGGCGCGACCGAGTACTTCGTGCCGGCGCGGATCTCGAGCGACGTCTCGGGCGCGACGCTCGACGAGGCCGCGCGTGCCGTCGCCGGCCTCGGGCTGCGCGACGTCACCCGCGTCGATCTGATCGTCGATCGCGGCGACAGGCCGTGGGTCCTCGAGGTCAACGTCTCCCCGGGCATGACGGAGACCTCGCTCCTTCCGATGGCCGCACAGGTCGCCGCGATGGACCTTCCCGATCTGTGCGACCGCATCCTACAGGCGGCCGCCGCGCGGCCCTGAGGCTCAGTCCGGTGCCAGGCCCGGACCGGAACCGACGATCTCCGAGACGATCCGCTCGAGGTCGTCCGGCGAGCCGAACTCGATGATCACCTTGCCTCGCTTGGCCCCCATCTGGATCGAGACCCGGGTCGCCAGCTGCTCGGAAAGGATCTCCTCGACTTCACCGAGTCCGCCGTCGGCGGCGGACTCGCTGGCGGCCGGGGCCTTCGGCGCGCGATCCGCGGCCGGCGGCTCCAGGAACCTTCGGACCGCCTCTTCCGTCTGCCGCACGGAAAGGTCCTCGGCCGCGACCCGAAGCCCGAGGTTCGACATCGCCTCCGCGTCCCCGAGGGAGAGCAACGCACGAGCGTGCCCGGCGGTGATCTTGTCGTCCGTCAGGAGCTGTTGCACGGGTAAGGGGAGGCCGAGCAGCCGGATCGTGTTCGCGATGTGTGACCGCGACACACCAACGCGATCGGCGAGCTCCTCCTGCTTCAGGCCGAGCTCGCCCAGCAACGCTTTGAAGGCCTCCGCCTGCTCGATCGGGTTGAGGTCCTCGCGATGGATGTTCTCGATCAGCGCTTCGCGCAGGAGGTCCGCGTCGTCGGATTCGCGCAGGACGATCGGCACGGTTGCGAGTCCGGCCGCTTTCGCGGCGCGGAGCCTGCGTTCGCCCGCGATCAGCTCATAGCGGCCATCGCCCGCCCTTCGCACGACGATCGGCTGCAAGATGCCGACCTCGCGGATCGAGGCGGCGAGTGCGGCGATCGTCTCGTCGTCGAACTTGGTCCTCGGCTGTTTCGGGTTCGGCGCGATCGCGTTCACAGGCGCGTCGATCAGCCCGCTCGCGGCCTCTCCCGCCTCCGGAGCGCCCGGGATCAGGGCCGAGAGCCCGCGGCCGAGTCCGCCTCGCTTCGACATCACTCACCTCCCTTGCGGAACAACCGCCACCGTCGTTTCGACTCGCCGCCCTCGTCATGCAGCGTCGCCCCGATGTCCTCGTCGGACCGTGTTCCGGCGCCGTTCGTCGTCGGGGGCACCAGCGCCGTCGGCTCGGGATCGGAGCTGTCATCGATCACCACGACGCGCCGTTGCGGCAAGGCCCCAGGAGGCGTGCCGGGACGGGGGCTGCGCACCTTCGGCTGAACCGGGAGGTTCAGGTCGTCCCAGATCTCCTCGGCGCCAGCCTGAGGGCGAGGAGGCTCGGGCGGTGCGCCGGCCTCGGGCCGAGGAGTCGCCACGGATGGAGGCGGCTCGGAAGCCTGCGGTGGATCGATCGGAGGCAGCGTCACCTGCGGTTCGGCCGGCGTCGCCTCGGAGGAGGGCCGCTCGGGATGCTCGGGCTCAGGATCCGGAACCGGGGCCGCGGCGGCCGCCGGCTCGGGCGCCGGCTCGGCAGCCGGCTCGGGCTCGACCTCCAACTCGGCCTCCGGGGGAAGCGAGGCCTCGTCCCGGATCTGCACCGGCATCACGGTCGGAAGGTCATCGAAGGCGGGCATCGGCGTCTCGGGTGGAGGCCGGAGCGCGACCTCGCGTGCCAGGCTGCGATAGGTCTCGGCTCCCTTCGATCGGGGATCGTAGACGGTGATCGGCTGGCCGAATCCCGGGGCCTCCGAGAGCCGGACCGTCCGCGGGATGATGACGTCGTACACCAGGTCGCCGAAGAACCGGCGCACCTCGTCGACCACCTGCTCGGAGAGCTTCGTGCGGGGATCGAACATCGTCATCACGATGCCGGACAGGCGCAGCTCCGGATTGATGTTCTGCTGAACGAGGTTCACGTTGCGCAGCAGCTGGCCGAGACCCTCGAGTGCGTAGTACTCGCATTGGATCGGGACGATGAGCTCCTCCGCAGCGGTCAGCGCGTTCACGGTCAGCAGGCCCAGCGACGGCGGGCAATCGAGGAGGATGAAGTCATACCGACCCTCGGCGACCGGCTGGATCGCCCTCTTGAGCCGGGTTTCGCGGGAGAACTGGCTCACCAGCTCGATCTCCGCACCGGCCAGGTCGATCGTCGAAGGAACGGCATGAAGACCATCGATCTGCGTTCGCACGATCGCGGCCTCGATCGGTGCCTCGGCCACGACCACCTCGTAGACCGTCGTGTCTCGGGCCTCGTGGCGGATCCCCATGCCGGTCGAGGCGTTGCCCTGGGGGTCGAGGTCGATCACCAGCACTCGATAGCCGAGGTCGGCCAGCGCCGCCCCAAGGCTCACCGCCGTGGTGGACTTCCCGACCCCGCCCTTCTGGTTCGCGATCGCGACGACACGCGCGGCGCCCGGCACCTCGGGGGGTTTCGGCTCGACGGACTTCCCGCGCCGCGTTGACCGGTTGGCCTGAGCGACCCCTCCGGTAGCGGAAGGAGCGGACGACGAAGGAGGCCCCGAGGAAGGTCTGCTCACTGCCGGGTCATGATAACCACGGCCCCGCCGTGCGCAAGACCGCTGCTCGCGAAAACCTTGGCACGGGCGCCCGGCGGCACGTCGGTGGCCGGATCGAAGCTTCGGCCGGCCCAGTACAGGAGCCTGCCCCCCCGTCCCAAGAGGGCGGCGGCGACCTCCCAGGTGCGCCCCGGTGGGGCGAACGCCCGAGCCAGGCAGACGTCGGCGTCGGGCGGGAGCTTCTCAGCCGGCCCAGGGTGGACGACGACGTTCCCTGGCCGGAGACGGTCAACCACCGACTCCAGGAACGCGGCTCGAGATCGCCGGCGCTCCGCGAGAACGAACGCCAGGTCCGGCCGCACTAGGGCCAGGGGTAGCCCCGGAAGGCCGGCCCCCGATCCCAGATCCAGAACGGACCCGCTGGGGCCGAGCGATGGAGCGGCTCGCAGGGAGTCGCCCACGTGGCGTTCGCGGATGTTCGGTGCGTCGGCCTCCGCGATCATCCCTGCCGGGACGGCTTCGTCCAGCAGGATCGCGGCGTATTCATCGAGCAGCTCCAGGCGGCTTCGCTCGACGGAAAGGTCCCCCAACCACCGGGTCCAAGCCTCATGTTTCACGTGAAACATGCTCCCCGGAAGGCGGGCAGAGCATCCTTACTCGGGACTGATCACCACGAAACGGTTCGGCTCTTCACCGCGCGAGCCGCTCTCCACGCCGTCGATCGCCGCCACCGCGTCGTGCACGATCTTTCGCTCCAGCGCGTCCATCGGCTCGAGCTCCTGCTCCTGCCCCGTCTCGAGCGCTCGATCGGCCGCCTCCTGCGCCTTCTCCTCCAGTCGAGCGGCCCGGCGCTTGCGATAGTCCTCCACGTCGACCAACACCCGGATCCGTTCATCCAGGCGATGACCGACGACCTGGCGCGCCAGCTCCTGGATCGCGTCCAGCGTCTGGCCGTGCTTGCCGATCAGGAGAGCGAGATCCTCCTCGGGACCGTCCACGATGTCCACGTAGACGCGGCCACCGCGTTCCGAAGGCTCGGCGATCGCATCGATGTCCATCTTCACGAGGAGCTCCTCGACGAAGTCCGCGACCGCGTCGGCCTGCTCCTCGAGGTCTTCGGTCGGCTGCTCGTCCTCGGCCATCACGGGGTCTCCTCGGGATCCGGGGTGCGCGGCTGGTCTCGCTTGAGCTGGTTCCCCGGCGGGGCACCACCGGAAGACGGGCGCCTCGGCTTCTTCGGCGCGGCCCCCGCGCCGTCCTTCGAGGCGCCCGACTGACCCTTCGCGTTCGATCCCGGCTGCTTCGATCCGGGCTTCGGTTTCTGCGGCGGCCGCTGGCCCTTCTGCGGAGGCCCGCCCTTCGCCGACCCGCGGTTGGGTTGGTTCCGGTTGGTGGAGCCGCTGTTCCCGGTCGGGTCCTGGCGCTGCTTCTGGGCGGCCTCAGCCCGCTCCGTGATCCAGCCCATGATCCCCTTCTTCGGCTCCTGGTTCTCCATCCGGGCGCGCTGCTCGGCCATGCGGCGATCCAGCGCCTCGGGCCCGATATGTCCTGCGCGAAGGAGGTAGGTCTGTTGCGCCACCTGAAGCCCGTTGGACGTCGTCCAGTACAGGACCAGGCCGGCGGGGAACTGCAATCCGAAGAAGGCGAACATCAGCGGCATCACCCGGGTGATCGCCTGCTGCTGAGATGTCGATGACCCGGCCGGGCTCGCGCGCTGCATCTGGAAGGTCTGGAAGTACGTCGAGCCGACCATGATCGCGACCAGGAGCACGTATGGGATCGTGTACGGGATCCGAGAGGCGCCGCAGTCCAGCGTGGATTGGGTCGTCGCGGGGAACGATAAGGGCTGACCGTTCGTCCCGAGGATCGGCGCGCCGTTCGGCAGCTGCTTCACCTTGCCGTCCGACGGGTCCTTGTACCTCAGTTCCACCTGGGTCCCTGATCCGACCAAGTTGCACTGCAGATTCATGAACAGGAAGTCCGTGTCCTTATGAAGCAGCACGTTCTGGAACAGCTGGCTGTCCTCGGGCAGGTGGTTGTTCTCGACGACGAAGGCGCCCTTCTGCTGCTGCGAGGGCGACAGGATCGGCTGTTTGATGACGGCATACATCGCGAACAGGAAGGGGAGCGTCAGGAGCATCGGCAGGCAGCCGCCGAGCGGATTGACGCCCGCCTCCCGGTAGAGGCGCATCTGCTCCTGCTGCAGCTTCTCCTTGTTGTTCTTGTACTTCTTCTGCAGCTCCTTCACCTTCGGTTGCAGCGCCTGCATGTTCTGCATCGACTTGATCTGTTTGATCCCGAGCGGGAGCAGCACCAGGCGGATCGCGACGGTCATCAGGACGATCGCGATCCCGTAGTTCGGAACGACGCTGTAGATCCACGCCAGGACGAATCCGAACCCGTTCAGCAGCGCCTGCCACAGCGCCTGGGCGAGCACGGTCAGATCCCCGACCTCTCGTGGCGAGCACTCGGTATGAGCGCATCATACTGCCGCCTTGCGGGGGCCGGGTCCAGCCCGCCATGCCCGAACGGGTTGCAGCGCAAGACACGCCAGATCGCGAGCCCGGAGCCGACCACCGCGCCACGACTCCTGATCGCGTCCTCGGCGTAACGGCTACACGTAGGCGAGAAGCGGCACTGCCCGCCGAGCCAGCCCGACAGCGTCAGCCGGTAGACACGGATCGCGCCGATCAACAGCGCCCGCAGTGGGGCCCCGGCGAGCCACAGGAACCGGCGCATGTCGGTCACGGTTCGCGTGCCTCAGGGAGGAGCTCGGTCATCTCGGCCACCAGGTCCTGCGTCTTCGCCCTACGGATGGCCGGGCGGGCCACCAGCACGGCGTCGTATCCGTCTGCGATCCCCGGCACGACCTCGGACCAAGCCGCCCGCAAGATGCGCCGGGCCCGATTCCGTTGGACCGCGCCGCCGACCTTCCGGCCTGCGACGAAAGCCGCCCGCCCGGTCCCGGGCGCAAGGAACACTACCACCCGCCTCCCATGGAACCGATCGGGAGCTGCAAGGACCCGCCGGATGTCGGGGGTGCGCACAGGACCCGTGGTCAGACGGTCAGCCGGGCGCGTCCCTTGCGACGGCGGGAACCGAGGATCGAGCGACCGGCCCGGGTCCGCATGCGGTGGCGGAAGCCATGCACCTTCGCGCGGTGGCGGGTGTTCGGTTGATACGTTCGCTTGCCCTTAGCCATCCGTGGAGTCCTCGGTCACTGATGCAGGGATCCGGCGGCGCCGGCGGCCACGCAGTATACGGGTGCGCATCCTCGCTGGACAAAGCCCTTGACAAGAGAAAGTGCGTCAAGACCCCGGCGCCCGCGTGCGGTGTGGAAAAACCCCGTGCTATGGTCCAGCCCGCCTTCCCCCCGGTTTCCGACTCGCGAGGAGTCGGGTCGACGGAGAACCCTCCCCCGGAACCAGGGTTATCCACCGTTGTGGAAAGGTCCTGTGGAATAGGCATGGTGTCCGCATACCCGGAGCATGCCGCGCGCGATGCCTGGTCCAACGTCCTGACCCGCGCGCGCGAGGAACTGCCGGAGACCACGTTGGTGATGTGGTTCTCCGACGTGCGCGCCACCACGCTGGACGCGAACGTCCTCACCCTGGCCGTGCCCAGCACGCTCGTCCGTGAACGTCTGCAGCACAACCATCTCTCGCTGATCGAAGATGCGGCCGCGGCGGCGTGCGGGCGCCCGGTCAAGATCGAGTTCGAGATCGAGGAGGGGCTCCGCCCGATCCGCGACGACGGGGCCGCCGAGGTCTACTCGACGACCGTTGCGCTGGCCGAGCCGCCGGCGCCTGCCGAGGCACGGATCCCCTCGTCGCCGGCCCTCGGCGCGCCGGGACTCCCGTTCCCGAACTACACGTTCGATGCGTTCGTCCCGGGCCCGAGCAACCGCTTCGCGCACGCGGCCGCGATGGCGGTCGCCGAGGCGCCGCCGTCGACGGCGTACAACCCGCTGTTCATCTACGGCGGTGTGGGACTGGGCAAGACCCATCTGCTGATCGCCGTGGGTCATCACATCTACCGGATCAATCCCGGCATCCGCGTGAAGTACGTGACGTCGGAGCAATTCGTGACCGAGTTCATCAAGGCCGTGCGCGAGCGCCAGGGCGACCGGTTCCGGCAGCGCTACCGCGAGGTCGATGTGCTGCTCGTCGACGACATCCAGTTCCTGGCCAAGCGCGAGGAGACGCAGACCGAGTTCTTCCACACGTTCAACCATCTGCACGGGAGCGCCCGGCAGATCGCGATCGCCTCCGACCGGCCACCGCACGAGCTTTCGGGGCTTGAGGAACGGCTCGTGAGCCGGTTCCGATGGGGGCTCTGTGTCGATGTCCAGCCCCCCGACCTCGAGACGCGGATCGCGATCCTGCAACTCAAGGCCGAGCGGGAGGGCCTGACGATCTCCCACGACGTGATCGAGTTCGTCGCCTCGAAGTTCGATCAGTCGGTCCGCGAACTCGAGGGTGCGCTGGTCCGGGTCGTCGCTTGGTCGGAGCTGACCCAGCAACCGATCGACCAAGTCTTGGCCGAGCGCGCCCTGCAGGACCTGATCCCCCAGACCGAGCACGAGATCCCGCCGCAACTGATCATGGAGGAGACGGCCGACTACTTCTCGCTGTCCACCGGCGACCTCGTGTCGAAGTCGCGATCGCGGCCGTTGACCCAGGCCCGGCACATCGCGATGTACCTGATGCGCGAGTGCACGGGGCTTTCGTTGGTCAAGATCGGAGAGATCTTCGGCGGACGGGATCACACCACCGTGCTCCACGGCATCAAGAAGGTCGAGGACGAGATGCGGGCCCGCGATGCCACCTTCCGACAGGTCCAGGACCTGACCCGGATCGTGCGCGGCCGCGTGCGGGGCGGGGTCTGAACGATGTGGGGACAACGTCGGCATCCACGGTGGGGAACCCTTGACGCTCCGGATCTCCGACCGGGATCGACAGGCCCCATCCCCATCCCGTGCACATGTCGCACCCGGCTCGTACGCTGCGCGAACACGGGGGTTCTCCACGGTTCCCCCATGCCTGTCACTACCGGGTTTGGAAGAACAAGACCTTGAAGAGAAGCAGGGGGTGTCGACGGTGAGGTTCCGATGTGATCGCGACGCGCTGTCGGAGGCGCTGCAGACCGTGCAACGCGGCGTGTCCTCGAGGCCCGGGATCCCGGCGCTGACCGGCGTGCTGCTGGACGCTGCCGGCGAGGGTTCGTTGACGCTCACGACGACCGATCTCGAGGTTTCGGCTCGGCTGGCGATCGACGTGCAGGTCTCGGAGCCGGGGGTGGCACTCGTGCCGGCGCGACTGCTCGGGGACACCGTGAAGTCGCTGTCGGACGCGCCGGTCGACGTCGAGACCGACGGGTCGCAGGCGCGGATCCGGTGCGCGGCCTACGAAGGCTCGCTCCGTCTGCTGCCGGCGGAGGATTTCCCCGGACTGCAGGATCCGGGCGGGACGCACGTCCAGGCCGAGGCCGGGGCGTTCGCGGAGGCGGTCTCGCAGGTCGCCCGCGCCGCGAGCCGGGACGAGGCGCGACCGGTGCTGACCGGTGTGCTGCTCGAGATCAGCCGCGAGGGTTGCGTGCTGGTCGCCACGGACTCGTACCGGCTCGCCGTCCGGGATCTGGTGGCTACCGCCGACGGCGAGGCGAAGGCGATCGTCCCGGAGCGGGCGATCGCGGAGGCCGGCCGCGCGGCGTCGGCCGACGAGAAGGGCCAGGTCGAGATCTTCCTCGACGACGCGCAGGTGTCGTTCCGCACCGGCGGACTGACGCTCACGTCACGGCTGATCGAGGGTGAGTTCCCGAACTACCACCAGCTCTTGCCCGAGTCGCAGGGCTCGCGACTGACGGTGTCGCGTCAGCAGCTGCTCGACGCCGTTCGTCGCGTGGGCCTGCTCGCTCGGGACACCACGCCGGTGCGCCTGGAGTTCAACGCCCTCGGCGTGAAGCTCTCGTCCAGCTCTCCCGACCTCGGCCAGGCGGTCGAGGCGGTCGAGGCGCGGTACGAGGGCGAGGACCTGACCGTGGCGTTCAACCCGTCGTACCTGATCGACGGCCTCACCGCCGCGGTCGGCGAGTCGGTGCGGCTGGACGTCCGCGACGGGTTGAAGCCGGGCGTCGTGCGCGGCGATGGCGACGGCTACACGTACCTGGTGATGCCGGTGCGCCTGCCGGCCGCTGTCGCGTGATCGTCTCGCTCCCGGCGGCATGCGGCTCGGCTGGCTCGAGGTGCGGGACTTCCGGAACCACGCGCTCACGAAGGTGGATCCGTTCCCGGACGGCCTGATCGTCGTGGTCGGGCCGAACGGCGAAGGCAAGACCAACCTGCTCGAGGCGATCCAGTTCCTCTACGCCCTCGGCAGCCCACGTGTCAGCTCCAGCGAGCCGCTCGTCCGGGAGGGCGCGGAGGAAGCGTTCGTACGGGGGGAGTACGAGACGCTCGAGGGCCGGGTCCTGGTCGAGGTGCAGATCCGCCGTAAGGGCGCCAACAAGATCCAGGTGAACCGCTCGCCGGTCCGTCGCAAACGCGACCTGCGGCGCCAGGTGCGCAGCGTGCTGTTCGGACCGTTCGACCTGCCGGTGGTGATCGGCGAGCCGTCGCACCGCCGGGCGTTCATGGACGAGGCGGTCGTGGAGCTGCATCCGGCGAACGACACGCTCACGACCGCCTACGAGCGTGTGCTCCGGCAGCGGAACCGTCTGCTGAAGGAGCACGAGGGACGCGGCGCGCCGGCCGATCTGGAGGCGTGGGACGAGCAGCTCGTGACGACCGGCGCCGCGGTCGTGCGGGCCCGGGCGGCGGCCGTGCAGGCCCTCGCACCGCCGGCCTCGGATGCGTTCGGCGGCGTGACCGGCTACGGCTTGCTCGTGCGGTACCTGCCGAACGTCGAGGCCGACGATGACGTGGAGGACGCGTTCCGGGAGCGTCTGGCCGAGCGCCGTCCCGACGAGCTGCAACGCCGGACCTCACTGGTCGGCCCACACCGCGATGACCTCGAGCTCGCGGTGCGCGATCTGGGCGCGCGGGCGTTCGCCTCGCACGGGGAGACCTGGGTCGCCGCGCTGTCCTTGCGGCTCGGGGTTGCCGGCGCCGTCGGCGCTGCGCTCGGCGAGCCGCCGGTCGTGCTGGTGGACGATCCCTACAGCGCGCTCGATCCCTCGCGCCGGGACCGTGTCGCCGAGCTCCTTGCCGGGCGTGAGGGCCAGGTCGTGATCACCGTCGCCGACGAGGCCGACGTCCCGTCGCAGGCGAGCGCGGTGTGGGACATCACAGCGGGCGTGCTGACGCCGAGGGCGGCTTGAGATGCCGCACTCGAAGGGCTTCGAACGGCGCGCGGATCAACGAAGCGGCGACCCTGTCGCGATCGGCGAGGTGCTCGAGCGCCTGATGGAGACCGACGACTTCCGCCGCGGGCGGCCGATCGCGACGCTGATGCGACGCTGGCCCGAACTGCTGGGCGAACGCCTCGGCGCGGCCACGCGTCCGGTGTCCCTGGAGGCCGGCGTGCTGACGGTCCGGGCCCAGGACGGGCCGTGGGGATCGCAGGCCCGCTACCTGTCCGAGCAGATCCGCGAACGCGCCGACGAAGCCTTGGGCTCGGGCGTGATCACCACGGTCCGCGTGGTGGTCGGAAGCGCGTCGACCGAGCGCCGAAACCGCAGGTAGAAGGGCAGATTTCGACCCTGCAGATGCGGTCGAACATCGCCCTGCTCAGGTAGGATAGAGGCGTTCGTGCGCAGCATCCGTCGCACGCCCCGGCAGCCTCCCCGCGGGGTGTCGTGCGGCCCCGATCGGAGGACGTTTGACCACTGCAGCGAAGACCACCAGCCCCCGGAAACCGACCACCCGGAAGACCACCGGCAGCTCCCGATCCGACTACGACTCCAGCAACATCCAGGTCCTCGAGGGCCTCGAACCGGTCCGGCGACGCCCGGGCATGTACATCGGCACCACCAGCGTCCGGGGGCTGCACCACCTGGTGTACGAGCTCGTCGACAACGCGATCGACGAGGCGATGGCGGGCCGGGCCGACCGGATCGGCGTCACGATCCATGCGGACGGATCCGTCGGCGTCCAGGACAACGGCGCCGGCATCCCGGTCAAGCCGATCCCCGGGCGGCGTGACCGTCGTCCGGCCGTCGAGGTCGCCCTGACGGTCCTGCACGCCGGCGGCAAGTTCGACGGCGGGGGCTACGCGATCTCCGGCGGCCTGCACGGCGTCGGCGTCTCGGTGGTGAACGCGCTGTCGTCCAAGCTCGAGGTCCAGGTGATGCGCGACGGTTTCACCTGGAACATGGCGTTCGCCCGGGGCAAGACCACGAAGAAGCTGACGAAGGGCAAGGCCAGCACGAAGACCGGCACGATCGTGCGCTTCTGGCCGGACCCCGAGATCTTCACCGAGACGCTCGAGTTCCGGAAGGAGATCCTCACCGAGCGCCTGCAGGAGCTCGCCTTCCTGAACAAGGGGGTCGAGATCGTGCTCCTCGACGAGCGGGACAAGAGCAAGGAGGTCTTCAAAGCCTCCGGCGGCCTCGTCGACTTCGTGAAGTACCTCGCGCAGGGCAAGGAAGCCGTCCACCGCGTGATCCCGATCGAGTACAAGGGCGCCGACGGCGAGGTCGAGGTCGCGCTGCAGTGGACCTCCGGGTACGCCGAGTCCGTCTATTCCTTCGCGAACACGATCAACACGCACGAGGGAGGCATGCACGAGGAGGGGTTCAAGAAGTCCCTCACGAACGTGCTGAACCGGTACGCGCGCGCGAAGGGCCTGCTGAAGGAGAAGGACGAGAACCTGATCGGCGAGGACGTCCGTGAGGGGCTGATCGCGATCATCTCCGTGAAGCTGAAGGAGCCGCAGTTCGAGGGCCAGACGAAGACGAAGCTCGGCAACGCCTCGATGCGCTCGCTGGTCGAGACCACCGTGAACGCGCAGTTCGCGGAGTGGCTCGAAGAGCACCCGGGAGACGGCAAGCGGATCGCCACGAAGTCGCTGCAGGCCGCGAAGGCCCGCCTGGCGGCCAAGCAGGCGCGCGACCTCACGCGCCGCAAGTCGTTCCTGGAGGGTGGCTCGCTGCCCGGGAAGCTCGCCGACTGCCAGCTGAACGATCCCGGCTCCTGCGAGCTGTACATCGTCGAGGGGGACTCGGCCGGCGGCTCGGCCAAGAGCGCCCGCAACCCGGCCACCCAGGCGATCCTGCCGATCCGGGGCAAGATCCTGAACGTCGAGAAGGCGCGCCTGCACAAGATCCTGGAGAACCTCGAGATCCAGGCGCTGATCACTGCGATCGGCACCGGCGTCGGCGAGGAGTTCGACCTGGAGAAGGCGCGCTACCAGCGGATCGTGATCATGGCCGACGCCGACGTCGACGGCGCCCACATCCGCACGCTGCTGCTGACGTTCTTCTTCCGGAACATGCGCGGACTGATCGACGCGGGCTACGTCTACCTCGCGCAGCCGCCGCTGTACCTCGTGAAGGACGGCAAGCAGGAGCGCTACTTCTACACCGAGCGCGAATGGGACGACTGGCGATCCTCGAACGGCAATGACCGCAAGCTCGACCCCCAGCGGTTCAAGGGCCTGGCCGAGATGGACGCCTCGCAGCTGTGGGACACCACGATGGATCCCGAGCGACGCACGCTGCTGCAGGTCACGCTCGAGGACGCCGCCACCGCCGACCGTCTCTTCACGGTGCTGATGGGCGAGGACGTCCCGTCGCGCCGTGAGTTCATCGAGACGAACGCGCGGTACGTGGAGAACCTCGATGTCTAACGGGCCGCGCCGATGAGCCAGAACCTGTTCGCCGGCCGGATCGAGCCGGTGCAGCTCGAGGAGGAGATCCAGCGCTCCTACCTCGATTACGCGATGTCGGTGATCGTCGGCCGCGCGCTGCCGGACGTCCGCGACGGCCTGAAGCCGGTCCACCGCCGGATCCTCTGGTCGATGCTCGAACAGGGCCTGCGGCCCGACCGCCCCTACCGGAAGTCGGCCAACGTCGTCGGCGGGGTGATGAGCAAGTACCACCCGCACGGCGACGTCGCGATCTACGACGCGATGGTGCGCATGGCGCAGGACTTCTCCCTCCGCTATCCCTTGATCGATCCGCACGGCAACTTCGGATCGGTCGACGGGGATCCCGCCGGCGCGGCGCGCTACACGGAGGGCCGCCTCGGCGTGTTCGCGATGGAGATGCTGCGGGACATCGAGGCGGAGACCGTCGACCTGGTGCCGAACTACGACGGGTACGAGCAGGAGCCGCTGGTCCTGCCCAGCCGCTTCCCGAACCTCCTCGTGAACGGCGCCGGCGGCATCGCCGTCGGCATGGCCACGAACATCCCGCCCCACAACCTCGGCGAGGTGATCGACGCCGTCGTGCACGCGATCGACCATCCGGACGCCACGCCGGCCGACCTCATGAAGTTCGTGAAGGGACCGGACTTCCCGACCGGCGCCTCGATCATGGGCAAGCAGGGCATCAAGGACGCCTACGAGACCGGACGCGGCTCGATCAAGGTCCGCGCGGTCACCACGATCGAGGAGGGCTCGCAGGGCCGTTCGAACATCGTCGTCACCGAGCTGCCGTACCAGGTGAACAAGGCGCGCCTGGCAGAGAAGATCGCCGAGTTGGTCAAGGCCGGCCGCGTCAAGGAGATCGCCGACGTCCAGGACCACTCGAGCGGCCGCGAGGGCATGCGGCTCGTGATCGTCCTGAAGCGCGGTGCGAACCCGCACGTGGTGCTGAACCAGCTGTACAAGCACACGCAGCTGCAGGACTCGTTCGGCGTGATCATGCTCGCGCTCGTCGACAACGTGCCGCGCACGTTGAACCTCGCGGAGATGGTCGGCTACTACGTCGATCATCAGGTCGACGTCGTCACGCGGCGCACGCGGTACGAGAAGCGCAGGGCCGAAGAGCGCGACCACATCGTCCAGGGGCTCCTGATCGCCTTGGAGCACCTCGACCAGGTGATCAAGATCATCCGGGCCTCCCAGGACGCCGACGAGGCCCGCACGAAGCTGATGTCGACCTTCAAGCTCAGCGAGATCCAGGCCAACCACATCCTGGACATGCCGTTGCGACGCCTCACGAAGCTCGCCCGCGCCGAGCTCGAGAAGGAACACAAGGACCTCCTGGCGCGGATCCGCTACCTGAACTCGCTGCTGAAGGACCCGAAGAAGCTCCGCGGCGTGATCAAGGACGAGCTGCTCGAGATCCGGAAGAAGCACGCCGACGCTCGGCGCACGCAGCTGAAGGCCGACGAGGGAGAGCTCGACCTCGAGGACCTGATCGCGGAAGAGGACGTGGTGATCACGGTCTCACGCGCCGGGTACGTCAAGCGTGTCCCGATCGACACGTTCCGCCGGCAGGGCCGCGGCGGCAAGGGCGTCAAGGGAGCGACGCTGAAGGAAGAGGACGTGATCGCGAACGTCTTCACGACCACCACGCACCACTGGCTGCTGTTCTTCACGACTCGGGGGAAGGTCTACCGGGTCAAGGTGCACGAGGTGCCGGACTCCTCGCGGATCGCACGCGGCCTCTACGCCGCGAACCTTCCGGGGGTCCAGGTCAGCGCCGACGAGAAGGTCAGCGCCGTGCTCGACCTGAAGGAGTACGCCGACGACCGCTACCTGCTGTTCGCCACGAAGAACGGCATCGTGAAGAAGACCGCGCTATCGGAGTACGACTCGCCCCGCACGGGTCTGGCTGCGATCAACCTGAAGGACGGCGACGAGCTCGTCGACGTGCGCCTGACCGACGGCAAGGACGACGTGTTCCTGGTATCGCGGCGCGGGCAAGCGATCCGGTTCCGCGAGGCGCTGGCACGTCCGATGGGCCGCGCCACCGCCGGGGTGATCGGGATGCGCCTGGCCGAGGGCGACGAGGTCCTCGCGCTGGCGCTCGCCTCCGACGGCGAGGAGATGGTCAGCGTCACCCAGAACGGCTACGGCAAGCGCTCGCGGCTGATCGACTATCCGGTGAAGGGCCGCGGCGGCAAGGGCGTGATCGGGCACCAGCTCACGCGCAAGACCGGCGAGCTCGCCGGCGCGTTCGTGGGCTCGAAGGACCAGGACCTGCTGACGATCTCTTCGGCCGGCAAGGTCCAGCGTGTCGCGGCCGCCGATATCCGGCGCGTCGGCCGCAGCTCGCAGGGCGTGCGCACGATGCGCGTCGACGACGGCGAGACGGTCGCCGCGATCGCCCCCGTGATCACGCAGATGGACGAGGAGTGAGCGACCTCCCTTCGTGGGAGGAGCTCCGCGCCTTGCTGCTGGCCCCGAAGCCGCCGCTCACCTGCACCGTCTATGCGATCGCGAGGGATCCCATCCGTCTCGTCTATGACGGCGTGTGGTCCGACGAGCCCGGGTGGGCGAGACCGGCGATCGAACCGTGGTCGCTCCCGAACCTCGGGTCCGCCGATGGACGCGTCGTGGGTCGGGTGCGGGAGCACCGCTCGGCGTTCGAGGCGGAGGTCGACGGGCTCCGCCGCGAGGGCGGTCCGACGATGCGGCTGCTCGTCGACGAGGAGACCGGATGCATCCTCCGAACGGAGCGCGTGAACGACCCCGCGCCGCTGCTCCTGGTCGAGGATCTGCGCGTCGGCACGGTGGAACACCGTGCTACGCCGGCAGCTCCACCTTCTTGAACACACGCCACAGGACCAGGTCGTAGCCCGACTTCAGCGCGCCGGCCACGACCCACGGCGCGCCCAGCGCGATCCGCATCAGCAACGTGCCGACGATCGGGCCGAACGGGCGCGACACGTACCGGGCGGTGTTCGTGGCCGCCGCGGCGGCCGTGCGTTCCTCCGGATCGACGAGGGCGGCCAGGTACGCCTGGCGCGTGGGCACGTCCATCTGCGACAGCGCGAACCGTGCCAACAAGACCACGATCGCGAGCGGCAGCGTCGGCATCAGCGGCACCAGGATCAGCAGGACGTTCGAGGGCAGGTGGGTGAAGACCATCGTGTGCAGCAGCCCGAATCTCGCGCCGACGCGCGCGGCCGCGATCGACGAGGCGGCCTGCAGGAGCCCCGCCGCGAACAGGACGCCCGACATCAGCTCACGCGAGGCGCCGAACGTCCGCTCGAACCAGAACACGATGAACACCGTGACGACGAAGCCGCCGGCGAACGAGTCGATCGCGAACAACGAGGCCAAGGTGGTAACGCGGTCGCGCGAGCGCTCCAGCCGTCGCCGGTCGTGGCTGACCTCGATCTCCATCGCGTCGCTCAGGCCGCGCGAGAGCAACAGGCACGCGATCGCGCCGACCGGGAACAGGAGGAACCAGATCCGGTCGGAGGGGAAGGCCGGCCAGAGGTTCCGGACGAAGGCGGGGCCGCCCGCCGCCAGGGCTCCCAGCGAGCCGGCGAGGTACGCGACCGCGTTGTACCGGCCGAACACGGTCAGCCGCACGTCCGGCGAAGCCTGCCCGATCATCGACTGCTCGAGCGTGGTGAGCGGGCCGTTCTCGTTCGCGTCGGTCGACATCGTGCCGAACAACGCGAGCACGATCAGGATCCAGAGCCGGTCGGTCAAGGCGTAGCCGACGCCGACGACGCCGAGCGAGATCAGCAGGATCGCGTAGGCCCGCCGCCGCCCGACCCGGTCGCCGGCGAAGCCCACCACGATCGCCGACAGCGCCATGCCGGCCAGGATCGCCGCGGTCAGCACCCCGACCTGCAGATCGCTCGCGCCCGACGCCGCGAGGGCCGAGCCGAGGATCACCGAGCCGAAGCCGTAGAGGAACGCGCGGATCGCCTGGATCCGCAGGATCCGTCGGAGGTCGCGTTCGATCCGGTCGTCGGTGGCCATGCGTCAGGTCACGGCGGCCACGACGACCAGGAAGCACAGGACCGCCGCGGTCGCACCGATCCACAGGCCGATCATCGCGCCGGCCATCGCCCGGCCCCGCCGCTCGCTCCCGTGGGCCAGCGCGCGGCGCGACGTCGAGCCGCCGATCAGGCATACGGCCGCGCACGCGCCGAGCCCGGCCGCGTACACGAGCGTCCGCGAGCCCTGCGGTACGGCCGTGAGCAGCGAGACCGCGAGCGGCAGCAGGAGGACGCCCGCGATCGAGAGGGCCAGGCCGCGGGTCGCCGACCGGTCGGGCGCGCGAACGTCGGCCGCCATGGCGGCATCATGCCAGGTGCCCGGGCGCCGGGTGGGTCAGGCCGTGCGGAGGCCGCGACGGACGACGAGCTCGCGGATCTTCGAGCGCGCCTGCCCATAGGTGAGTCGTGCGGGCGCGTCCTCGCCGGCCTGCTCGCTGAGCCACACGAGCGTTCGCTGCTGCGCGTCGGTCATCGGCTCGTCGAGGAAGCTCTCGATCACGATCGCCGCCTCACCCGCGCGCAGCCCCGGATCGAAGGGTTCCTCGAATTCTTCACACAAGGATCTGAGGTAGGTCGCTTGGCCGAGGGTCATGGGCGCCGACGCGGGCAGCTCGTCCTCGGCGGGAGAGGAGGAGCCGAGGCCCCACGCGACGCGCGGGTCGGCCGGGCCGCGTTCGATCCGGCACAGGTAGCACCACGCCGCGTCCATCCCGTGGGTGCACCCGTCCATCACCCGTCCATCGGCTCGGCCCGCGACCCGCTTGACGGGACGAAGGTCTCGACGCTCGGCAGAACGTATGCTGCGCAGGTGAACACGACGATCGGGATGATCCTGCTGGCGGCCTCGTGGGTGTTGTTCCTGGTCACGGCGCTGTGGCTACGCCCGCGCGTTCCGGCGGGGGTCACCGATGTCCTGGTAGCGCTGTCCGGGGTGGGCGTGGGGATCGGCGGCCTGTTGCTCCTCGACGACGTCACGGTCGCGTCGTGGATCGCGGCGCCGCTCCTGCTCGCGGTCGCCGGCGTGGTCCACGTGCGGGCCTTGTTCGCGGGGAGCGGCCCGCTCCGCACCTGAGGAACACCCTGCGGGTGCTTGCGTGTGAAGGGGCGTACCCTTAGACATCCCCCGGGACGAGGATGACCACGACGGCAGAGGAACCGATCGCGCAGACACCCGTGCCAGAAGCTCCCGTGATCGACGTGGAACTGGGCCAGCGGGTGACGCCTGCCCGGAGCGACCGTGCCCGGGCCTTCTCGTCCGCGCCCCGGCGCACCCGGGTGACGGTCCGCCGCTTCGGGCTGTTCTCGGTGTTCCGGTTCTCGATCCTCTTCTCGTTCTGCATGATGGTGATGCTGTGGCTGGCCCTACTGATCATCTTCCTGATCCTGCAGGCCGCCGGGGTGATGGACTCGATCGCCACCGGCCTGGGCTGCCTCGTGAACCCGGATCAGGGCACGAAGGGCTGCCTGCCGGCCGTGATCAACGGCGGCAAGATCTTCGGGTGGCTCTTCGTGGCCGGCTGCATCTTCGCGGTCGCCTGGTCGGGCCTCACCGTGTTCGTCGCGCTCCTGTACAACCTGATCAGCGACATCCTCGGCGGGGTGGAGGTCACGCTCGCCGAGAAGCGCGGCGCCTGATCACCACCGATTGACGTGCTCTCCGCGGCGTGGCTACGCTGCGAACCCGATCGTGGGGCCTGTAGCTCAGCTCGGTTAGAGCGCTTCCCTGATAAGGAAGAGGTCGATGGTTCAAGTCCATCCAGGCCCACGAGGGAACGCCGGATCACGTGCTCGGGTCGGCGCCGCACTGATTCCGAGGGTTCGCGTCCCGAGACTCCGAACGAGAGCGGGGATGGCCATGCGTGAGCCACAGGCGCGGTCACGCGAGGAACTCTTTGAACCGGCACTCACCACACCCGGCATCGAACGGCGCGAAGCGTTCGCCGATGAGCGGGTTTGGGTCGGCACGATACGTACCGATGCCAACACCTGGTCCGACTGGCACGTCCATCCCGGGCATGACACGTACGGCTTCGTCACCGAGGGCTTGGTGCGCGTGGAGTTCGACGCCGCCGGGCACGGGGTCGAGGCCGGCCCCGGGGGGTTCGTGCTCATCCCAGCCGGCGCCCCACATCGCGAGGGGAACCCCGGTGATGTGCCGAACGCGGGCGTCATCTTCCGTGTGGGCCAAGGGCCGGTCCTCGAGCCGCTCGACGGCCCACCGGCGTCGTCATGAAGTGATCGCTTCCCGGTGCCGGACCTCACGCGGTTCCGTGCCTGAGCTATCCTGAGTCGTGCCCACCGACGAGGGCGGCGAGGCGACGAGGAGGGTTCCGATGGGCGAGGAAGGCACGACCGAAACGAAGAAGAAGGGCGGCTTCTTCCGGAAGCTCCTGAAGATCACGGCGATCCTGGCGGCGATCGGCGCCGCGTTGATGTTCTGGAAGCGCAAGCAGGGCAGCGACCTCGACGACGTGGAATGGCAGGAGCTGCCGCCGCCCGCCGGCGGCTGAGCCGCCTCCACCGAGCGATCTCTCTCGAGGCCCGCGCCGAAGGCGCGGGCCTCGGTGCGTCCGGCGCCGGTTGCTAGGCTCGCCGCATGACCGACGCGTGGGACGTCGCGCGCCAGGCCGCGCGCGACGCCGCGGTGGAGCTCCGGCCTCTCACGGCGATCCACGACGCTGACCGGATCAACGACGTGATCGTCGACACTTGGGGCGGGCAGCGCCTGGACCGCGAGGTGATCCGCGCCCTGGCCGCCAGCGGCAACGTTCCATGGGGCGCCTTCGCCGACGGCGCGCTGATCGGTTTCGTCCTGGGGTGGGCCGGGGTCGACGACGACGGGCTCCACGTCCACTCCCACATGCTGGCCGCGCTGCCCACCCGTCGGCACGCGGGCGTGGGCTACGCGTTGAAGCTCGCGCAGCGGGCGCAGGCGCTGGACCAGGGCATCACGGTGATGCGGTGGACCTTCGATCCGCTGGTGGCCCGCAACGCCTGGTTCAACCTCGGCAAGCTCGGTGCGGTCGTGGACGGGTTCGCGCGCGCCTTCTACGGGGAGATGGCCGACGCGATCAACGCGGGGGAGCGGAGCGATCGTTTCATGATCGCGTGGGATCTGCGACGGGATCCTGGTCCGTGGGCGGGAACCGTTCCCGACGACGCGCGCACGGTGCTCCGGGCCGATGCCGACGGCGCGGACGTGGCGCATCCTGAGACCGACGGAGCACCCGAAGGTCCCGTGGTGTTCCTCGAGATCCCGCGCGAGTATCACGAGCTGCGCGCGACCGATCCGGACCTCGGCCGACGGTGGCGCGACGCGGTCGCCGACGCCGCGGATGCGTGTCTCGACCGCGGGATGCTCGGTGTCGCGTTCGCGCGGGATCGTTCCGCGTACGTGTTCGCGGAAGGGGACCGGCCGGCGTGATCCGCCAGATCGAGCTGCGGATCGTCGAGCTCCCGCTGATCCGGCCGTTCCGCACCTCCTTCGGCACCTCGACCGGCAAGGTCTGCGTGCTGGCGCGCGTGGAGACCGACGACGCCGAGGGCTGGGGCGAGTGCGTGGCCGACGAGGCGTACCCCGGCTTCTCGTCGGAGTGGACCGAGGGCGCGTGGCTGCTGCTCCGCGACGTGCTCGGGCCGGCGTTGCTCCGGGCGCCGGACGCGGACGCCGAGACCGTCGAGGACGCGCTCGCGTTCGTCCGCGGCAACCCGATGGCGAAGGCCACGCTGATCGACGCCGTCCTCGATGCCGATCTGCGCGCCCGGTCGATCCCGCTATCGGCGTTCCTCGGCGCCGACAAGGATCGCGTGATCTGCGGCGTCTCGGTCGGGATCACCGGAACCCTCGACCAGCTCCGCGCGCAGGTCGACGGCTACCTCGCCGATGGCTACCGGCGGATCAAACTCAAGATCGAGCCGGGCGTCGACGTGGAGCGCGTCGCGGCGATCCGTGCCGACCATCGCGACGTGCTCCTGTCGGTGGACGCCAACGCCGCGTACTCGCTCGAGGATGCCGATGTCTTCCGCGCACTCGATGAGCTGGACCTGCTGATGATCGAGCAACCGCTGCACCACGAGGATCTGCTCGAGCACGCGAGGCTGCAGGCCCTCCTGCGGACCCCGATCTGCCTGGACGAGTCGATCCGGTCGGCGGCCGACGCCGCGGCCGCGATCGAGCTCGGCTCCTGCCGGATCGTGAACATCAAGCAGGGCAGGGTCGGTGGGGTCCTCGAGGCCCGTCGGGTGCACGACGTCTGTGCCGCGGCCGGCGTGCCGGTGTGGTGCGGGGGGATGCTCGAGACCGGGATCGGCCGCGCGACGAACCTCGCGGTGGCCGCGATGCCCGCGTTCACCCTGCCGAACGACACGAGCGCCTCGGCCCGCTACTTCCCGGAGGATCTGACCGAGCCCTTCGAGCTGGCGCCCGACGGCACGATGGATGTCCCTTCCGGCGCGGGGATCGGCGTCGATCCGGACCGGAGCCGCCTCGAGACGTGCACCGTGCGCCGCGAGGTCCTGCGAGCCTGACCTGCGGGTTCGGCGGGGGCTGCAACAAGAGTGACAAAACCGTCGGCTCCGACTTGACCGCCGAACCGGACCTGGGGTACAAAAGCCGTGAGAGGTCGCTGGAGCCCTCGGGTTCCGGCGGCCTCTCATCTTCGTTCCCACGCTTGAGCCGGTCCCACGGGTGCGCGACGATACGCGCGCGCGGCCAGGCCACCCGCGCTCCCCGGTCATGAAGAAGCGCGTCGTCCGAGCCGAAGAGTTCGAGGTCGTCGACGAGGCCGGCCACGTCCGTCTCCGGATCGGCCTGTCGAACGACGATCAGCCCTTCTTCTCGATGCTCGATCCCGACGGGAGCGTGCGTGCGCGGTTCGGGATCCAGTCCGACGGCGCCGCCGGCCTCGCGATCGCCGATGAACACGGGAAGGTCCGCGCGACGTTCGGCCTGTCCTCCGACGGCTCGGCTTCGCTCGCGTTCGGCGACCGGAACGGGCGGATCCGCGCGAAGTTCGGGCTGGGCGCCGACGCGTCGCCGGCGATGGGCGTGGATGTCGAGGAGGGCCAGCTCACGCACCGGCACAAGCTGGCCGAGCAGGGATCGCCCACGATGGGCCTCTACGACCAGCGCGGCAAGGTTCGGGTGCGGCTCGGCCTCGCGGCGGGCGGGGCGCCGGTGCTGCGGCTCCTCGACGGCGAGGGCAGCGTCCGCGCGATCGTCGGTCTCGCGAACGACGACTCCCCGTTCGTCCAGTTCCTGGACGACGCGGGGAAGGACCCGACCTGGACCCAGCGCTAGCCGTTCGGCGAGGGCTGGTTCGTCGTCGGCTGCGTGAACCCGCCGAGGACGCGCGTGGCCGCGATCGAGGATCCGTCCGATGAGGGCGTGCCCGTCACGAACACGACCGAGCCCGGCGACAGATCCGCGAGGCCCGCGCCGCCCGCCAGGCGCACGAACGTCGAGGAGCTCGTGTGCACGGTCACGGTCTGGCCGCGGAACGTGTGGAGCACCAGCGAGCTGCCCTGCACCTTCGTCACGGTGCCGCCGAGGACCTCGCCGAACGGGGTCCCGTTCGGGTTGGTGCCCGGGGTCGGCAACGAGCCGTTCGTGCCGGGGAACCCGCCGCCCGGCATCATGCCCACGCCGGGTATCGCCCCGGTCCGCTCGCGCCCGGGCATCACGATCACGCGCCGCGACCCGGACCCGTGGTCGCCGACCAGATAGCCGACGCCGAAGCCGATCGCGGCCAGGAGCACTGCCGCGGCGACCAGCACGGCGATCGGCAGCTCGGAGCGGCGGGACAGAGCGGTCGGCGCGGGGTTCGGTGGGATCGGTGCGGAACTCATCGGCGGGCCTCCTTCGCGTTCACCGGAAGTATCGCGCGGGTCCCCGGATGCGAACACGGCCGGGCGACCTAGGGCCTCTTCGTCGGACGGCCGCGTGGCCATGGCTAGACTGGTCATCCTCCGATCCCGCGTCGGATCCGAGGAGCTGTCGCCGGTTCCGATCGCGAGTTCCTCGGGAGGCAGGGATGGAGATGGCGATCCGGACGCAGGGACTCTCGAAGACCTTCGGTCGCACGAGAGCCCTCATCTCGTTGGATCTCGCCGTCGCGCCGGGCGAGGTGATCGGCTATCTCGGGCCGAACGGAGCCGGGAAGACCACGACCCTCCGGCTCCTGCTCGGGCTGATCCGTGCGACCGCCGGACGGGCGGAGATCTTCGGGACCGACTGCCAGGAGGATCCGGTCGCCGTCCATCAGCGGGTCGCCTACGTGCCCGGCGAGGTCAACCTCTGGCCCTCGCTCACCGGAGAGGAGACCCTCCACCTGCTTGGCCGGATCCAGGGCAACGTCGACGAGGCATACCGTGACGAGCTGATCGAGCGCTTCGGGTTCGATCGGTCGAAGAAGGTTCGCACCTACTCGAAGGGGAACCGGCAGAAGCTGATCGTGATCGCGGGGTTGATGAGCCGCGCCGACCTCTTGTTGCTCGACGAGCCGACGAGCGGGCTCGATCCCCTGATGGAGCGGGTCTTCCGCGACTGCGTGCGGGAGGCCCGGGAGCGGGGACAGACCGTCTTCCTCTCCTCGCACATCCTGGCGGAGGTCGAGGCGGTCTGTGACCGGATCGCGATCCTCCGAGCGGGTCGTTTGGTCGAGATCGGCACACTCGCCGAGATGCGCCACCTCTCGGCCCTGCAGGTCGACGCGACGTTGGACGGTTCCGTGCCCGACCTGTCACGCGTGCCCGGCGTCAGCGCCGTCCAGGTCGAGGGCAACCGGCTCCGATGTCGGGTGGTCGGGTCGATGGAGCCGCTCGTGGCGGCGCTCGCACAGGCGAACGTCCGCCACTTGGTCAGCACGGAGCCTTCGCTGGAGGAGCTGTTCCTGGCCTACTACGGCGATGAGAGCGGACCCGGGGCGGATCCCGATGGATCGTGAGAACGGAGGCGGCGAACGCCGGCCTGCGCGGACGGTGGCGGTCACGACCGCCCGCCGTGCCGCGCGACCCGGGGCGCTCTGGGGGATCGT
Source organism: Actinomycetota bacterium (assembly GCA_035490535.1). Classification (GTDB taxonomy): domain Bacteria; phylum Actinomycetota; class UBA4738; order UBA4738; family HRBIN12; genus AC-51. Next base: position 26,149 of record DATHCP010000082.1, read on the forward strand.
CTTCGGCGCCACGATCGCCGCGTCCGCGGTCTCCTACGATTCGGCGTTCCCGACCGCGGCTTCGCGGATCAGCCTCACGCGGATCGAAGGCAACACGGCCTTCGAAGCCTTGTTCGGTCCGATCCGCCGGATGGACACCGTCGCGGGGTACACCGCGTACAAGTCCGGGATGTTCCTGATCGTCCTCGCGGCGATCTGGGGGTTGCTCGTCGCCACCCGGCAACTGCGCGGCGAGGAGGACGCCGGTCGATGGGAGCTGTTCCTGTCCGGACGCACCACGCGTGGTCGGGCGGCGTTCGACGCGGCCCTCGGGCTGGGTGTGGGGGCGATGGCGCTGTGGGTGCCGACGTTCGTCCTGACCGCGGCGGCCGGCGCATCATCGAGGGTCGGGATCGGGAGCGGGGCGTCGGCCTTCCTCGCATCCTCGGTCGCGGCCTCCGCGCTGATGTTCATGGCGATCGGGATCTTGGCGAGTCAGCTGGTCCCGACGCGGCACGATGCGAACCTGCTGGGGGCCGCGATCCTGGCGGGCTCTTACCTGCTCCGGATGGTCGCCGACGCCGACCCGAGGCTGGCGTGGATCCGGTGGCTCGGTCCGATCGGGTGGATCGAGGAGCTCCGCCCACTCACCGGCTCGAGATCGCTCGCGTTCGTTCCGATCGCCGCGCTCGTGGTCGCCTGCGTGGCGATCTCGGTTCGTCTGGCGAGCCGGCGCGATCTGGGGGCCAGCGCGCTGCGTGCCAGGGATTCGTACCGGTCCCGCACCTTCTTGTTGCGTGGCCAGGCCGGCCTGACGCTCCGATTGACGCGACCCGTCATCGTCGCGTGGGCCGCGGTGTTGGTAGCGACGGGGCTCGTCTTCGGGCTGGTGGTGCAGGCGGCAGGCAACGCGCTCGCGACCTCACCGGGGATCCAGAAGGTGATCGCTCGGCTCGGGGCGACGAGCGCCGGCGCCGCCGCGTACCTCGGCTTCGTGTTCGTCTACGCTGCCGCGCTCGTCGCGATCGCGGTCGCGAGTCAGATATCCGCGATCCGCAACGAGGAGGCGGCGGGCCACCTCGACAACCTCCTCGTGCGTCCGGTCGCCCGCTGGCGTTGGCTGGCGGTCCGGCTCGCCGTCGGAGCAGGGTTCGTCCTGCTGGCCAGCGTGCTGGTAGGGGCGGCCGCGTGGGTCGGGGCGGCGAGCCAGCACGCGAGCCTCGGGTTGGGCCGATTGCTCGAGGCAGGCTTGAACGTCGCTCCACCGGCCGCGTTCGTGCTCGGGATCGGCGCCCTCTGCTTCGGTCTGTGGCCGCGTTGGGCGATCGGTGTCACGTACGGCGTCATCGTCTGGTCGTTCCTCGTCGAGATCCTTGCAGCGCTCGTCAACTCGAACCACTGGCTCCTCGATACGTCGCCGTTCCTGCATGTGACGCCCGCTCCGGCCGCGGCGCCGGATTGGAGGGCGGGCGCCTGGCTGGTCGGACTGGGGTCGATCGCGGCTCTCGCCGGCGTCGTGAGCTTCGTGCGGCGCGACCTTGCGGGACCGTAGCCTCGAGGCGCTTCCGGGCCGACGTCTCGACGGTCGCGTTCGGTGGCCGCGCGGCCGGCCGGACCACCGTGGCTACACTGGCACGAGCGGTTCGGGGACGTAGCTCAGTTGGTAGAGCACCTGCTTTGCAAGCAGGGGGTCGTCGGTTCGAGTCCGATCGTCTCCACCACGATCGATCCGCGCGGAACCGTTCACCGGATCAGGCGACGACGCGATACAGACGCCACCGGTCGGGGACGCCTTTCAGCTCGTGCTCGCCGGCGTCGTCGAAGCTCAGTCCGCTTCCCGCCACCAGGTCCTTCACGGTCTGCGACACGAGCACCTCCGATCCTCCGGCCTCCGCCATGATGCGCGAGCCGATCGTGACCGCGATCCCGCCGGCCTTCCCGTCGATCGTCTGCACCTCTCCGGTGTGGACGCCGGCGCGTGTGGCGATCCCGAGATCCCGGACACCTTCGCCGATCGCGATCGCGCAGCGCACCGCGCGCGCCGGCCCGTCGAACGTCGCGAAGAACCCGTCGCCCGCCGTGTCCATCTCGGTGCCGCGGTACCTCGCGAGCGCTCCCCGCACGGTGTGATGGTGACGCTCGAGGAGCGTCCGCCATCCGGCATCGCCGGCGGATGTCGCCAGCTCGGTGGAGCCCACGATGTCGGTGAACAGGACGGTCGCGAGGTAGCGATCGAACTCGATCTCCTCTTCGCGGATCGTCGCGACGAATCGTTCGACCTCGCCGGGAAGGTCTTGTTGTCGATCCCACTGATGGACCGATCCTGGCAGCAGCCGCAGCTCGGCTCCGGGGATATGCGTCGCCAGATAGTGGGCGTGCTCGACCGGATCCACGACGTCGTCTTCCGCGTGGAGCACGAGGGTCGGAACGCGGATCGAGCCGAGGACATCGCGAAGGTCGATCTGTCGGTCGACCTTCGCCCACCGGACGGCGTCGCCCGGCCCGCCGATCGCCTGCATCCATCGGACGAAGGCGGCGACCTCACGGTCGTCGCCCGTCGCGGCGGGATTGATCCCGGCCAGCCAGTCTCGGGCCAGCGCTGCCGTTCCCCACGACCGTTCGATCTCCTCCAGCTCCGTGTCCGACTCGGAGAGCGATGCGCCGAACGGATAGTCGGGTGCCCAAAGCTCGCGCGCCCTCGCCGAATAGGCGACGAGGCCCGCCGTCCGCTCCGGATACGTGGCTGCGAACATCGCCGCCACCGCGAATCCCGATTCGAACCCGACGAGGACCGCACGTTCCGACCCGGCCGCGTCCATCACCGCGCGCACGTCGTCCATCTGGGACTCGAGTGCGAGCTGCTGTTCGCGTTCGAGGATGTGGTCGGAGGAGCCCGTGCCCCGCCGGTCGAGCAGGATCAACCGGCTGAAGGCCGCGAACGCGGCGGGGAAGGTCGACGGTCGATCGATGGCCCAGATCCTGCCGAGCGCGAGGGCCGACGCCACGACGACCAGATCGATCGGACCGTCGCCGGCCACTTGATACGCGATGTGCACCCCGTCGGCCGTGCGGGTGTAGCGGATCTCGGGAGCCTGCACGGCTCGAATCCTGCCGTCCTTCCCAGGGGGTGGCAACCGCCGGGCCGGTGGTGTTCATCGGGCTCGCGCCGCGGTCACGGAGCGGCTGAGGGAGGCATGATCGAGTGATGGTGAACCGCAGGATCTCCTCGGTGGTTGCGGTCGGCATCCTCGTGGTTGCCCTCACGGCCTCGTGGCTCGCTCGCCAGGACCGGGTGGTGATGTCGGTCCCGGCGGTCGCGACCGGAACGCTCTCGGGCCATCTGGTCGCGGTCGGCGGGCCCTCCGGCACGTCGTTCCCTCTCGCGGGTGCGCTCTCGGTGATGTCGGTGCGGGAGGCCGGTTCGCCGACGTTCGGTCTATCGGTCGAGTCGGACGGAGCGTTCTCGGTCGTCGTCCCCGCCGGGACCTACCAGGTGGAGGGGATGAGCCCGTCGTTCGAGGACGGCAAGGCGCTCTGCGCTCCGGAACCGGATCCCGTGGAGGTCGATCCCGGGGCGAACGTCGTCGTCGACGTCATCTGCACGATGCGGTAGGCCCTGGCGTTGACGCTCACCTGGCTTCGCGGCAGTGTGCACGTTCGTGTCGGATCTCGAGGACGTGCGGCTCTCCGAGCTGGTCGCCGTGTTGTCCTTCTCATCCGATCTCGCGCTGGGGCAGCCGATGGAGCACGTCCTGCGGGCCTGCCTGTTGGCGCTCCGGCTGGCCGACCGCCTCGGCCTGGATGAGGACGCTCGCGCCGAGACCTACTGGGTGACGCTGCTCGCGACGGTCTGCACGGGCGAGTCGTTCGAGCTCGCGCAGGCGTTCGGGGACGACGTGGCGTTCCGAGCCGGGATCTACCACGTGGGCCCGTCCCAGCTGGCGGTGATGTTCTACGTGATGGGCCGGGCAGGCGCTGGCGGGTCGCCGGCCACCCGCGCGCGGACCGCTGCGGGGCTCGCCGCCGGCGGTGGGCGCGAGGTCGAGGGCATCTTCCTCGACCACTGCGCGCTCACCCGGCGGATCGCGGACCGGCTCGATCTGCCGGCCGGCGTCGGCGAGGCGTTGTCGTTCACGTTCTCGCGGTGGGACGGCAAGGGGGTGCCGCGCGGCGCCGTGCCGGCCGAGGTCCCCGTGTCGGTCCGCGTGATGCAGGTGGCCGACGCCGCGGAGGTCCACCACCGGCTGCGCGGCGTGGAAGGGGCGCGTGAGGCCGTGCAACGTCACTCGGGGAAGCTCTTCGCGCCCGAGGTCGCGCGCGCGTTCCGCTCCAGCGCGGCGGAGCTCCTGGAAGGGCTCGACGACGCCACGTGGGATCGCGTGATCGCCGCGGAGCCGCAGCCGCGACCTCCGTTGAGTCCCGAGCGGTTCGACCAGGTCCTCCTGGTGCTGGCCGACATCGCGGACCTGAAGTCCCCGTGGTTCTCGGGGCACTCGCGGGGCGTGGCCGAGCTGGCGTCGCGGGCGGTGGCCGAGGCGGGGATGCCGCTCGAGGACGCGGCCACGGTCCGGCGCGCGGGCTGGATCCACGATCTTGGGCGGACCGCGATCTCGAACAGCGTGTGGGACAAGCGGGAGCCGCTCGCCGAGGGCGACCGCGAACGGGTCCGGCTGCACGCGTACTACACCGACCGGATGCTCCGGCGGCCGGCGGCGCTGGCGGCGCTGGCGCCGATCGCCTCGGCCCACCACGAGCGCCTGGACGGCTCGGGCTATCCGCGCGGCGCGCGCGGGGCCGACATCGCACCGCTCGCTCGGTTCCTCGCGGCCGCAGACGTGTATCACGCGTTGCGGGAGGATCGGCCGCAGCGCCCTCCGTTCCAGCCGGACGAGGCCGCCGAGCACCTTCGCGCCCAGGCGCGCGGCGGCGCGCTGGATCCCGCCGCGGTCGACGCGGTGCTCGCGGTCTCCGGCCACGCGCGATCGGGGCCGCCGGCGGCTCCGGCCGGCCTGACGCCGCGCGAGGTCGAGGTCCTGGTCCTGGTCGCTCGCGGGGCCTCGACGCGCCACGTGGCCCGGGTGCTGCAGATCACGCCGAAGACCGCGGCCAACCACATCCAGCGGATCTACGCGAAGATCGGTGTCTCGAGCCGTTCCACTGCAACGCTCTTCGCGCTCCAGCACGGCATGCTCTCCACCCTGGACCCGGTCCAGCGTTGAGGAGAACTCCTCATGGAACGGCAGAACCTCCTTGCCTAGCGTCGGGGGCGACCCGATCGCCGGGACGCACGGAGGAGGATCCGATGCTCGAGCCCAACGCCACCGAACTCCCGCAAGACGCCGCGACCAGGGACGTTCCTCCGAGGCTCACGTTCCGCGTCACGGTTCGGACCACCGCGACCCCGGAGGCCGTGTACGAGGTGCTGGCCGATCTGCGGACGCACCGGACATGGGCCGGCGAGGATGCGCCGCGCAAGGACTTCCGCCTGCTCACGCTCGAGGCTCCGGACCGCCCGGCGATCGCCGGAGACCGGTTCTCTTCCACAGGCGCGAACAGCGTCGGCTCCTTCTCGGACCGCTCGGTCGTGATGGTCGCCGACCCGGGGCGCCGCTTCGGGCACGACACCGAGGCGACGCTGGTGCGCAAGCATCGCCCCACCTGGAACGCCCGGTTCACGCACCGATACACGATCCGCCCGACCGACGACGGCGCCGCGATCGATTACGTGGGCGAGGTGCGACCCCGCAACTACACGCCCTTCTGGCTGTTCCCGGGCATGGGCCCGGGCACGCGCGTGATGGTCCAGCGGATGACGCGGGGCAACATGGAGAACCTGGCCCGGCTCGCCGAGGGACTCGCCGGATAGTTCGTTCCCGAACGACCCCCGTTCCGCCGGGCCGTCCGGAGTCCCCCGAACTGGGGGTTCAGGTCCCGCCGTTCGACGCCGAAGCAGAACCTATGAAGGAGGGCGAACGGCGCCCGCCTTCCGATGGCCTGGTTGCGGGGATGATCGGCGGAACGAAGGTGCGCAGGAGCTCGAAGTGGCCGCTCTTCGGCGGCCTCGCGGTCGCCTGCGTGCTGGTGATCGGCCTCGCATGGTTCCTCCAGCAACGCTCGCTCTCCTCGGCCACCACGACGGAGCAGGGGAAGGTCACCGCGTTCGTGAAGCAGACGGTCGCACCGACCGTCGGGAGCGCCGACCTGAGCAAGCCGCTCGGGGCCGACGTCCGGCAGCGCCTGGACGGCAAGCTCGACAAGGGCGTGCTTGCGGACGGCTCGATCGTGCGCGTCCGGATCTTCTCGATCGACGGGCAGCTGCTGTACTCCACGGACGCGCACGACAAGCTGGGGAGCACCGCGTTCGGCTATCCCGACGCGCTGCGCGGCGCCGCCGGCGGCGCCCTGACCAGCCTGGTCGATGACGACGCCGTGCCGGTGAAGGGCGCCGAGGAGACGATCCGGCTGCTGCGGACCTACGCTCCGATGACGGGCGCGAAGGACAAGACGATCGCCGTGGTCCAGGTCGACCAGCGGTACGCGCCGATCCAGGCGAAGGCGAGCAGCCCGTGGCACTCGATCCAGGTGCTCTTCGCCGTGCTCGCGGTGATCCTGCTGGGCCTGGCCCTGTATGGGGTGCTCCGGCGCACGTCGGCGAAGCGGTCCGCTGCCCGCTCGGGCTTCGGCACCGCGGCGAAGCGCGCCGCGAACGAGCCGCGCGATACGAAGATCGCCCTGGCTGCCGCGGAGAAGGCGGCCGAGCGCGAGGGACAGATGCGCGAGGCGCTCGAGGATCAACTCGAGCAGCTCCGCGCGAAGATCAGCGCGCAGGAGGAGGCCACCGCCAAGGCCACGCAGGAGCTGACCGACCAGCTGGCGGCCGCGACGAAGCGCGCCGAGGACGCCGAGGCTGCCGGCCCCGGATCGATGAAGGACCGAGACGCCGCGGCGGCGCAGGTGCACGAGGCCGTCGAGCGGCTCACCCAGATGGAGGCCCGGGCGCTGGCGGCGGAAGCGCGGACCGGCAAGCTCGAGGCGCAGCTGCACGAGCTCGAGAGCGCGGCGGTGCGCGCGCCGCAGCCGGTCGATCTGCCACAGGACATGGCGGCGATGGCTCGCGAGCTGGACGAGGCGCGGACCGCCGCGACGGAGCAGCAGCGCCGGGCGCTCGAGCAGGAACAGCGGAGCCTCCAGGTCGCCGAGCGGGCGAACCTTGCCCAGCACCGTGCGGACGAGCTGACCCGAGAGAACGAGCAGATGGGCGCACGGATCGCGGAGCTCGAGCAGGCCGCCGTGGACGCGACCCGCACGGCTGCCGAGAACGCCCATCGGGCCGATGCGGCCGACGCCAGCCGCGCGGAGCTGGAGGCCCGGCTCGCGCAGATCGGTTCGCGCGGCCAGGAACTGGAGTCGCGCGCGGGAGAACTGGAGGCGGCCCGGATCGAGCTGGAGCGCCGCGCGCTCGAAGCGGAGACGTCGGGCGACGTCGTCCGGTCCGAGCTGGCGGAGCTCGGCGCCGAGCGGGACGCCCTGCGCGCCCGCGTGAGCGCGTTCGAGATGGAGCTGGCCGAGGCCGCGCGCGTGGCCGAGGAGGCGTCGGCACGCGCCGCGGACGCGGAGCGCAGGGCCCAGGCCGCCGACCGTGAGGCGATCGAGGCCCGCGAGGCCTCGTCGCGGGCCGGCTCGGAGGCGGAGGCGGCGGCCGTCGTCGCGCATGGCGAGACGCTCGCGCAGCTGGACTCGGCGAAGGCGGAGATCGCCTCGCTCGGATCGGCGCTGGCCGCAGCGGAGGAACGCGCCCGGCAGGCCGAGCAGCACGTGTTGCAGATCGCCCCGGACGCCGAGCGCTCGCAGACGGAGCTGCTGCGATCCGAGGCCCGGATCGAAGAGTCGCGTGTCGCGCTCGATCAGGCACGGGCCGAGACCGAGGCGGTTCGTCAGGCGGCGAACCTCGCGGAGCAACGGGCCGCGAGCGCGGACGATCGCATCGCGCAGGCCGAAGCCGCGACGCGCCAGGCGGAGGAGCGGGCCGCGCGGGCCGAAGCGGCGGCCGAGGCCGCCGTCGCGTCCGCACAGCCGATGCCCGAGGCGGCGCCGACGCCCGACGGCGCCGTGGTCGCGGATCTCGAGCGCGAGCTCGCGGAGAGCCATGCGCAGCTCGAGCAGATGGAGTTCCGGCTGCAGCGCGCGTACGCGGACGCGGAGGAGGCTCGGGCGCAGCTCCAGACCGGTGCGCCGGCCCCCGCCGAGCCGTCGTCCGACCTGGAGGTGCAGGCGGTGCGGCTCGAGCTCGCCCGCGCGATGGACCGTGCGCAAGCCGCGGAGGAGCGCTCGACGAAGCTCGAGGCCGACCTGCTGGCGATGCAACACGGCGTCCGGGAGCTGTCCGACGTGGGCGGGGACGACGACGACCCGCCCGGCGATGAAGGCGCCCCCGACGACGCGGACGGCGACGTGGACGCGGACGGCAAGAGCCTCCGGTACCGCCTGGCTCGCACCGCCGCCCGCAAGAAGCTGTCCGGCGACATCCCGACGCTGTCCTGACCGGCCGCCGGTAGGACCGGCGCCGCTCGGCGATGATGGTCCCATGCGTCTCGTCCGCGCCGCCTCGATCCCACTGCTCGTGGTGCTGACCTCCGCCGTCGTTCCGCGCGAGGCGGCGCCCGCCGACGCGGCGCCGTTCGGCCGGTTCGTCGCGAGCGTGGAGCCGGTCCCCGCCGCGATCCGTTCCTGGATGACCGGCTCCTCCTGGCGTCCGGGATGTCCGGTCGGCTTGGACCAGCTGCGCCTCGTGCGCCTGACCTACTGGGGGTTCGATCATGCCTCGCATCGGGGACGCCTCGTCGTCGCGACCACGGCCGCCCAGAAGATCGTTCGTGCGTTCCGGGCGCTGTACCGCGCGCGGTTCCCGATCCGGCAGATGCGGCTCGTCGACGCCTTCGGCGCCAGCGACAAGGCCTCGATGCGTGCCGACAACACCTCGGCGTTCAACTGCCGCTACCGGAACGGGATCTGCTGCACGTGGTCGATGCACGCCTTCGGGAAGGCGATCGACATCGATCCGGTCGAGAACCCGGAGCTCTGGTCCGGGGGGATCTCACCGCCGAACGGCCGGCCGTTCATCGACCGGAGCGTGCGTCGCCGCGGGATGATCTTCCACGGCGACGCCGTGTGGCGCGCGTTCCGCGCGGTCGGATGGCGCTGGGGCGGCGACTGGACGTCGACGATCGACTACCAGCACTTCTCGTCGAACGGCCGGTGAGCAGGCCTCAGAAGGCGAGCGCGTCCACCACGTAGGTCTCACGCAGCCGAAGGTCGATCTCCTCGGCCGGGAAGAGCCGGCGCGGCTCCATCCCGTAGCGCTGCGCGAGCTCCAGGTGGGGCCAGCAGAACGGGACCAGGTCGTCCCGCCCGAGCCAGCCGACCACCGCGGGGGCGGTGCCGTGCGGACCCCACTGCCAGAAGCAGAACTGACACACGACGGTCAGGAGCTGGGGATAGCCGAACTGCGCCCGGTAGCCCAGCTCGTGCTCGATCACGCGGCCCCAGAGCGCCGCCCGGCCGAGGACGGCGGGGCACCGGGTCCGGCGCAGGATGTCCACGTCGCGGGTGCCGTGAAGGCCGCAGGAACAGTCCACGTTGGGCGCGCCGTGCATCCGGGCGTGCTTGCACGTGGCCTCGGCCGGCACGAGCGGCTTCCACGGATGCGAACGGCCGGCCACCGGGCGCAGCAGCAGCTCGGTCCCGTCGCGGCGGCCGCTGAGGGCCCAGGTCCGCCAGGCGACGATCGGCTCCGTGCGGGCGCCGACCCGCAGGTCGCGCGACAGGGAGACGTTCGCGCTCAACGGACCGGCGGCTCCACGGGTGCGGGGACCGGCTCGGCGGGCGCGCGGCCGGGCTCCGGCATCGGGATCGACGGGTCGGGCAGCGGCAGCGTGACCGGCTCGACCTCGATGATGCGCTTGGGACGTCCGATGTTCACGGCGAACCTCCCCCTTGGCCGTCGGACGGGATGGGCGCGTACACGCTGAGCGTACAGCGCCCGCCCCGTCCGTGCGAACCCATCACGCCGCGGCGGGAGCCGCGAGACGCTCAGGGGCCGAGCCGGTAGATGCCGTTCTGTCCGCTGTAGTAGATCCGGCCGGTCGGGGACGTTTCGACGGAGTACACGCCGTCGAGGCCGGACATGATCACGTGGTCGGTTCCGGTGAACCCGGTCCGCGTCGCGTTCATGCTCAGGTACCGGAGCGAGGCGGTGTTCACGTCACCGAAGACGAGGTCGCCGTTCAGCGACGGGATCCCGCAGTTGATGCAGAACGCGGCCCCGGTGATCCCGATCGTGGTGTCGAACGTGTACTTCGGCAGGATCCGCGGCGTCGGGCCGCTGTTGTTCGTGTCCTGCGGCGAGGTTCCGCTGCAGTTCTCGCTCGGGCCCCAGCCGAAGTTGGCCCCGCGGACGATCAGGTTGATCTCGTCGTTGCATTCGGGACCGTTCTCGGTCTCCCACAGACGGCCCGTCTTCGGATCGAACGTGAAGCCGAAGGAGTTGCGGTGGCCGAACGACCAGACCCGCCCATGGGGGTTCCCCTTCGCGGCCGTGCCGTCGGCGTTCAGCCGCATGATCTTCCCGCGCAGGTTCGTGCCGTTGAGGATCTGGGCGTTCGCCGAATCGTGGGCGTCGCCGATCATCACGTAGAGCTTGCGGTCGGGGCCGAACAGGATGTGGCCGCCGTTGTGATACAGCGGGCCGACCGGCTGCGACAGGAGGACCGTCAGGCCTCGTCCGTGGCCGTGGACCGCCCGGAGGCGGATCAGGTAGTTCCGTGTGGTTCCGTGCAGGTTCCGGGTCACGTAGATGTACACGAACGGCACCTTCGGCCAGCGCGGATGCAGGGCGATGCCGAGCGCGCCTCGCTCGCCGCTGCCGTCGACGTTGGTGATCGTGAAGAACAGGTGGTCCTTCCCGTTCTTCGGGTTCAGGACGTGGACCTGGCCGGTTCCGCGATCGAGGTACCAGATCGTGCCGCCGGGCGCGAAGGTGAACCCGGCCACGCCGTTCAGCCCGGTCTTCACGGGATGCGACGTGAGGCGGGCGCCGACCCGCAGGGCCGGGGCGGCGTGGTGGGCCGCGGCGGCGGTCGTCGCGAGCCCGATCACGAGGACGAGACAGGTGGCGGCGGTGAGCGTTCGGATCGTTCGCATCGGTCTCCTTCCCAAGCGGTTCCGGTCGATGGGCTGTGGGAGCATGTCGGCCGTGTCCGTACCTCCCTCGACGTTCGGCATCCCGGCGCTCCGAACTGAAGACCCTCGGTTCCTGCGGGGGGAGGGCCGGTACCTCGAGAACGTCGACGTTCCGGGGTCGCTGCGGGCGGTGTTCGTCCGCTCCATCTTCCCCCATGCCGTCCTCAAGGGCGTGGAGGGTCTGCCCGAAGCTCGGTCGATGTCGGGCGTGGCGGCCGTGTACACGGCCGAGGACCTGGGGATACCGGCACGACCCCCATCGGGGAACGTCGAGGCCCCGGGCGGAACGCTCGAGCGAGGCTGGGAGCGGGAGGTGCTCGCCCGGGACCGGCTGCGGTACGCGGGCGAGCCGTTCGCGGTGGTGATCGCCCGCACGCGGGCGGAAGGTGAGGACGCGGCCGAGGCGATCGCGGCCGACGTCGACGTGCTGGAGCCGGTCGTGGATGCCGGAGCCGCGGGCGAGGAGGGGGCGCCGCTGCTGTGGCCCTCGATCGGCACGAACGTCGCCCATCGCCTCTCGCACCGGTGGGACGAGGACGTCATGGTCGGCGCCGACGTGGTCGTACGAGGGCGGTTCGTGAACCAGCGCCTCGCCCCCGTGCCGATGGAGGCCAACGGGATCGCGGTGATCCCGACCGACGACGGCTACGACGTGTGGGTCTCCACGCAGGTCCCGTTCGACGTCCGAGACGATCTGGCCGAGCTGCTGGAGGTGGACCGGCAGGCCGTGCATACGATCGCGCCCGATGTCGGCGGCGGGTTCGGCGCGAAGGGGCTGGTCTATCCCGAGTACCTGGTCGTCGCGCGGGCGGCGCAGCTCCTTCGCCGTCCGATCCGGTGGTTCGAGACCCGGAGCGAATCGATGCTGTCGCTGTGGCACGGGCGCGGCCAGGTGCAGCACGTCGAGATCGGGGCCCGGCGCGACGGCGAGCTGGTGGGGTTGCGGGTCGACCTGGTCGCCGACATGGGGGCGTACCCGCTCGCGGCCTTCCTCCCCGCAACCACCGGCGAGATGCTCTCCGGCGTCTACCGGATCCCGCGGATCGCGTACCGGGCCAGCGCGATCGTGACGAACACGACGCCGATCGGCGCGTACCGAGGCGCCGGCCGTCCCGAGGCGGCCGCCTGCATCGAACGGGCCGTGGATCTGGTCGCCGACGAGCTCGGGCTCGATCCGGTCGAGGTCCGCCGCCGGAACCTGATCGCCCCGGATGCGTTCCCGTACGAGACCGCGGCCGGCACCACCTACGACAGTGGGAACTACGCGAAGGCCCTGAACGCGGCCCTCGCGCTGGCGGGGTACGACGAGCTCCGGGCGCAGCAGGCGGAACGCCGCGGGCGCGACGATCACCTCCTGCTGGGCGTCGGTGTCTCGACCTACGTGGAGATCACGTCGTTCTCTTCGAGGGAGTTCGCGAGGGTCGACGTGGAGGACGACGGCCGGGTGACGGTCTATGCGGGAACGTCCTCGCACGGGCAGGGGCACGAGACCGCGTTCGCGCAGCTCGCGGCCGGCGCGATGGGCCTGCCGCTGGAAGCCGTCACGGTGGTGCACTCCGACACGGCGCGCGTGGAGCGGGGCGAGGGCACGTGGGGCTCGCGGTCGCTGCAGGCCGGGGGGTCCTCGGTCGCGACCCGGGCCGGTGAGGTGGTGGAGGTGGCGCGCGGGCTGGCCGCGGACGTGCTCGAGGTGGACGCCGCGGACCTCGAGGGCCCTTCGGACGGGGCGTTCCGGGTGGCCGGGGCGCCGGATCGCCGGATCACGTGGGCGGAGCTCGCGTCCGCGGCGACGGATCGCGGGATCGCGCTGTCGGCCAAAGGTGTCTACCGCGAGCCCGGTTCGACGTTCCCGTTCGGCGCGCACGTCGCGGTGGTCGAGGTCGACCGCGTGACCGGAGGCGTGGAGCTCCTGCGCCACGTCGCGGTCGACGACTGCGGCAGGATCCTGAATCCGATGCTGGTGCGCGGGCAGCAGCACGGCGGCATCGCCCAGGGGATCGCGCAGGCCCTGTACGAGGAGGTCACGTTCGACGAGGCCGGCAACCCGATCACCGGGACGCTCGCGACCTACCTGATGCCGAGCGCCGCGGACCTCCCCGCGCTGGAGACGACGAACACGGAGACGCCGACGTCCGTCAACCCGCTCGGCGCGAAGGGGATCGGCGAGTCCGGGTCGATCGGTGCCACGCCGGCGATCCAGAACGCGGTCGTGGACGCGCTGTCGCACCTGGGCGTGCGGCACGTCGACCTCCCCTGTTCGCCGGAACGCGTCTGGCGCGCCCTCCGGTCGGCCGACGGTGCCGCCCCCGACGTCCGGTAGCCTGTGCCCATGTCGGACATGCCGCTGTGGGAGCGCCGCTTCCGCGCCCCGAAGCTGACGATGCCGACCTGGTCGCGAGTCGCGCCCGACCGCGCCGTCTTCGCGACGAACGTGAGCGGCGTGTGGCAGGTGCACGCGTGGGACGCCGTCTCGGGCGAGCACCGCCAGGTCTCGAACCATCCGGTCGGGGTCACGGCGGGCGTCGCAGCGTTCGACGGCTCCGAGGTGTTCTTCTGGCAGGAGGACACCGGCGACGAGACCGGCCGCTGGCTCGCGGAAGCCTTCGAGGGGGGCGCCGCCGAGCCGCTGCTCGAGGGGGTTCCGGTCGCGTGGAGCGAGGGGATCGCCCAGGGCCCCGGCATCGTCTGCGTGGGGCTCAGCGAGCGCGACGGGTCGTTCGTGATCTTCTCCTCCCTCGACGGACGCCAGCCGAAGGAGATCGCCCGCAGCACGGAGTGGCTCGCGATCGCCGGGGTGTCCGAAGAGGGGTCGGACCTTGCCGGGCTCAGCGCCGACGGCGGGCTGCTGGCACTGCAGCACGCGGAGCACGGCAGCCTCATGCATCCGTCGCTGCGGATCGTGGATCCTCGTACCGGCGGCGTGGTGGGCGAGCGCGGCGACGGGGCGTTCGGCGTGATCGCCACGGCCTGGTCGCCCGTGCCGGGCGATCGGCGGCTCGGCGTGTCGCAGGAGCCAGGGGATCGCGATCGCGCCGCGCTCTGGGATCTCGCGGACGACTCGTGGACCGAGCTGGAGGACGGCCTGCCCGGCGACGTTTCGATCGTGGACTGGTGGCCGGATGCCTCGGCCCTCCTGTTGCTGCACGGGTTCGAGGGACGCAGCGAGCTCTACCGGTACGACCTGGGCGGCCGGAGGGCGGAGCGGATCGACACGCCCCCGGGCTCGATCTCGGGGGCCCGCGTCCGGCCCGACGGCACGGTCTGGTTCGTGCACACCGATGGCGTGCACGCCCCCCGCGTGCTCGACGACCGCGGAGCTCAGCCGCTCGCCGTCGCAGACCACGCTGCGCCTCCGGGGCGCCCGTTCCACCCCTGGCGCTACGCGAACGACCACGGCCAGGAGGTGCACGGTTGGATCGTCGAGCCGGAGGGGGCCGGGCCCCATCCGGTGATGGTGTTCGTGCACGGCGGGCCGCACTGGCTCTACGAGGACAAGTACTTCCCGGAGGTCCAGTCCTACGTCGACGCCGGATTCATCGTCGGGATGCCGAACTACCGCGGCTCCACCGGCTACGGCCGGGCCTGGCGCGACGCGCTGACCGGCGACCCGGGGTTCACCGACGTCGACGATGTGACGGCCGGCCTTCGCGACCTGCTCCGCCGACCGGATGCGGATCCGGACCGCAGCGTGGTCGCCGGCTGGTCCTGGGGCGGCTACATCACGCTGATGGAGCTCGGCCGGAACCCGGACCTGTGGAGCGCCGGGATGGCCGGCGTGCCGGTCGGCGACTACGTGATGGCCTACGAGGAGGAGGCGCCGTCCCTCAAGGCGATGGACCGGGCGCTGTTCGGCGGAACGCCCGAGACGAAGCCCGACCTGTTCGCGCGCGCGAACCCGATCACGTACGTCGGGTCCGTCGCGGCGCCCGTCCTGCTGGTGATCGGCGAGAACGACTCACGTTGCCCGCTCGGACAGGCGATGGCCTACGCCGACCGTCTCGAGGAGCTGGGCAGGCCACACCAGGTGTACCGGTACGCCACCGGGCACGGCGCGCTGCAGACCGACGAGGATGTGCATCAGAACCGGATCGTCCTGGACTTCCTGAAGGGCGCGGTGCCGGGCCTCGCGGACGTCTGAGGACGTCCCGGGTCAGACCACGCCCTGATCGAGCATCGCGTCGGCGACCTTCCGGAAGCCCGCGATGTTCGCGCCGTGGACGTAGTTGCCCGGCGCCTCGTACTCCTCGGCGGTGGCGCGGCAGTCCTCGTGGATCGCCCGCATGATGTCGTGGAGGCGGTCGTCCACCGTCTCGCGCGACCAGGAGCGGCGGGAGGAGTTCTGCGCCATCTCCAGACCGCTCACGGCGACGCCGCCCGCGTTCGCGGCCTTCCCCGGTCCGAACAGGATCCCGGCCTCCACGAACCGGTCGATCCCCTCGGGGACCGTCGGCATGTTCGCGCCCTCGCTGATCACGTCGACGCCGCCGGCCAACAGGTTCGCCGCGTCCTCGGCGTTGATCTCGTTCTGCGTGGCGCTCGGGAACGCGCAGTCCGCCGGGATCGCCCACAGCGGGTTGTAGTGCTTGGCCACATCGGCCGGCGTGTACTCCACGCCGGGGAACCGTTCCGCGTACTCGCTGATCCGGCCGCGCCGCACGGTCTTCAACTCGATCACGTACGCGAGCTTCTCGCGGTCGATCCCCTCCTTGTCGTAGATCACGCCGCCCGAGTCCGAGAGCGTGACGGGCGTCGCCCCCAGATCGAGGAGCTTCTCGACCGTGTACTGCGCCACGTTGCCCGAGCCCGAGACGAGGCACGCCTTCCCCTCGAGCGCGTCCCCGCGTGTGCCGAGCATCTCCTCGGCGAAGTACACGGCACCGTAGCCGGTGGCCTCCGGCCGGATCAACGAGCCGCCCCAGCCCAGCCCCTTGCCGGTCAGCACGCCCGTGAACTCGTTGCGGATGCGCTTGTACTGGCCGAACAGGTAGCCGATCTCCCGGCCTCCGACGCCGATGTCGCCGGCGGGGACGTCGGTGTACTGCCCGACGTGGCGCTGGAGCTCGGTCATGAACGACTGGCAGAAGCGCATCACCTCGCCGTCGCTCTTGCCCTTCGGATCGAAGTCGGCGCCGCCTTTACCCGCGCCGAGCGGCAGCGTCGTCAGCGCGTTCTTGAAGGTTTGCTCGAACGCCAGGAACTTCAGCATCCCCAGGTAGACCGTGGGGTGGAAGCGGAGCCCGCCCTTGTACGGACCGATCGCGCTGGACATCTCCACGCGGAACCCGCGCTGGATCTGGATCTCGCCCGCGTCGTCGACCCACGGGACCCGGAAGATCACGACCCGCTCCGGTTCGAGCATCCGCTCGAAGACCTTCGCATCTCGGTAGCGGGGGTTGCGCTGCAGGGCCAGCTCGACGGACCCGGCGACCTCCTGCACTGCCTGGTGGAACTCCGGCTCGCCCGGGTTCTTGGCGACGAGCTGCGCCATGAGCCCATCCACGTACTCGCCCATGCACGCGAAGCATACGTCCGGGTCCGGTCCCGGAGGGCACGCTGCTACCGTCTTCGACGTGCCGATGTGGGTGGCGATCCCGACCGCGATCCTGCTCGCCTACGTGATCTGGCGGGTGGGGATGGCCACGCTGCGAGCGCTCGCCGGTCCGGCGCCGGGCTCCCTGGACGAGGAGCCGCCGCCCGCGGAGCCGGAGGATGTCGAGGATCTGGACGTGTACCTCGTGTGCTCCGAGTGCGGCACGGAGTTCAAGGTCTCGCGTCTGGGTGAGCTGCAGATCCCCCGTCACTGCGGGGAGAAGATGCAGGTCGTGCGGCGTGCCGCCGGCGCCTGACCTGAGCGGCCCGGACCCGTTTTCCACACGTTGCGCAACCGGGTGTCCACAGGGTTATCCACAGCGTCGGGCGACGGAGGATCGGCCGACGGTCACTTCCAGAACGTGACGCCGAAGAACCCGACCGCGATCAGGCCGAGGCCGATCATCAGGTCGGTGTTCGAGGCGAGGTCGCCGCGCGTGTAGTTCCACACGATCACGATCACGCCCACGCCCATCAGCGCGAGCATCAGCGGCCCGTACCAGCGGGGGCTCGCCTTGACCTTCTTCTTCCGCTGCGGCTCGAGCTGGTACCGGGAGCCCTTCGGCTTCGACCGGCCCTTCGACTTCGGCATCTCGGGCTCATCGTACCGGCTGGGCCGGAACGATCGTGAGGGTGGCCACCGCCTCGGTCTCGAAGCCGCAGGGCTTGGCCCGCCCCGACGCGTACAGGTCGACCTGGTCGTTCCAGTGCGGCGAGGCGGGGTTGCCCGCGACGCCGGAGGGGACCACGCTCACGCTCCGCTCCAGGTCGCCGAGGTCCCAGACCACGCGCCAGGACGGGATCACCGCGGGCCGGTAGCCCTCGAGCCCGTCGAACCCGCCCTGGGCGACCGTCTGCTCGTCCCCGCCGAACGGCACCGCGCCGGCCGTGAACAGCGCGTCGAGTCCCGGGATCGCGGCGAGCGGGTGCTCCAGGCGCAGCTCGTGCAGCTCGCCCCAGGTGCGGCCCGCGGCTTCGGCGATCGCCTCGTCGAGCCCGGCCGCCAGATCGTCCCCGGACACCGCGTCGTTCGCGTCACGTAGCAGCGCCGGCAGGACGTCCCCGTGGAACGTCTCGCGCCGCTCGGCATACGCGGCGAAGAGCTCCTCTCCGAGGCGGGCCGCCAGCAGCCGCCGCGCGATCGCGGCCGACCACGCGCCCAGCACCGCCGCCTCGGACGAGGACGCCCGGAGGTCGCCGTCCCAGGCGGCGAGCGCGTCCAGCGCCTCGTCGCGCGCGGGTTCGCCGCGCGGCGTCCGCGCCAGGAGCAGCGGCATCAGGGTGCGGGCCGCCAGCGAGATGGTGTCCGCCTGGATCCGCTGCATCGACGCGACGTCGTGGTCCTCACGCGCGGCCAGCAGTTCCTCGATCCGCCGCACCCGGTCGGGGCGATGGAAGTCCTTCGACAGCAGGTACGGATAGCCGGCGGGCTGCACGTCGTTGTTCGCCGTGGCCGCGAACCCGCGGGCGGGGTCGGTCTCGGCCGGCAGGGCCTCGGGAGGGATCCACCCGGTCCATTCGTGCTCGTCGGTCCAGCCGGGGACCGGCCGGGTGCCGTCGCCTCCGGCCCGGATCGGGTGCCGCCCGGTCGCCTGGTAGCCGATCGTGCCCTCGACATCGGCGTAGACGAAGTTCTGACCGGGGCAGACGACCTGCAGCACCGCCTGCCGGAACGACGCCAGGTCGGTCGCCCGCGCCACCTCCAGGACGAGCGAGGGCCGGAGCGTCGCGTCGTGGCCGGTCCATCGCAGCGCGTAGGCCGCGTCGAGCTCACGGTACCGGGTGTGCAGGAGCCCCGCGACCCCGTGGGTCAGGATCGGCCCGTGCCGGCTCTCGCGGACCTCGACCACGCGTGGTGCCGGCTCGCCGCGCACCACGATCGCTTCCTGGTGCACGGCGAGCGGCTCCCACGCGTCGCCATGCAGCGCCGCGGTGCCACCGACGTCCAGACGCTCCTCGTAGAGGTCCTGCACGTCGCCGCTCACGTTCGTCGCGCCCCACGCGTGGTGCGGCGTCGCCCCGAGGATGATGCCGGGGGTGAAGGGGAGCGCGACCCCCCGCGCCTCGTAGCCCGGCGCGCGGAGGTTGAGCTCGAGCCACACGCCGGGTTGGCTCACCAGCAGATGCGGGTCGTTCGCCAGCAGCGGCGCCCCCGAGGCGGTCCGGCTCCCCGCGACGGCCCAGTCGTTCGAGCCTTGCCCGTGCGCGGCCGGCGAGACCGGCAGCAGCCGCTCGGTCGTGTCCGCCCCGAGCCGGCGGTCGAGCTCGGCGCGGAGCACTTCGGACTCCCAGTTGTTCGACAGGCTCCAGGCGAGCAGCGCGAAGGCCGCCGCGAACGGGGCCGGATCGTCGGGGATCTCCGGAGCGAGGTCGAGCAGCGTGTACTCGATCGGCGCCGCCGACGCGGCCTCGATCCACGCGCGCACGCCGGCGCGGAACCGTCCGTGCATCGCGTGGTCCGCGTCGGTCCAGTCGTGCCGCGCATGCATCGCCCCGGCTCGGGCCAGGCCGATCGTTCGCGCGAACCGATCGTCGTCGAAGGAGCGCTCGCCGAACACCTCGGCCAGTCGCCCGGTGGCCGCGCGCAGCGTCAGGTCGAGCTGGAACAGCCGCTCGCCGGCTACGACGACACCGTTCGCGAACCAGAGGTCTTCCAGGCTCGCGGCCTCGATCGTGGGGACGCCCCAGGCGTCGCGCCGGATCGTGACCGGCGCGTCGAGGCCGGCGATCCGCAGCTCCCCGTCGGTGGGGAACAGCGAGGAGCCGGCGAGCGCGCGGAGCTGATCGGACATGGCGAGCGAGGCTACCGCTACTCGCCCGCCAGGACCTCGCCGGCTCGAACGTTCCCCAGCCAGCTGGTGTACAGGTCCCGGTATCGACCGGCGGCCTCGACCAGCTCTTCGTGGGTCCCGCGCTGGACGAGGCGGCCGGCGTCGAACACGAAGACGGTGTCTGCGGCTTCGGCCGTGGAGAGCCGGTGGGCGATCGTGATCACGGTTCGGCCGGCCGACAGTCGCCGCAGCGCCTCGCTGATCTGCCGCTCGGTCGCGGGATCGACCGCGGAGGTGGCCTCGTCGAGGA
>DATHCP010000083.1:0-11155 GCA_035490535.1 Actinomycetota bacterium
AGTGAGCGACGCATCGGAGCCACTTCCCCTCGATCCTTCGAACCCACCTCGAGCGTACGGCCGGGCGGCGAGACTCGATACGGCCGGACGTCCCTGCGCCGCAAGGACGTCCCATCTGCGTTTGACGGCAACCCACCCCGGGATGAGAGTCGGGACCATGCATCGGCTCCGCATCGCGAGCCTGGCCCTCGCGCCCGTCTTGATCGCCGCCACGATCGTCCTCGCGAGCCCGTCGACGGCGCCGGCGGCGGTGTGTTCCGCCAAGGGAACACAGCCACCGCAGGTCGGGACCGGTGACGACCTGATCTTCGGGGTCGACGGCACCACCGCGTGCGACCTGTGGATCGTCGGCAACTTCGACAGCGGCGGCCCGGAGCAGACGTTGATCTACCGCCTGACGCCGAACGGCTGGAAGCACCAGGAGAGCCCCAACCGCGCGGGGAGCGACTACCTGAACGGCGTCTCGGCCGTGTCGTCGAGCCTCGCGTGGACGGTCGGCAGCTCCGTGAACGGGACCGATCCCAACCGGACCCTGATCGAGCGCTGGAACGGGAAGCGGTGGCGCATCCAGCCGAGCCCGAACGTCGGCACCGGACTGAACATCCTCTTCGCCGTCGACGGCACGTCGCCGAACGACGCCTGGGCGGTCGGCGAGCGACAGGGCACGACCGGCAACCAGGTCCTGATCCTGCGTTGGAACGGGACGACGTGGAAGTCGCTGCCTCCTCCGGTCCGCTCCCTGACATCGTTCGGCGCGGAGCTCACCGCCGTCAACGCGATCTCGGCCACGAACGCGTGGGCGGTCGGCGAGTTGGACAACCAGACCTTGATCCTGCACTGGAATGGCAAGACGTGGCACCGACAGCCGAGCCCCAACCCCGGCTCGGGGGAGAACCAGTTGTTCGGGGTCGCCGCGGTCTCGGCGAAGGACGCGTGGGCGGTCGGCGCCGACAGCGACGGCAGCCACTACCGGAGCCTGGTGATGCATTGGAACGGGAAGCGGTGGAGGCTCCAGCCGAGCCCGAGTCCTTCGACGGCCCCGAACAGCGACGAGCTGGACGGCGTCGCCGCGACGAGCTCCGGGGCATGGGCGGTCGGGAACACGTTCGTCGACGGAACCGACAGCCAGACGATGATCCTGCGGTGGACCGGGACCAAGTGGGTCCGGCAGCCGAGCAGGAACCTCGACACGGTCGCGCCGATGTCGAACACGCTCGCGGCCGTCACCGCGTTCGGCGGCTCGACCGTTTGGGCCGTGGGAACGTTCAGCGGGTCGCCGATCCGGCCGGCAGCGCTGCGCTGCTGCTAGCCGCGTAGCACGGTGTGGTGAGCGAGACGGCCCTTCAGCTCACCACCCGGTACAGACGCCAACGGTCGGGAACGCCTTTCAGATCGTGTTCGCCGGCGTCTTCGAAGCTCAACCCACTCCCGGCCACGAGGTCCTTCACCGTTTGCGAGATCAGGATCTCCGACGAACCCGCGAGCGCCGAGATCCGCGCACCGGTCGTCACCGCGATGCCGCCCGCCTTCCCGTCGATCAGCTCGCACTCGCCGGTGTGCACACCGGCTCGGATCTCGATCCCGAGCTCCCTCACGTTCTCGGCGACCTCGACGGCGCAGTGGATCGCCCGGGCCGGCCCGTCGAACGTCGCGTAGAACCCGTCCCCGGCCGTGTCGTTCTCTACCCCGCGCCACCGGTCGAGGCCGGAGCGCACGACGGCGTGGTGGCGCTCGACGAGATCCTTCCATCCGCGATCCCCGAGCTTCGCCTGCGTCTCGGTCGAGCCGACGATGTCGGTGAAGAGCACGGTCGACAGCACCGTGTCGAGCGCGCGCCGCGGCGACTTCACGCCGACGAACTCCCTGATCGCCTCGTGCCACGGGGCGCAGTTCCGCTCCAGGGCCGCGCGCTCGCTCGGCCACCCCTCCCAGGGGAGGACCCGGATATCGGCACGCGGCATCAAGGACGCGACATGGTCAGCGATCTCCCGGTTCGTCGTCGAGTTCCCGTCGACCAGGAGCAAGGTCGGAACCTGCACGGAAGACAGGACACCGCGCACATCCGTTTGCCACCAGACCTCGTTCAGCTCGATCGCCACGTCCGGGGTGCAGCAGTTCCGACTCTCCTTCGCGATCCACCGAACCTCGGCGTCCGACGGCCGAACGCCGTTCTCCGTCGCGAACTGCTCGGCCCAGAACTCGGCGTACCCGCGCGTTCCCCAGTGCTCGAGCGCTGCCAGCTCCCTCGCGACCTCCTCCGGTCCGGACCCCCAGGGGTAGTCGGGGCCCCAGACCGTTCGGGGGCTCGGGTTCCACCAGACCAGCCCACGCACCCGGTCGGGCTCCGTCGCCGCCAGGAGGATGCCGGGGGCCAGGCCCTCGTACCAGCTGCCGATCACCGTTCGCTCCGACCCCGCGGCGTCGAGCACCGCTCGAAGATCCGCGACACGCGTCTCGAGGTTCGGAACGGGGACGTTCCGGCTCGAGAGTCCGGTCGCACGCCGGTCATGCAGGATCACCCGGGCGAACGACGCGAGCCCGGGGTACCAGGCGTTGCCGAAGGGCTCGTCCCACTCCATATCGATGTTGCCGAAGAAGTCGAACTGCCACGCGATATCGACCGGTCCGTCACCGACGACCGCGTACGCGATGTAGGCGCCGTCCGCGGTCTTCACGTAGGAAGGGTCCGGCAGCTCCACGGGCCACATCCTCGGTTCAGTCAGCCATCGTCCGCAACTCGGCGGCGGGCGCCTACCCCGCCATGGTGGGGTCCGTCGCCGCATACAGGACGGTCGGTTCGGCGATGCCCTTCAGCGCCACGGGTCCGATCGGTTGGAACGCCGCGACCTCCGTCTCGCCGACCGACTCGACCACGGACGCGGACACGAGCACCTCGCCCGGACGTGCGTAGTCCGTGATCCGAGAGGCCAGGTTCACGGTGCGACCGAAGTAGTCGCCGTCCCGGAACACGACCGGCCCCGCGTGGATCCCGATGTGCGCCGGCGGGAGTCCGCGCGCCACCACCTGGGGCAGCAGGAAGAGCGCGCATCGGACCGCGTCCGCCGGATCGGGGAACTGGAGCATCACCCCGTCCCCCAGCAGCTTGACGACGACGCCGTTGAACCGGGAGGCGGCGGACCGGATCAGGTCGGAGCACGTCGCGGTGAGCGAGACGGCCTGCTCGTCGCCGCCCTCGTCGGTCAACCGCGTGTATCCCGACAGATCGAAGAACGCGATCGCCGGATGGCGCTGCTCGCGGGCGATCTGGACGCCGGCGTCCAGCAGCGCCGATTCCACCAGCTGCACCAGCATCTGCGTGTTCAACGCGTCGACGTGCCGCCGGTTCAGCCACAGGAGGAGCTCGTTCACGCCCGGGCGCATCACGTCGTTCGTGATCGGGTTGATCCGTTCGACGACCTCCTTCAGGGACAGGCCCGAGGCCAGGAGCGGCTCCAGGATCCCGCGCTGGTAGAACGCGATCTGGGCTTCGGCGGTCCGGCGGGCGTTGTCGCCGAAGTACCTCGTCGCCTCGAGGAACCGCTCGTCGTCGCGGCCGAGCACCTCGTAGGCGGGCGCCAGCACCCGGAACAGCCGGTCGTCGTCCTCCCGGATCCGCTCGTCGAGCGGGCGCTGCGTCACCCCCCAGATCTCGAAGAGCGTCGAGACGAGCTCGGCCGGCAGATCGAGCTCCTCGAGCACCTCGCGATACGTCCGGTCACGCAGCGGCGGCGACGGCGGCAGGACGCCGTCGAACCACGCGAGCGACACGACGCCGGCGGCCGCGGTCTCCGCGAGATCCTCGAGCGGCACCCCCGCGCCGACGAGCGCCTCCACGACCGCGATCCGGCCGACATCCGAGGCCTCGTAGTGATCCCCGTTCGCCTCGAGGAGGCCGAGCCGAGCCAGTTCGCGGACCCGCTCGGGCGCGACGTTCGCGCGTGAGGCGAGCTCATCCAGGCCGATCGACTCCCGCACCGCTTCCGACATGGGCGGACGCTAGCATCCGCGACGCGTCGGCCGCGGCGACGGACCTACGCGTCGTGCAGGAGGACCGCCTTCCGCGCACGCACCACGGCGCCCGCCAGCAGGAGTGCGGCAACGGCCACGAGCTGGCCACCCAGGATCACCTTGTTCACGTCGACGGCCGGACGCCACTGCACGTCCTCGCCCTTGATCACGAACGCCCCCACCGGCCGCGCGTTCATGCCGAACGCGCTGCCCATGCCGGAGCCGCCCTCGCCTTCGGGCCCCTCGCCGCCGCCGCCGCCCGCGCCTCCCTGCACCCGCGCGGCCGGGATGATCGTGACCCCGTCCTTCTCGAGCGGCTCACCGAACACGCGACGTGCCGTCATCGTGTCCTTCGCCCGCTCGATCGTCTCCATCAGATCGCTGCGCGCACCCATCGGGATGCCCCCTTCCGACCCGCCGGCCGGGCCGGCCGGCCCCAGATCTCCTCTGTCCTCACCGTAGGACCAGCCCCCGCGCCTGGACCTCTCCGTTCGGCCCGGTTCCCGTGGGACGGATGACACGTGGGGCTCCGCAGCGGCGGTGCCACGCTTGGATGGGAAGGTGCGTGAAGGAGGCGGGGCGAGATGTCCCGTCGGCGGCGGTACGGGTTCCGGGGTCGTGGCAGCCTGAGCGCCGCGGTCGCGCTGGTCCTGCTCGCCTCGATCCTGTCGGGTTGCCGGCAGACCGGCCCCTCCGCCGCCGGCCCGACGAGCTCGACCTCGCCGCCGCCGGTGACCGCGACCTCCTCGGCCCCGACCCCATCGGTGACGCCGGCGAGCTGGCGGCGGATCGCGCATCCCCCGTACACGGACGGGAGCGTCGCCTGGAGCGGGCAGGAGGTGTTCCTCGTGCACGCATGGCCCACGTGGGACAAGGCGACCAACGTCACCCACTGCATCGAACGGGTGGCCGCCTACACGCCGTCCACGGATTCGTGGCGGACCCTTCCCCCCGGCCCCGCGATCACTCCCCACGAGTGCAGGTGGGGAGGAGGAGCCGATGCTGCGGTGTGGACCGGCGACGAGCTGGTCCTGTGGGGCGCCACCAACGCCGCGTACGATCCGACGACGAACTCGTGGCGCAGGTTGACCGCGCCACCACCCATGGATGACCTGACACCGGAGGTAACCGTGTGGACGGGCCGTCAGATGCTCGGCTGGGGGTACCTCGACTGCTGCGACATCTCGAGCCCCGAAGGCTCGTCGTTGACGCCTGCGACCGGGGTCCAACGGCGTCTCCCGAGATCGCCGCTGCAGGGTGGCGCAGCGCCGATGGGTGTCTGGACCGGCAGTGAGCTGATCATCGCGGGCGGCGGGTACGAGGGCGGATACGTCTACGACGACGTGGCCGCGTACCGGCCCGCGACACGCAGCTGGCGGACGTTGGCGCCGATGCCGATCGCACGGATGGAGGGCACGGCCCTCTGGGACGGCACCGAGCTCCTGATCTTCGACGGCATCGGCGGACGGAACCTCGAGTCGGGGAGGGATCCGAACCTCCGGACGCGGCAGCTCGCTCGCGGCGTGGCCTACAACCCCACCACCGATCGCTGGCGCTGGCTGTCGGCTCCGGAGCAGCCGCGTGTCGACGCCGCCTACGCCTGGGACGGTCACGAGGTGCTGATGTGGGGCGGCATCGGTCTCGACCGTTCGATCCCCTCGCACGGAGAAGCCTTCGATCCCGCGACGAACACCTGGTCGCCGCTCCCCGCCTCACCGCTCCGCGCTCGGGTGTGGCCGACGGCGGTGTGGACGGACGGCGAGTGGATCATCTGGGGAGGCGGCGACGCTCGGTCCTTCGCCGCGGACGGGGACTGGAAGCCGCTCACGGACGGCGCCGCGTTCACGCCGGCGTCGACCTCGCGATGATGTTGGCGGACGGGGTGCGGCCGCGCTGGAGCAGCCGTCAGCCGGCGTCGGAGCCGAGTTCCACCACGCGCTGGCGTCGCCGATCGTCACGCAGGCCGACGATCAGCTCGAAGCCCGTCGCGTCGGCCACGCGAAGCAAGCTTCGGACGCTCGGGAGCTGCGCACCGGACTCCCATCGGGCGATCGTGGGTTGTGAGGTTCCGATCCGCTCGGCGAGCGCCCCTTGCGAGAGCCCAGCTTCCGAACGCGCCTGAAGGATCAGGTAGCCAACGCCCATCCGCTGCCGTTCGAGGTCGTACGCGCGGGCGGCCTCACCATGGAGTCGCTGCTCCTCCTTGTGTCGCGCCCAGGTCGTCACGCGGGCATCCTCCGCAGCCAGTCCGCCAGCGCTCGCCTCGCCCGTGCGATCTCGCGCCGGTCGGTGGTTCGGCCGGTCTTCCGGAACGACGTGAGCAAGACGAACCGTCGCTTCGGATCGACGAAGTACGTGATCCGCCACGGCCCCGGACGGAGCTCGCGGATCCGGCCGTCGAACTGCCGGGTGAACGGGGCCCCGAGCAGGACCCCGAACTCCTCCAGCAGATCCAGGTGATGGCGCACCGTCCCGTACTCCTTCGGCGCTCGTCGCGCCAGTTCCTCGAGCCATTCCCTCACGGGCTCTCGCCCGCGCGGATCCGCGTAGAACAGAACGGTCCACGGACCGTTCATATCGAAAACGATATAGGCACCACGGAACCGGCGTCAAACGATGGCACGTCGCGATCGTGTTCCGAGGATGCTTGGAGGCGCCGTGATGCCGGTCACGGCGGCACGAGCGGACCCCAGGTTCTCAGTGTCGCCGGTACACGTCGGCGCGGTGATCGATCCGCAGGACGAGGACGCGCCCTCGTGTGCGATCGAGCTCGTAGACCACGCGGTACGGACCGCGACGGGCGGCCAGGAGGCCCGCCAGCTCCCCGCGGAGCGGGTGGCCGGCGCGGGCCTGGACGTCGAGCAAGGGACCCACG
The DNA here is from genome assembly GCA_035490535.1 of Actinomycetota bacterium. Classification (GTDB taxonomy): domain Bacteria; phylum Actinomycetota; class UBA4738; order UBA4738; family HRBIN12; genus AC-51. Next base: position 6,884 of record DATHCP010000083.1, read on the forward strand.
AGGAACTCCACGATCGCAGCGGCGGCCTTCTCGGGGAGGCGTGCGAGGGTCCGTTCGGCCGCGGGGGCGACGACCAGCCCCCAGCGGCGGCGGGTCACGTCCGCTTCAGGTACTTCGCGCGGAGCTCATCGGCGCCGATCCCCTTGCCGCGGGCGATGTCGGCGCGGGCGCGCTCGATCTCCTTGCGGGCACCCGGGTCGGCCAGGAGGTCGACGGTGTCCTCGAGGGCCTCGAGATCCTCCGGGCTGATCAACACGGCGGCCGGCCGGCCGTTCCGCGTCAGGGTCACGCGCTCGTGCTGCTCCTCCACGCGATCGACGATCTCGGACAGGTGCGCCTTGATCTCGGCGAGCGGCAGCGTCTCGGACATGACCATGATCCTAGTCATCTGCGCCGCCGCGGTCCACCCCTCGATCTTCGAGGATGGAAGGCGAACGAACCGTGACGGCGCTCACCTACGCGGCTTCAGTCCTGCCGCGCCCGCACCGCGAGATGGACCGGGTGCGGCCCCGGATGCAGGCGCATCCGCGGATGGTCGGCCGTCGCGCTGATGGAGGGGTTCGTCACCTGCGGAGCGAGGCCCGGCGTCGGATCCACGGCCGCCGGTGCCACGGTCGGCCGATGCAACGCGATCCCGAGGACCACCAGCAAGCACCAGAGCAGGCGCAACACCACGCTGCCGATCCGCGTCCGGGGCCTGGCCACGTCGGCCACCGTCTCGCGCATCGACGGCCGCGAGGTGGGCACGTCGGGGAGCCGCTCGACGCCGTAGTTGCGCAGGAGCTCCTCCTCGATCTGGCCGGCCGGCACGCTGCGGCTCGACGCCGGCCCGTGCCGATCGCACGCGCTCCGGAAGCTGATCGGATCGATCGTGGTCGCCGGCACCAGACCCTTGCGCGCGCTGAAGCACGGTCCGCAGACGAGCGCCAGCCGGCTCGGGTAGGCGTACCCCGACCGCGCGCCGCGCTCGTGCTCGACGATCGTGCCCCACATCGCGATCGTGCCCGCCACGCAGACGCGATCCGAGTGCGCGCTGAGGCTCCGGAGCACCTCGGGGCCGGAGGTCGCGTAGATCCCGCACGAACACTGCTCGACGGGAGCCTGGTGGCGCAACCACAGGTGCCGGCAGCGGGCCGTCATCGGGCTCAGCACCGGCCACCGTTCTGCCGCGGTGACCGAGGTAAGCCGGAGCAGACGGACGCGGTCGCGGGAGAGTCGCCAGACCCGCCAGCCCGTGACCGGCTCGATCGAGAGCGGGACGTCGACGGAGGTCTCGGGATCCAGGGCCGGCACCTCCTTCCGGGGGGGCATGCCGACACCACATCGTGCATCAGGACGGGCTCCACGGCGACCTCAAGGGAAGCTCATCCCGGAGGAGGAGGGCGCCCCGCCTGCACGTTGGCTAGCGTCCCTCTCATGACCTCGACCTGGTGGGACCGGCTGCGGCGCGTCGACCCCCTCGTGTGGGACTCGCTGCTGGCGGTGCTCATCGCCGCGATCGTTGCCGGGACGGTCGCCTCGCAGGAGGGCGTCCACGGCCCGGCCGCCTGGGCGCTCACCCTGGCGGCGAGCGCCCCGCTGGCGCTGCGGCGCCGGGCGCCGATCCCCGTCCTCGCCGCGGTCGGCGCCGCCGTGTTCGTCTTCGCCCTCACGGGCAACGGCGGCGCGGCCGACGTCGCGCTGGCGCTCGCGGGGTACACGGTGGCGGCGCACGAGCCGTGGCGGCGGGTCGCGACCCTCGGACTCCCGCTCGCCCTGGTGGCGGATCTCGCGTCGCAGCTCGCGGGACAGACGCATCGCAACTGGGTCGAGGTCGTCGTCGGGCTGACGTTCTCGGTCGGGATCCCGGTCCTGCTCGGACGGATCGTGTTCAACCGGCGGCGCCGGCTCGTGGTCGAACGCGAGTCGGCCGCCCGCGAGGCCGTCGCCCTCGAGCGCACGCGGATCGCGCGCGAGCTCCACGACGTGGTCGCCCACGCGATGAGCGTGATGATCGTGCAGGCGGGCGCGGCGCGGACCGTCGTGGATCGCGATCCCGCGGCCGCCCACGAGGCGATCGAGCGGGTCGAGGAGACCGGCCGCGCGGGCCTGGCCGAGATGCGACGGCTGATCGGCGTGCTGACGGACGACGCCCGGGCGGCGTCGACCGCGCCGGTCCCCGGCCTCGCCGAGCTCGACCAGCTCCTGGACACGGTCCGCTCGGCCGGCCTCCCGGTCGAGCTGGTCCGCACCGGCACGGTTTCCGACCTCCCCACCGGGGCCGACCTCACCGCGTACCGCGTGATCCAGGAGTCGCTGACGAACGCGCTCAAGCACGCGGGGCCGGCCAGCGCCCGCGTGGCCCTCGACTACGCGCCCGACCGCCTCACGATCGAGGTCGCCGACGACGGCCGCGGTCCGTCCGCCGAGCCCGGCGTCGGCCACGGGCTGATCGGCATGCGGGAGCGCGTGGGCCTGTTCGGCGGCAGCCTCCAGACGTCGGAACGACCCGGCGGCGGGTTCCTGGTCCGCGCCGAGATCCCGGTGACGGAGGACGCGTGACGATCCGGGTCGTGATCGCCGACGACCAGGCGCTGATGCGCGGCGGCTTCACGATGATCCTGGACGCCGAGGACGACATCGAGGTCGTCGGCGAGGCGATCGACGGCGCCGACGCGGTCCGCGCGTTCGAGCGCCTGCACCCCGACGTCGTGGTGATGGACGTCCGGATGCCGACCCTCGACGGGATCGAGGCCACACGCCGGATCACCTCCCGCGACCCCGACGCGAAGGTCCTGATCCTGACCACGTTCGACCTGGACGAGTACGTCTACGACGCCCTGCGGGCCGGCGCCAGCGGCTTCCTCCTGAAGGACCGCCCGCCCGAGGAGCTCGTCGCGGCCGTGCGGATCGTCGCCGCCGGCGACGCGCTGCTCGCGCCGTCCGTCACCCGCCGCCTCGTCGCCGAGTTCGCGAGCAGGCCCCAGCCCCCACGCGTCCCCGAAGGCCTCGACCAGCTCACGGATCGCGAGCGCGAGGTCCTCGTCCTGATGGCCGAGGGCGCCTCGAATGCCGAGATCGCGAGAAGGCTTTACGTGGCCGAGACGACCGTGAAGACCCACGTCGGCCACGTCCTGCAGAAGCTCGGGCTCCGCGATCGCGCCCAGGCCGTCGTCCTGGCCTACGAGTCCGGCCTGGTCCGCCCCGGCTCCTCCTGAAGGAGGAGACCCGGAACGGTCCCGCAGGAGGACGGCAGCCGAACCGCCCGTCCCTAGCGTCGTCCCCAGGGAGAACGACGACGGAAGGGGGACGAGATGCACGCAGCGACGAACGGCGCCGCACCGCTCACGGAGGTCGGCTCGCCGGCGATCGTGGCCCGGCGCCTGACGAAGCGGTTCGGCTCGGTGACGGCGGTCGACGGCCTCAGCTTCGAGGTCGTGCCCGGACGGGTCACGGGGTTCGTTGGGCCCAACGGCGCCGGCAAGAGCACGACGCTCCGGATGTTGCTCGGGCTGGTGGAGCCCGACGACGGCTCCGCGACGGTGCTCGGGCTGCCGTACGCGAGCCTCGAGCGGCCGATCACGGTCGCCGGCGCGGTCCTGGAGGTCCAGAGCTTCCATCCGCTCCGGAGCGGCCGGAACCACCTGCGGGTGCTGGCCGCCGCGAGCGGGATCGGCGACGAGCGCGTCGACCAGGTGCTCGAGGTCGTCGGCATGACCGCGGCGGCCCGGCGCAAGGCCGGCTCGTACTCGCTGGGGATGCGCCAGCGGCTCGGGTTGGCGGCCGCCTTGCTCGGCGATCCATCCGTGCTGGTCCTTGACGAGCCCGCGAACGGCCTCGATCCGCACGGGATCCGCTGGCTCCGGACGACGCTCCGCGACCTGGCGGCCGAGGGGAAGGCCGTGCTCGTGTCGAGCCATCAGCTCGACGAGGTCGCGCGGATGGCCGACGAGGTGATCGTGATCGACCACGGCCGGCTGCTCCGCCAGGCGAGCCTCGCGGAGCTGACCGGCGACGGCGGCAACCTCGAGGACCTGTTCCTCGATCTGACCGATGGGAAGGGGATCCGATGAACGACGTGCTCCGTTCCGAGTTCCGCAAGCTCCGCACCACCCGCACCGCGTTCGGCCTGCTGGCCGGCACGATCGTGGTCACCGGCCTGGCGATGTGGGGCTCGATGAGCAGCGCCACGCCGGCCGAACTGGCCGCGGGCCTATCGCACCCGTTCGGCTACGCGGGGGTGTTGATCATCGTGATGCTGTTCGTGGTGGTGCTGGGGATCCGCTCGTTCAC
>DATHCP010000084.1:0-56773 GCA_035490535.1 Actinomycetota bacterium
GCACGCTCGCGAGCCCGTGGGGGAAGGCGGACGCGCTCCACGTGCGCCGCACCCCGCCCCTGATCCCGCCCGGCTCGCGGTACCGCTACTCGAACCTCGGCTATCAGATCGTCGGACACGTCCTGGAGCGGGCGACCGGCACCCCGATCCACGAACTGCTCCTCGAGCGGATCCTCGGCCCGCTCGGCATGACCCGGTCCACCGGCGCGATCACGGATGAGGACCGCCTGGACGCCTCCGTCGGCTACGAGCCGGTCGTCGCCGACCGCGTACCCCACGGAGAGAGCCCGCTCGGGCCCGCGATCTGGCAGCCCTCGAACACCGCCGACGGATCGATCATCTCCACGGCGCCGGACCTGTGCGCGTACGCGCGGATGATCCTCGCGCAGGGGCGCGGACTGCTCGCGCCGGAGGCGTTCGCGCGCTGGACGGCCGCCTACGTCGAGAGCGACGAGCCCGACTCGCCGTACGGCTACGGCTGGGGCGTCACGCGGCGTGACGGCCGCCGCGTGCTTTGGCACACGGGCGGGACGGTCGGGTTCACGGCGATCCTCGAGATCCGGCCCGACGACGGCCTCGCCGTGGCGATCTGTCAGAACGGCGGCGGCGAGAAGGGCGCACTCGCCGCCTTCGCGCTCGCGGCGGTCGAGGCCGCACTCCGGGGAACCGAACCGCCGCCGCCCCCCGAGCCGCTGCGCCCGGCCGCCGACGCGGCGGGGACGTACGCGGGCCCGGACCGGACCTTCCGGATCGAGGAGACCGCGGCGGGCGCCGTCGTGCACGCCGGGCCCCTGGCCGTGCCGCTCCAGCCGCTCGGAACCGATCCCGACGAGCTGGTCGGCGCGCATCCCGCGCTCGACCGGTACCCCGTGCGCGTCCTGCGCGAGGACGGCCGCGTGGTCGGGCTCGCGCACGGGCCGGCTCGATACACGGCGGCGGGCGGGGAGGCGATGCCGGCCGCCGAGGACCCTCCGGCCTGGGCCGGCCTCACGGGTCTGTACCGCAGCGACTCACCCTGGACGCGGGCGCTGCGCGTGTATCCGCGCGAGGGGCGGCTGTACCTCCTGGAGATCGCCAACGGCGAGGAGAGCGAGCTGATCGCGTCCGAGGGCGACCGGTTCGCGGTGGGCGACGCGGGCCTGCCCGACCGCGTGCGGTTCCTCGATCCGATCGGCGGTGCCGCGCAAACCCTCGACTACGACGGCGCGAGCTTCACGAGGTCGTTCGAGACCTAGGCGGCCGGGAGCGTACGGAACGCGATGCACGCGTTCTGGCCACCGAACCCGAACGAGTTCGACAGCGCCAGCGACACCGGCATCGTGCGGGCCTCGTTCGGCACCACGTCCAGGTCGCAATCCGGGTCGGGCGTGCGGTAGTGGATCGTGGGCGGCACCACGCCGTTCGCGATCGTCAGCGCGCACACCGAGCCCTCGACGGCTCCGGCGGCACCCAGCATGTGGCCGGTCATCGACTTCGTGCTCGACACGGCGATCCCGTGCGCGACGTCGTCGCCGAGCGCGGCTTTGATCGCCACGGTCTCGGCCGCGTCGTTCAGCGGCGTCGAGGTGCCGTGCGCGTTGATGTAGGAGACATCCGACGGCTCGGCGCCGGCCTCCTGCAGCGCCCACCGCATCGCGAGCGTCGCACCGGAGCCCTTCGGGTCCGGCGCGGTGATGTGGTGGGCATCGTCGGAAGCGCCGTAGCCCGCGACCTCGCAGTACATCCGCGCGCCGCGCGCCGCGGCGTGCTCCTCCGACTCGAGGATCAACGCGGCCGCCCCCTCGGACAGCACGAACCCGTTGCGTTCGGCATCGAACGGCCGGGACGCGGTCTCGGGGTCGGGGTTCTTCGTCAGGGCGGTCATCTGGGCGAACGCGGACACGGTCAGCCGGACGGTCGCGGCCTCGGAGCCTCCCACCACGCACAGGTCGAGATACCCGTCGCGGATCAGGCGCATCCCCTCGCCGATCGCGTGGTTCGAGGACGCGCATGCCGACAGGGTCGCCATGTTGTGCCCGGTCAGCCGGTAGCGCATCGCGACGTGGCCGGCCGCCGCGTTCGCCATCAGCATCGGCACCATGAACGGCGAGACCCGGCCGGGTCCCTTCTCCAACAGGATCGTGTGCGCGGCCAGCAGGGTCTGGATCCCGCCGATCCCGGTGGCGAAGATGCAGCCGCCGCGCTCGGAGACCACCTCGGGGTCGCCGGCGTCCTCCCAGGCGAGGGACGAGGCGGCGAGCGCGTAGTGCACGAAGGGGTCGGTGCGGCGGACCTCCTTGGCATCGAGCCAACGCCTCGGATCGAAGCCGGGCACCTCGCCCGAGACCGTCACCGGAAGGTCACTGGCGTCGAAGTTCGAGATCGTCCGCACACCGTTGCGGCCGGACGTGAGCCCATCCCAGAAGTCGCCCACGCCGATGCCGACCGGCGTGACCGGACCGATGCCGGTGACGACGACGCGACGGGGATCGGACACGGGCGTTCCGCCTCAGCTGACGCCGAGCTTCGACGCGACCAGATCGATCGCCTGGCCGACCGTCTTGACGGGCTCCATCTCGTCCTCCGGGATCTCGATGCTCCACTCCTCCTCGAGGGCGAGCACCGCCTCGACGAGGTCGAGCGAGTCGGCGTTGAGGTCCTCCTGGAACCGGGCGTCCGGCACGACCTGTGCCTCGTCGACGGCGAGCTGCTCCGCGAGCACCTTCTTCACCCGGGTCTCGATCTCTGCTCGATCGGTCATCTGCGTTCGTTCCTCCTGGTCAGGGGTCCGGCTCCCGGACCCACCAAGCCTATCGGGGCGCGGCGTCCTACGCCGTGAGCCCGCCGTCCACCGGGATCACCGCGCCGTTGACGTACGAAGCCTCCTCGGACATCAGGAACCGCACGACCGCGGAGACCTCTTCCAGGCGCGCCGGGCGCTGCAGCGGCGTCTGATCGATGTAGTAGGCGCGGGCCTCGTCGGTCAGGTGCGAGGTCATGTCGGTGTCGAGCAGACCCGGACAGAGCGCGTTCACGGTGATCCCCTTCGCCGCGACCTCGCGGGCGAGCGAGCGCGTCAAGCCCACCAGGCCCGACTTCGTGGCCGCGTACACCGTCTGGCCGGCGTTGCCGTGCAGCGCCACGGCGCTCGACATGTTGACGATGCGGCCCCATTTCTCGCGGAGCATCCCGCGCAGCGCCGCCTGCGAGCACAGGAACGACCCGCGCAGGTTCGTGGCCATCGTTGCCTCGTAGACGTCCATCGGGTACTTCAGCAACAGCCCGTCGCGCGACAGGCCGGCGTTGTTCACCAGCCCGGTCACGTTGCCGGCCTCGTCGGCGACGCGCCGGAACGCCTCCTGCACGCTGGTGTCGTCGGTGACGTCCAGCATCACCGCGATGCCTGGGGTCCCGGCGCCGGCGAGAGCCTCGAGGGTCTCCTTCGCATCCTGCTCGTTCGTCCGGTAGCCGATCGCCACGATCCAACCGGCCTCGGCGAGCGCGACGGCGCAGGCGCGTCCGATCCCGCGCGAGCCGCCGGTCACCACCGCCACCCGGGAGGTCACGACGGCTCCCCGGGGGACGGAAGCGTCCAGCGCATCACGGTCGCGCCCCAGGTCAGGCCGGCGCCGAAGGAGGTGAACAGCACCAGGTCGCCCTCGTGCATCCGCCCGGCCCGGTAGGCCCGGTCGAGCGCGATCGGGATCGAGGCGGCGCTGGTGTTCCCGACCTCCGCGACGTCGATCACGGCGCGCTCGGGCGGCACGCCGAGCCGCTCCGCCACGGCCCGCATGATCCGGGCGTTCGCCTGATGGGGGATCAGGAGGTCGACGTCCTCGGGCGCGTGGCCGTTCTTCTCGAGCACCTGCCGGCACGCGGCGGCCATCTCGGTGACGGCGCGCTTGAACACCTCACGACCGTTCGGCATCGCGATCCGATGCAGCCCGGCGGCGACCGTCTCGGCCGTCGCGGGATGCCGCGAGCCGCCGCCCGGCATGAGCAGGATCTCCGCCGCACTCCCGTCGGCGCCGAGCACCGTCCCCTCGATCCCGGGGCGCTCCGAGACCTGCACGATCGCCGCGCCGGCGCCGTCGCCGAACAGGATCGCCGTCTGGCGGTCGGTGAAGTCGAGGATCCTGCTGAACGTCTCCGCACCGATCAGCAGCACGGTCTCGGCCATACCGGCCGCGACGAACCCGGTCGCGGTGGCCAGGCCGTAGGAGAACCCCGCGCACGCGGCGTTCACGTCGAACGCCGGACAGGCGAGTCCCAGCTTGTCCTGGACGTAGACCGCGGTGGCGGGGAAGGGCACGTCTCCCGTCACGCTCGCGCACACGATCAGGTCGACCTGCTCGGCGGGGACCCCGGCCGTCGCCAGTGCGCGCCGTGAAGCCTCCACCGCCAGATCGGAGGTCAGGGTGCCGTCGTCGACGAAGTGGCGTGCCTCGATCCCGGTCCGCTCGCGGATCCACGCGTCCGAGGTGTCCATCCGGGACTCGAACCACGCGTTGGGCACGAGCCGGGTGGGGAGCGACGAGCCGACGCCCGTGATGGTGGCGTGCCTGGTCACGGGGGCGAGGATATCGGACCGACGCTCCCCGAACCCTCAAGCGCCGAACGGGCGTCCACGGGCGATCCGATCGCCAGGGCGGCCGCGTCCGGCGCGATCCTCTTCATCAGCTTCGTGAGCACATCGCCCGATCCGGCCTCCAGGAACGTCGAGGCGCCGGCGTCGGCGAGCGACCGGATCCCCGTCTGCCAGCGGACCGGCGAGACGACCTGCACCTCCAGCAGCTCACGGAGCCGCGCCGCGTCGCGGACCAGCTCCCCGGTGACGTTCTCGGCCACGGGGACCGCCGGATCGTCCAGCGCGACGGCCGCCAGGGCCCCCCGGACCGGATCGGCGGCCGGGCGCATCAGCTCGCTGTGGAACGCGCCGGCGACCGGCAGCCGCACGGCGCGGATCTTCCGTTCCCTGGCCAGCGCCTCCAGTCGGCCCACCGCCGCCACCGAGCCGCTGGCGACGCTCTGGGCCGGGGAGTTCTCGTTCGCGACCACCAGGATGTCGTTCCCGCGCACCTCCTCACAGAGCGCCGCGGCCTCCGGCGCGCCGAGGCCGAGGAGGGCCGTCATGGCCCCCGCGCGCTCCTCGCCGGCGCGCTGCATCGCCTCGCCGCGGATGGCGACGATCGCGATCGCGTCGGCGAGCCGCATCGAGCCCGCAGCGACGACCGCCGCGAACTCCCCGAGCGAATGGCCTGCGACGCCGACGATGTCGCTCAGGCCCTCGGCCAGGAGCACCCGGAACGCCGCCACGTCACAGGCCAGGAGCGCGGGCTGGACGAACGCGGTGGTCGCCAGGGCCGCCTCGTCGTGCGCCTCCGCGACCACGTCGCGTCCCAGGAAATCCGAGACCTCGGCGAGGACCTCCGCGCCGGCCGGATGGCCGGCCCATGGATCGGCCATCCCGAGGAACTGCGACCCCTGGCCGGGGAACAGCACCGCGGTCGCCATGGCCGGCAAGCCTACCGGTCCAGGGTCCCGGAACGGGTTGTGACGCGGCCGTGGTTTCATCGGGGGGAAGTTGCCAGCCCGGAGTGGACTCTGGTTGGATGACCTCGCGAAACCCATGGCCGAGAGGGTTCAGCGTTCGTCTTCCCCCCGCCCCCGCTCCCAGGGGACCGAGGGGGTCCTCGGGTTCCTTGGTCGCGACATGGCGGTCGACCTCGGGACCGCGAACACGCTCGTGTACGTGCGTGGGCGCGGTGTGGTCCTGAACGAGCCGTCCGTCGTCGCGATCAACACCCTTACGGGCGCCATCCTGGCCGTGGGCGCCGAGGCCAAGCGGATGATCGGGCGCACGCCCAGCCACATCCAGGCGGTCCGGCCGCTCAAGGACGGCGTGATCGCCGACTTCGACGTGACGGAGAAGATGCTGCGCTACTTCATCCAGCGGGTGCACAAGCGCCGACTGCTCGCGAAGCCGCGGGTCGTGGTGTGCGTGCCGTCGGGGATCACCGGCGTCGAGCAACGCGCGGTGGAGGAGGCGACGATCGCGGCCGGCAGCCGCCGCGCGTACATCATCGAGGAGCCGATGGCGGCAGCGATCGGCGCGCTGCTGCCGATCCACGAGCCCACCGGCAACATGATCGTCGACATCGGCGGGGGGACCACCGAGGTCGCGGTGATCTCGCTCGGCGGCATCGTGACGTCCACGAGCATCCGGATCGGCGGCGACGAGCTGGACGAGGCGATCATCCAGCACGTGAAGAAGGAGTACTCGCTGCTGCTGGGCGAGCGCACGGCGGAGGCGATCAAGCTCGCGATCGCCTCGGTGTTCCCGATGCCTGATGAGCTCGTCGCGGAGATCAAGGGCCGCGACCTCGTCTCGGGTCTCCCGAAGACGATCACGATCAGCGCCGAAGAGATCCGTCGCGCGATCGAGGAGCCGGTGAACGCCATCATCGACGCGATCAAGACGACGCTGGATCGGACGCCCCCCGAGCTCGCGGCCGACATCATGGACCGCGGCATCGTGCTCACCGGTGGCGGCGCCCTCCTGCGCGGCCTCGACAAGCGGTTGCGCCATGAGACCGGCATGCCGGTCCGCATCTCCGACACGCCGCTGCAGGCGGTGGTGCTCGGTTCCGGGAAGTGCCTCGAGGAATTCGAGGTGCTCCAGCGCGTCCTGGTGAGCCCGAGCAGCCGGCGGTAGGCCCGCGGTGGCCACGCGCTCCCGCCTCCGCTCGACGCGGCTCCTGGTCATCGCGCTCGTGTCGGTCTCCCTGGTGATCATCACGATGGACTACCGCCAGGGGCAGAGCGGCCCCCTCGAGACGCTCGGACGGGCCGCGCAGACGGCCATGGCCCCCTTGCAGCGCGGCGCCGACACCGTCAGCCGGCCGGTCGGAGACTTCCTGTCGGGGCTCGCGCACCTGCCGACCCTCCAGCGCCAGAACCAGGACCTGCGGTCGCAGCTGATCGAGGCGCAGTCCCAGCTGATCCACGACGCGGAGCTCCAGGTCCGGGTCGCCCAGCTCCAGGACCTCCTGGGCCTGCAGCAAACGCTCGACCCCGGGGCGGTCCCGGCCGTGGTGATCGGCAACGGCGTGTCGAACTTCGACTGGACCATCACGATCGACCAGGGCTCGAACGCCGGGATCCAGGTCGGCCAGCCCGTGATCACCGGGAGCGCGACCTCCCCGCGCCTCGTCGGGCTCGTCGTGTCCGTGACGCCGGTGTCCTCCGATGTCCAACTGCTGATCGATCAGCGCTTCGCGGTCGCCGGGAGGCTCAGCGGCTCGGGCGAGACGGGCCTGGTCACGGGTCAGGGCGAGCAGGATCCGCGGATGGACCTGATCTCGCCCGATGCGAAGGTCGACCTGAGCGGCGACCAGCCGATCGAGGTCTTCACCGTGAGCTACGAGATCAACGGACAACACGGTCGCTACCCGCCCGACATCCTGATCGGCCAGGTCGCGAGCGTGGTGCAGAACACGAACACCCTGGAGACCTCCGTGACGGTGCGTCCTGCCGTCGACTTCTCCGCGCTCCAGTACGTGCTGGTGCTGCAGACGAAGTCCGGAGGCGCGGGGTAGGTGGTCCGCCGTGTCCTGTCGATCGTGGCGATCGTCGTCACCGCACTGCTCCTGCAGTCGACGGTGTTCTCCCAGCTCCGCCTGCTGGGCGTGCGGCCCGAGCTGCTCTACTTGGTCACGATCGTGATCGCGCTGCTGGAGGGGCCGAACGAGGGCGCCGCGGTCGGGTTCGCTTCCGGGTTGTCCCAAGATTTCCTGATGAACCAGCCCAAGGGGATCACCGCGCTCACGCTCACCCTGCTGGGCTACGCGGTGGGGATGCTGCGGCAGTTCATCACGTCTCCGTCGCCGCTGCTCCCCACGGTGGTCGTGGCGGTGGGCACGGCGGCGGGCATCCTGTTCTACGAGGTCGTGTCCCTGCTCCTGGGCAACCTCGACATGAGCGTGACCTACGGCCTGAAGGTGGCGCTGCTGACCGCCGTGTACAACGCGGTGCTGACACCGATCCTCTACCCCCTCCTGCGACGCATCACCGAGAGATCCCGACCACGGAGGGTGGTGCGCTTCTAGATGGACAAGGCGTCGTCGCGGCTGAAGGTGCTGGCGCTCCTCGTGGCGCTGATGTTCGTCGCGCTCTCGACCCGCCTGTGGTTCCTGCAGGTTCTGGCCACCACCCAGTTCCAGCAGGACGCGCTGAACAACAGCGTCCGGCTGACGTACCTGCCGCCGCTGCGGGGCCAGATCTACGACGACCAGGGCCGGCTCTTGGTGGGGAACCAGAGCAGCCTCGAGGTCTCGATCGACCGCTCGGCCCTCGGCAGCCACGGCGAGGCCGTGATCGCGCGACTGGCCCGGCTGCTGCATATCGACGTCGGCACGCTGGTCAAGAGCCTTCAGGACCAGCGGTACTACCCGTTCCAGCCGATCCCGGTGGCGGAGTTCGTTCCCAAGGACGCGGTGTTCTACATCTCCGAGCACCCGGACCTGTTCCCCGGCGTCCAGGTCGCCCAGACGGCGGTGCGCAGCTATCCGGACGGGCGCCTCGCCGCCCACGTGCTGGGCTACGTGGGGCTGATCAACGCCCAGGAGTACGACCAGCTGAAGTCGAAGGGCTACCAGCAGAGCGACGTGATCGGGCGCGCGGGCGTCGAGCAGGTCTACGAGAAGTACCTGCGTGGCACCCAGGGGGAGCAGAAGTACATCGTCAACTCCGATGGCGAGACGATCCGGAAGTTCGCCACGATCGAACCCACGCCCGGGGACGACCTCCATCTGACGATCGACGCGCGGATCCAGGCCGCCGCCGAGCGCGAGCTCGCGGCGGGCCTCCTGCGGGCGCGCGGGCAGACCGACTCCAGCGGCCGGCCGTTGCAGGCCAACGCCGGCGCCGTGGTGGTCCTCGACGCGAAGACCGGGGCGGTGCGGGCGATGGCGTCGCTGCCCTCCTACGATCCCCGGTGGCTCGTGCGCGGCCTCACGCCGAGCGAGTCCGCGTACCTCTACAAGAGCCCGATGGCGCCGGCGCTCAACCGTGCGATGCAGCTGGGCTACATCCCCGGGTCGACGTTCAAGCCCATCACCGCGCTCGTAGCGCTCAAGGAAGGGATCGCCTCGCTCGGCGGCAGCTACCCGTGCACATCGACCTACACGCATCCGGGCGACACCTCGGGCGCGATCTTCCACAACTGGGACGCGTCGAACAGCTACATGAGCCTCTACGACGCGATCCGCGTGTCCTGCGACACGGTCTTCTACGGCTTCGGCTCGCAGTTCTACTTCCACTACGTGAACGACCAGCTGGGATCCGGCGGCGAGCTGCTGCAGGCGGACCTGCGCCAGTTCGGGTTCGGCTCGCCCACCGGGGTCGACCTGCCGTCGGAGGCGTCGGGGCTCGTGCCCGACGCGGCGTGGGCGAAGACCCGGCCCGACCTGTTCCCCGACGGCTGGGTCCCCGGCGGTGACATCCTGACGATGATCGGCTCGACCTACGTGACGGCGAGTCCCCTCCAGCTCGCCCAGGCCTACGGCGCGATCGCGAACGGCGGGCATCTGTGCCGCCCGCACGTGGTCGGTGAGGTCGTGGCCCCCGACGGCACGATCGCGAAGCGGCCGGAGGCCCATTGCGACCGGCGGCTCCCGTACTCGCCGGCCGAGCTGTCGTACATCCGCTCGGCGATGCGCGGGGTGACGTCCTCGGGCACGGCCGCGTGCGCGTTCAGCGGCTTCCCGTTCTCCCAGATCGCCGTCGGCGGCAAGACCGGGACGGCCGAGCGGCCGCCGTACCAGGACACGTCATGGTTCGCCTCGATGGCGGGCCCGAACCCCGACGCACCCGAGTACATCGTCGTGACGATGGTCGAGCAGGGTGGGTTCGGCGCGCAGGTCGCGGCGCCGATCAACCGCGACGTGATCCAGGACATCTATCACCTCGCCCCGACGGGGGGCAGCGGGTGCTCGAGCGGGCTCTCGCAGGACCGATGAGGCAGCGAAGGACGGTGGATCGCTAGATGGACCTGGTGGCAGGCCGGATCTGGTCCGACGAACGCCGACCGATCCGCCACGTCGACTGGGTGCTCCTCGCGCTGATCGCCGTCCTGACGGTCGCGGGGCTCGTCGTGCTGCACTCGATCAGCGCGACGACGCCGAACGAGGCGGCCTTCTGGTTGATCCGCGTCGTGAAGCAGGGCGCGACCGCGGGCCTCGGCCTGCTGATCGTCGCCGTGATCGCGGCGTTCGACTACCGGTACTTCAAGGTGTACGCGGGATTCATCTACGCCGGCGCGCTCGTCGCGCTCATCTTGGTGAAGATCCCCGGCATCGGCGCGACGGACCCGAGCGGGATCGCCCAGCGTTGGTTCTCGATCGCGGGTGTTCAGATCACCCCATCGGAGATCACCAAGCTCTGCGTGATCGTCATGCTCGCGGCGATCCTCTCGGAGATCCGGACCCCCGAACCGACGTTGGCCGACCTGGTCCGGGTGCTCGCCGCCGCCTTGATCCCGCTGGCGCTCGTGTTCACCCAACCGGACATCGGCACGTCGATCGTCCTCGCCGCGATCGTCGTCGGCATGCTGATCGTCGCCGGGACGCGGCTCAAGCATCTCCTGGTCCTCACGATCACCGGGATGATCATGATCGCGTTGGCGTTCCAGCTGGGCGTGATCAAGGACTTCCAGCGACAACGCCTGACCGCGTTCCTCGACCGTGCGAACGTGCCCGAGGATGTCCGGTACAACCTCGATCAGTCGCTGATCGCGGTCGGCTCCGGCGGTCTGTTCGGCCGCGGGTACATGAAGGGGACGCAGACGAACCTCGACTACGTCCCCCGACAGCACACGGACTTCATCTTCACGGCCGCGGGTGAACAGTTCGGCTTCGTGGGCGCCATGCTCCTGCTGTTCCTCTACGCGCTGATCCTCTGGCGCGCGATCCGGATCGCGGCATTGGCCAAGGATCCGTTCGGGACCTTGATGGCTGCGGGCATCGCCTCGATGTTCGCGATCCAGATGTTCGTCAACATCGGGATGGTGATCGGGATCATGCCGATCACCGGCATCCCGCTGCCGTTCATGTCCTACGGAGGATCGTCGATCTTGGTCAGCTTCGCCGCGATCGGGATGCTCGAGAGCATCCACATGCGGCGGTTCACCTAAACGCGCTCGCCGGCGGCGTCCTCGGCGCCGGGTGCGACGGTCCACAGGAAGGTCGAGCCCTCGGGGCCGGTGCTCTCCAGGACGACGTCGCCATCCATCGCGCGCGCTGAGAGTCGGGCGAGGCTCAGGCCGAGCCCGACCCCCGGATGCGTCCGGGTGTGGAGGTCCTGGGCCTGCTCCAGCGGCTCGAAGATCCGCAAGACCTGGTGCGGTTCGATGCCCGGCCCCCGGTCGATCACCCGGACCTGAGGGCTGGTGCCGGGCACGGGGGCGGAGATCTTGATCGTGACCTCGGTCTCCTCCGCGGAGAACGCGAGCGCGTTCTCGACGAGTTCCTCCAGGATGCGCGAACCGGCGGTGCGGTTCAGCGTGGTCATCACGGGGGAGGCCGGCGCGTCCACGCTGACCCGGGGCTCGCGTTCCGCGACCTCGAGCGCGAGGTCGGTGACGTTCGCCCACTCCGTCAGGCCGGCCTCGACGGCCGCTTCGAACCGCCGCACGAGGCGGGCCAGGCCCTCGGCGCGGGAGACCAGGGTGTCGAGGACCTCCTCGAACTGCTCGTGGGACATGCCGCCGCGCTGCAAGCTCTGAGCCAGCCCGAGGATCACCGTGACCGGCGTCCGCAGTTCGTGGCCGACGCGGCCGATCAGCTGCTGCCGGCGCGCCGCCCGCTCCAGGAGCGCCTCCTGCGCGATCTCCAGCTGGCGGGTCCGGCGTCGCTCCCGCTCGAGGGACTCGATCAGCTCTTCGATCACGGTCGGGGTGACCTCGGAAGACAGCAAGGCCCCGCCCGAAGCCGCTCTCCGGATCGCGTTGAGGATCTCGTCGCCATCGGAGTCCTTCAGCACGTAGCCGGACGCGCCGGCGACCAGCATGTCGCGCACCGCTCGCTGCTCCTCGAAGCCCGTCAGCGCCACGACCCCCAGGGTGGGCCGGAGAGCCTTGAGACGCCGTGTGGCCTCGATCCCATCCATCTCGGGCATGCGCACGTCCATCAGGACGACGTCGGGCGCGAGCGAACGGACCATCTCGATCGCCTCGGGCCCGCTGCAGGCCTGCCCGATGATCTCCATGTCCTCGCCGTCGACCAGCGACGCGAGGGACTCACGGAACCCGTCGTTGTCGTCCACGACGAGCACGCGCACGCGACTCGGCACGCCCAGGGGAAGGGTGGGGGCGCTCATCGTTCGAAGGGTGCGCCCCACCCCCCAGGTGCGGTATCCGGCCGAGGGGGGTTCCTGCCGGGGGACATCCGCTGTGGGGCGGATGGCCGACAGGTACCCGAGCGGGTGGGAGCTGCCTAGTCGACTGCTGCTATCCTCAGGCCAGACGTGCCCGCCGGGCGGGCGGCTCCGGCCGACCTCCGAGCGGGATCGAACAGGAAGTCGAGGGAGGCGCGCCCGCGCCGAGCGGCCCGCAGGGGACGCCGCGCGAGGACGCAGCCCCGGAAGGACCGCATCTGATGCACGGTAAGGGTTCGGCGTCGCGGCGTACGCGACCCCCGGGCGTCTCGCCGATCGACGGTGGCCAGGGACGATGCCCCGGCGCCGCCGCATGGTCCTCCGTGGTTCCCCTCGCAACGAACGAAGGGAGATCCGCGTGGATCACGACACACAGGTGTCGAACGACGTCACACCCGTGAGCGCTGGCGGCGAGCCGAACGCCACGACGAACGAACCCGCCGACCGACCTGCCGCAACCTCCAGCGCCCGCCGGCGTCGCCGGCGCGGGGGCCGCGGCCGTGGCCGCGGAGGAACGAGCCGCGCGACGGCAGCAGCCACCGACGGCGAGACGGTGGAGATCGCCGATGCTCCCGTGGAGGGGTCCGCAGGGGTGTCCGCGGATGCAGAGCCGCCGCGGAAGGGAACCCAGAACGCAGCGCCACGCCGGCGATCGAGCGGCAACGCCGGCGGCAACGCCGGGCGTCGCCCGGTGAAGACGGCCTCCTCGAAGGGTGCCTCCGAGGCGCAGGGGGCGCCAGAGGCGCCCGAGGCGTCCGAGGCTTCGGGCGGCGACGCTGCAGCGGCGACCGGCGATGCCGACACGCCGACGGCGCCCAAGCGCCGTCGCCGGCGCGGCGGACGCGGCCGGGGCAAGAAGACCGCGGCCGCGCCGGTGGAGGTCGACCCGGACTCCCCGGACGCCGCCGCCGAGGCGGTCGCCGAGCAGCGCGACGACGCGGAGCCCGACTCCGAGGCCACGAAGAGCACCTCGTCACGCCGTCGACGCCGGTCGTCCTCGGGAGACGCGACCTCGACGAAGCCCGCGGCGCCCGCCGCCGCGAAGGCCCCGGCGAAGCAGAAGGGATCGCAGAAGCGGTCGAAGCCGACCACGATCGAGGAGCAGGTGGCCGCCGGCGGGCCGACCCGCCGGATCCGCGGAACCCGGACCCGGGGCCGCGACGGACGCCGCCGCCGCGAGCCGCTCGTCGCGCCGCCGCGCATCACCGACAAGCTGATGGTGATCACCGAGCATGGAGAGCGCGACCAGATCGCCGTGCTGGAGGAGGACATCCTCGTCCAGCACTACGTGACCCGGGCGGGCGCCACCTCGATGGTGGGCAACGTCTACCTCGGTCGGGTGCAGAACGTGCTGCCCGGCATGGAGGCCGCGTTCGTCGACGTCGGCCGCGGCCGTAACGGTGTGCTCTACGCGGGCGAGGTGAACTACTCGCCGGAGGACATCGAGGGCCCCGCGCCGCGCATCGAACAGCTGCTGCGCTCCGGTCAGGCGGTGATGGTCCAGGTCACGAAGGATCCGATGGGTGGCAAGGGCGCGCGCCTCACCGCGAACCTCAGCCTCGCCGGCCGCTACCTCGTGCTGGCACCCAACCAGAACCTCCAAGGCATCAGCCGCCGGCTCCCCGAGGAGGCGCGAGCTCGCCTGAAGACCCTGCTGAAGCGCGTCAAGCCGCCGGAGCATGGGGTGATCGTCCGTACCGCCGCCGAGGGCGTCTCGGAGGAGGCGCTGGAGGCCGACCTCCGCAGGCTCCTCGCGATCTGGGAGGACATCACCAAGAAGGCGGCGAAGGGGAAGGCGCCGACGGTGCTGTACGAGGAGCCCGAGCTCACGGTCCGCGTCGTCCGCGACCTCTTCACGGATGAGGAGTACCGCGAGCTCGTGACGGATTCCCCGCGCGTGCACCGGCTCGTCACGGACTACCTGGGTGAGGTCGCGCCGGACCTGGCCGAGAAGGTGACCTTGCACGAGGGCCCGCTGTCGGCGTTCGAGGAGCACCGGATCGTCGAGCAGATCCACAAGGCGCTCGACCGGAAGGTCTGGCTGCCGTCGGGCGGCTACCTGATCATCGAGCGCACCGAGGCGATGACGATCGTCGACGTCAACACGGGCAAGAGCGTCGGCAAGACGAACCTCGAGGCCACCGTGGTGAACACGAACCTCGAGGCCGCGCGCGAGGTCGCGCGGCAGCTGCGGCTGCGCGATATCGGCGGCATCATCGTGATCGACTTCATCGACATGCTCCTGGAGCGGAACAAGAAGCAGGTCGAGGACACGATGCGCGAGTCCCTGGCGATCGACAAGACGCGCTCCCAGGTCTTCGAGATCGGGCCGCTCGGCCTGATGCAGGTCACCCGCAAGCGGGTATCCTCGGGCCTGGTCGAGTCGTTCTCCGAGACCTGCCCCACCTGCGAAGGTCGGGGGATCATCCTCACCTACGACGAGTGAAAGGCGCGCCCCCACGATGTACGCGGTGATCAAGAGCGGCGGCAAGCAGCACAAGGTGTCCGCCGGCGACGTGATCGAGGTCGAGAAGCTGATCGGCGCCGACGAGACCGTGACGTTCACGCCCCTGCTGGTCGTCGACGATGCCGGGAAGACCTACGCCGGGCCCGCGGCATCCAAGGCCACGGTTGTGGCCAAGCCGGTCGGGGAGAAGAAGGGCGACAAGATCCGGGTCGTGAAGTACCGCCCGAAGACGGGCTACGCGCGCCACACCGGTCACCGGCAGCAGCTCACGCTCCTGGAGATCCAGGACGTCTCGTTGGGCTAGCGGGGCCGGGGTGGGCGGGGCTCACTGGTAGCCTGGAGGAGCCATGGCACACAAGAAGGGCGGCGGCTCGTCCCGCAACGGCCGCGACTCGAACTCGAAGCGGCTCGGCGTGAAGGCTTTCGGCGGCCAGACCGTGACGGCCGGAAGCATCATCGTCCGCCAGCGCGGCACCCGGATCCACCCGGGCGACGGGGTCGGGAAGGGCGGCGACGACACGCTGTTCGCCACGCGAGACGGCGTGGTGACCTTCCTCACGTCTCGGGGGCGCCGCTACGCCTCGATCCAGCCGACCCAGGCCGCCTCGGCCTAGTCGCCGTTCGAGGGCTTCGCGGCCTCGATCCCGGTGCGTATCTCGGCCACCAATCCCTGGATCTCTTCCTTGAAGGTCCCCGCGAAGGTGGCCAGGTAGTTCGTGTTGTCGCGGCGCTGCTTGCGCTTCGTGGTGCGCCGGAACGTCGACGTCGCGGTCGGCGGTGTCCCGTGCGGGGCTCCCGGCCGGTTGTCGAGCGGCCCGAGCGGCGGCGGCGCCGCGAAGTAGAACGCCGTCTCGCGACGCTCTCCGTCGCGCTCCCACCGCAGCATCAGGATCGGTGACCCTCGGATCCGTCGCGCGCTCAGCACCTCGCGGAACGGCACCGTGGTCGTGCCTCCGGTGTCGTGTTCGAAGCGCACGGCGGTCTCATCGACGAACAACAGCCCTTCCACCTCGTTGGGCACGGAGCCGCGTTGCAGGTGGACCATCCACACCCTCGAGGCAACCACGGCACCATCTTGACCGCGGCCGCTCCCGACGACCACCTAGGCTGTGTCCGTGGCGTTCGTGGATGAGTGCACCGTGCATGTGGAGGCCGGTCGCGGGGGGGCCGGTTCCGCTTCGCTGCACTCGGAGCCGTTCAAGCCGCGCGGTGGGCCCGACGGCGGCGACGGCGGTGACGGCGGTGACGTGGTCGTCGAGGTCTCGGGCGGGGTCCACGATCTGTCGTGGCTCTCCGAGCACCCGCACCAACGGGCGGCGGCCGGTTCGCCCGGGCGCTCGTCGCGGCGCGATGGCGCCGCCGGCGCGGACCTGGTCCTTCCCGTCCCCGACGGCACGGTGGTGTCCGATGAGGACGGGCTGCTCGCGGACCTCGTCGGGGAGGGATCGCGCGCGGTGGTGGCACAGGGGGGGCGCGGCGGACGCGGCACCGCGGCGCTTGCCGGGCCTCGCAACCGCGTACCCCGCGGAGCGGAGTCCGGCGGCGAGGGCGAGGCGAAACGTCTTCGCCTCGAGGTTCGGACCGTCGCCGATGTGGGCCTGATCGGATTGCCGAACGCCGGGAAGTCGACCCTCCTGTCGCGATTGACGGCCGCCCGGCCGAAGATCGCCGACTACCCGTTCACGACGCTCGCACCGAACCTGGGCGTGGCGGCGGTCGACGACCAGCGGGTGGTCGTGGCCGACGTGCCGGGGCTGATCGAGGGCGCCCACCGCGGGAAAGGCCTCGGCCACCGCTTCCTGCGGCACGTGGTCCGCTGCCGTGCGCTCGTCCTCGTGGTCGACCTCTCCGCGGACGATCCGTCCGGCGACCTGGCGGTCCTCCGGGAGGAGCTTGGCTCGTTCGATCCGGAGCTGCTCGAGCGGCCGGCGCTGCTCGTGGGCACCAAGGCGGATCTCGTGCCCGATCCGGCGGTCCGTGCGGGCGGGCTGGGTCCAGAGGCGCTTGCCGTCTCGGCCGTGTCGGGGCTCGGCATGACCGACCTCCGCGAACACCTCGGTCGGATCGCCGCCTCGGCCGCGGCGGAGGCCCCGGCGCGAACCTCGCACGTGGTCCTGCGGCCCGGGCGGCCTCGCTTCACGGTGTCCCGCGTCGACACCGGCCCTTGGCGGATCCGGGGGCAAGGTGTGGAACGCTGGGTGCAGCAGACGGATCTGGACGACGCGCGTCAGGTCGAAGCGCTCCAGCGCCGGCTCCGTCGCGAGGGGGTGTTCCGGCGGCTCGCCTCGCTCGGCGCGAGCGCGGGCGACGACGTGGAGATCGCCGGGCGCGCGTTCGTTTACGTTCCGGACGAGGACGACGGATGAACGCGGAGATCGAACGACTGATCGCGGAGGAGGACGCCGGCTGGGTGGCCTTCTCGGCGATGCTGCATCGGATCCCTCCGGAGCGGCTCGAGGAGCCGGGGGTCACCGGCGAGGGGTGGTCGGCGAAGGACGTGATGTTCCACGTGGGCGCATGGCTCGCCGAAGCGTCTCGACAGCTCGAACGGATCCGCGAGGGGACCTACGTCGAACCGGGCACCAGCACCCAGGTGCTGAACGACGAATGGTTCGCGCTGTCGCGGACGCTCGACGCGGTCACGGTCCGGGTCGAGCTGGAGGCCTCGCGTGTGATGGCTCGGGGGTCCCTCGGATCGCTGGGGGCTCCGACGCCCCTCGCGGTAGGATGGTTCGAGGAATCCGGTGCGCTGCACTACGCCGAGCACCTGCCGAGCCTCGGCCGCTGGCTCGGGACCTGAGCGGTCCGGCGCAGACCCACGGGTAGTATCGCGACGATGGGGATGCGGTTCGGGGTGATGGGCGGAACCTTCGACCCCATCCACTACGGGCACCTGGTTACGGCCGAGGAGGCCCTGCAGCAGTTCGGGCTCGACGAGGTCGTGTTCGTCCCCACTGGGCAGCCCTGGATGAAGGCACACGAAGTGGTCTCGCCCCCCGAAGACCGCTACCTGATGACGGTGATCGCCACCGCCTCGAACCCCCGGTTCCGCGTTTCCCGGATGGAGGTCGACCGCGACGGTCCCACCTACACGATCGACACGCTCCGAGGACTGAAGGCGGAGCTCGGTCCCAGCGCCGAGCTGTTCTTCATCACGGGCGCCGACGCCGTGCTCGAGATCTTCCAGTGGAAGGAGCCGGCCGAGCTGTTCGAGATGGCGCACTTCATCGCCGCCACGCGGCCGGGCTACGACATCGGGCAGATCCAGGCACGGTCGGCACGCGAGCCCGGTATCACCGTGATGTCGATCCCGGCGCTGGCGATCTCCTCCACGGACATCCGCGCCCGTGTCGGCCAGGGACGGCCGATCCGCTACCTCGTGCCCGAGGGCGTGAAGAGCTACGTGGAGAAGGCGGGGCTCTACCGGTGAGCTCGGGCGGTGCGGCGGGGCCGCCGGTCCGGCCGTCCCGTGCCGAACGGACCGATGCCGCGACGCGCCGCCGCCGGATCGAGGCGATCGTCGCCGTATGCCTGGTCGTCGTCGGCCTCGTGTTCGCGGCGGTCCAGCTGCGGGCCAAGCTCGCCGGGGCGCCGAGCAGCCCGAGCCCGACCCCGACCGCACCTGGGGCGCCGTCGACCCTGCTGGCGGTGTCCGTCACGGGGAGCCCGAACGCCCTGCTGGGCGTCGTCGGAACCGGCGGCGGCCGGCCATCCGCGGGCGTCGTCCTACCCGGCGGCATGACGGTGATCGTGCCCGGGCAGGGGGATGCCCTGACGCAGCAGGTGCAGGCGTTGCCGGCGTCA
Source organism: Actinomycetota bacterium (assembly GCA_035490535.1). Lineage (GTDB taxonomy): Bacteria > Actinomycetota > UBA4738 > UBA4738 > HRBIN12 > AC-51. The sequence goes on from DATHCP010000084.1 coordinate 18,683, forward strand.
TCGATGCGGGTCGCGGTCTCGAACGCCGCCGGCGTGTGGGCGGCGCACTACGCGGTGATGACGCTGGACACGTTCTCGGCGACGATCGACCGCGCCGGCGGTATCTCCGTAGACCTGCCCGACATCTTCATCGCCGAGGGACAGGCCTCCGGCCCCGGGCCGACGCACCTGAGCGGCGCCCAGGTGCAGACGCTGCTCCGCCAGCGCTCCGACGACGCCGCGGCGCGGTGGGCGGCGACCCTGCAGGGGTTCCTGGCGGTGCCTCCTCCGGTCCAGCCAGGCGACCTCGCCGACACCGACGACGCCGCGGTCGTGATCGCGCAGCTGTCGGCGGCCGCGGGCGCTCAGATCCAGGTGGCACCCACCGAGGATGTCGGCGGTTCGGCGACGATCGCGGCGCAGCCGGCGATGGACCAGCTGATCGGCGGCCTGTTCGGTACGCCGACCCCGGTGCGCGCGCTGGTCCAGAACGGCAACGGGGAACCCGGCATCGGCGAGACCGTCGCGACCGACATCATCCCCGCCGGGTTCCGCGTGGTGCTGTCGCAGAACGCGACGACGTTCAACCACCCGACGACGCAGATCGTGGCGATCGGCGCGGATCACCAGGCCGACGCCCAGCGCGCCCGGCAGGCGCTGGGGGTCGGAACGGTCGCCGTCACGCAGGTACCATCGGGGCTCGCGGATGTGACGATCTTGGTGGGGAGGGACTTCCGAGGGTGACGACGCAACGGGGCACGGGGAGCGGGGGCGACCTCGCCGCCAGCGCCGACGTCGCGATCGCCGCCGCGCGTGCCGCCGCGGATAAGCAGGCCGAGGACATCGTGATCCTCGATGTTCACGACCTGATCGTGATCACCGACTACTTCGTGATCTGCTCGGCCGGCACGAGCCGGCAGGTGCGCACGGTGATCGAGGCGATCGAGGAGCGGCTGCGGAACACGACCGGCAGCCGGCCGGCGCGGCGCGAGGGCGAGGACGGCGCTGGGTGGTGGCTGCTGGACTACATCGACATCGTCGTGCACGTGTTCGGCACCGAGGAGCGCGGCTACTACGACCTCGAGCGGCTCTGGAGCGACGCGCCTCGGCTGCGCTGGGAGGTCGGATCCCGGGCGGTCTCCGGCGGGTAGACTGCCCACCCCGGGCCCATAGCTCAGCTGGTAGAGCGCATGGCTGGCAGCCATGAGGTCGGGGGTTCGAATCCCCCTGGGTCCACCCACCGGAAGCCCTCTGATCATCTTGCCGCCCCAGGTTCCGAGGGGGGAAGGGTCACGAAGGTCTGCAAGGGTCAGCCGCCGTGACCTCGTCTGATATATCTGCGGGATCGGCCGGAACGAGTCCAGGAAGGAAGGGCCATGGGCAAGGACGATCCGAAGCTGCTGTACATCGCCGCGTACGACGATCCGGACGGCGCGCAGGGCGATTTCGACGCGTTGAAGGACCTGGTCAAGCACGGCGTGATCTTCACCGACGTCGCGGTGCTGGTACGACGCGACGACGAGGGGAAGATCGAGGTCAAGGAGAACGCCCACGAGGTGGCCGGCGGCTCGATGGTCGGCGCCGCGGCCGGGCTCATCATCGGGCTGATCTTCCCCCCGGGCGTGATCGCGGCCACCGTGGTGGGCGGCGGCCTCGGCGCCGGGGCGGGCGGCCTGCTTTCGCACCATCGTGAGCACGAGATCAAGAAGGACATCGAGGACGTCTTGCCCCCGGGCTCCTCGGGCATCGTCACGGTCTTCGATGTCACCTGGAAGCCGAAGGTCGACGACGCCCTCAAGAAGGCCAGCAAGGTGGACGAGGAAGAGGTCGACGCCGAGAGCGTCGAGAAGGTCAAGGAAGCCGCCAAGGGATAGTCGTGTCCCCCTGATGGGGGATATCCGCGGGAACCGCGGCGGGGGACCGAAAGGCCTAGCGCCTCCCGCCACAAGGCTCATTGCCCTTCGAACAAGGCTCCTCCTATACTCCTGCGCGGGCTGTAGTTCGTGAGGGTGACGATGATGAAGATTCCTGGTTCCAGCGTGGTTCGCCGGATCCGTCGCAGGGTCCGTCCAGAGCGAGGCGCCGCGGCCGTCGAGTTCGCGATCGTCGCCCCGCTCCTGTTCATCTTGGTCTTCGGCATCATCGACTTCGGGTTCGGGTTCCATGCGTGGAACGCGATCGAGAACGCGGCGCGGGAGGGCGCGCGCGTCGGGGCGACCGATGCCAGCGGGAACGCGGTGGCCAACATCACCACCCGCGTCCAGAACGGAACGAACTTCCTGACCGGTCCGGTCACCGTGGTGGTGCAGTGCGCCGGCAACAACGGCGCGAACGCGTTCGGCCCGTGCGGGTCCTCCGCCAACTGGCAGGAGGGCGACCTGATCAAGGTCACGGTCTCCTACAACTACAACTTCATGACCCCGTTGCCGGGGATGGTCGGCATGGGGAATCAACTGCACGAATCGGCCGTCGCTGAGTCTCGCTTCGAGGGGAACTGATCATGCGCGCCCGCGTGCTGCGGAAGAGGGCTTCCGCGGAGGAAGGCGTCGTCGCGGTCCTGACCGCGCTCCTGATGGTCGTGCTCCTGACGGCCGTCGCCTTCACGATCGACCTGGGCCGGCTGCGCCACGAGAAGCAGACGCTGCAGAACGCGGTGGACCTGTCCTCGCTCGCGGGCGCGGGCCTGCTGCCGGTGAGGACGCCGGCCGAGGCGCTCGCAGCGACGCAGCTCGCGACGAACGTCGCCCTGGCGAACGCGCCCGAGCTCGCCGGCGCGGCTCCCGGTTCCCTGCAGATCTCCTACAAATGTGTCGTGTCGGACCCGAACGGCAACGGTGGTCAGGACTCGTCGGATCTCGGATTCGCGTGCGGCCCGGCGACGGCGGGAGCGTGGAGCAACGCGGCCACGTGGACGCTGAAGCCGAACCGCGCGTCGCACGTGTGCGACCCCAACGCGGGCGACACGTGTAACACGATCGTGGTCCGCGCCTCGAACATCGTGCAGTACTACTTCGCCCCGGTCATGGGTATCAACCAAGGCAGCACGGGTGTCGTGCAGGGCGCCGCGTGCACGGGCACGTGCGGCAATCCCGCCGCGCCGCTCGACGTCGTCCTCGTGCTCGACCGCACGACGTCGATGAGTTCGGCCGACGTGGCCGCCTTGAAGCAGGGCGCGCAGCAGGTGCTGACGGAGTACGACCCCTCGCAGCAGTTCGTCGGGTTCGTGTCGCTCCCGTACGGTCAGACGAACAACAAGTGCAACGTGAACGGGACCCAGAACTATCCGACCGCGGGTGGCGGTTCTCCCGCGAACCCCACGAACACGTGGATGGGCTACCCGATCACGAACAACACCGGCAACCAGGGGTACCGGCATCTCGCGAACGGCACCCTGGACACGACGAGCCCGCTCTGGCAGGCGATCAACTGCCTGACCGAGGGCAACACGCCGACGATCAACGTCACCGGGCAGGCGGGCAACCAGTCGAACCGCGGTCAGACCGACCTGGGTGACCCGTTGGACGCGGCGCAATGGATGCTGGCGAACCAGGGTCGGCAGGGCGTGCCGAAGGTCGTGATCTTCGAGACCGACGGTCAGGCGAACCAGCCGTACGGGTACAACCCGTGCAACTACCTGAACCAGCAGGCGACGCAGGCGAAGAACGCCGGCGACACGATCTACACGATCGCGTACTTCCACGATCCGACCGTCAAGTGCGTCAACGACTCGACCGGCTTCTTCGTCGGCAAGTACGCCACGACGAACCTGGCGATGGCGGCGACGAACTCCACCGACGACCTGCCGGGGGGCTGTGCGGCGACCGAGAACACGGACGGAGACAACTACTTCTGCACACCGTCCCCGGCGCAGCTGCAGAACGTCTTCCGCACGGTGGCGCAGACCTCGGTCAAGAAGTCTCGCCTGCTGGACGTCTAGGGGCGACGCCGGGCAGGCTCCCGGCATCCCGGGCACCGGCCGCTAGACTCGCGCGCCGTGAGGATCCTGGTGATCGGCGCCGGCGGCGTCGGCTCGGCGGTCGCGCCGATCGCCGCGCGACGGGACTTCTACGAGCGGATCGTGTTCGCCGATCACGCTCGCGCCAAGGCGCAGCGCGTGGTCGACCGGTATGACGCGGGGTCCGGACGCTTCATCGCCGCGCAGGTGGACGCGTCCGACGCATCGGCGGTCGCCGACGTGATCCAGGCGGAGGGCATCACCCACGTCCTGAACGCGGTCGATCCGCGATTCGTCATGTCGATCTTCGACGGGACGTTCGAGGCGGGTGCGACCTACCTCGACATGGCGATGTCGCTGTCCGATCCGGATCCGGACGAGCCGTACGCACGCACGGGGGTCAAGCTCGGCGACGAGCAGTTCGCGAAGGCCGGGGCGTGGGAGGACGCGGAGCGGCTGGCACTCGTCGGTGTGGGCGTCGAGCCCGGGCTGTCCGATGTGTTCGCCCGGTACGCGCAGGAGCATCTGTTCTCCGCGATCGACGAGGTCGGGGTACGTGACGGGAGCGACCTCGTCGTTGCCGGCTACGACTTCGCGCCCAGCTTCTCGATCTGGACCACGATCGAGGAATGCCTGAACCCGCCCGTGGTCTGGGAGCGCGACCGTGGGTGGTTCACGCTCCCGCCGTTCAGCGAGCCCGAGGTCTTCACGTTCCCCGAGGGGATCGGCCCGGTCGAGTGCGTGCACGTCGAGCACGAGGAGGTCCTGCTGATCCCGCGGTGGGTCGAGTGCCGTCGCGCGACCTTCAAGTACGGCCTCGGTGACGAGTTCATCGAGGTGCTCCGGGTGCTGCACAAGCTCGGACTGGACCGGACCGGTCCGGTGGACGTGCACGGTACCCGGGTCAGTCCCCGAGACGTCGTGGCCGCGAGCCTGCCCGACCCGGCGACGCTCGGGCCGCAGATGTCGGGGCGGACGTGCGCCGGGACCTGGGTGACCGGCACCGGGACCGACGGCGGTCCGCGCGAGGTCTACCTGTACCACGTGGTCGACAACGAGGAGACGTGGGGCCGGGACGCCTCGCAGGCCGTCGTGTGGCAGACGGCGATCAACCCGGTCGTCGCGCTCGAGCTCCTCGCCACCGGCGCCTGGACCGGCGTCGGCGTCCTCGGGCCGGAGGCCTTCCCCCCCGACCCCTTCCTCGACCTGCTGCGCGAGTACGGCTCGCCGTGGGGGATCGAGGAGCGCTCGCCGGTCGGCTGAGCCGCCGCGCCGCTCAGGTCCCTCAGCGTTCCCGCCGATGCTCCTACGGGGAACGAGCGGAGGTACACGCACGGGCATGAGCGTCGGGGCCGAGGGAGTCGGCTCCCCGGAGCAGGACGACCTGGGCGGCCGGCTGGACGCGGCCGCCCTGGTCGACGCCACGCCCGAGTGCCTGTTGATCGTCGCGGCCGACGGCACCGTCGTCGGAGCGAACGACCGGGTCGAGGAGCTCACGGGCTTCGCGAAGGCCGACCTCCTGGGACGTCCGGTCGAGCTGTTGATCGCGAGCGACGTCGTTGCGATGCCCCCGGGCAGCCGCGTGGAGACCGTGTGCCTGCGTGCCGACGGCGAGGAGGTGGCGGTCGAGGTCCGCGTCGGCGCGGTCGACGGCGACCGGCCGCGGCGGATCCTGACGCTCCGCGACACGACCGAGCTCCGCGCCGGACGCGACGCCGAGGTGAAGTTCCGCGCGCTCGTCGAGCAGATCTCCGCGATCACGTACACGTGGGCCTGGGACGACGATCACTACTTCGTGCGCTACGCGAGCCCGCAGCTGGAGGAGATCCTGGGCTATGCGGTCGCCGACTGGATCGCAGATCCGTCCGCCTGGTACGAGTGGGTCCACGCCGAGGATCGCGCCGGGGTGATCGAGGAGAACAAGCGGTGCGAGCGCACGGGCGAGTCACATTCGATGGTGTATCGGATGCATCGCAAGGACGGCCGGACGATCTGGGTCGAGGACTCGTGGGTCGTGGTGGCCGACGAGCGCGATGGCCAGCGCGTGTTCCAGGGGGTGGTCTTCGACGTCACGGCACGGAAGGAAGCCGAGGCGGAGATCGCCTTCCGGGCGAACCACGACAAGCTGACGAACCTTCCGAACCGGCACCTGTACGAGGAGATGCTCGAGAAGGCGATCGCGCGGGCCCGCCGGCACGATCACGGCGTCGGCGTGCTCTACCTGGACCTGGACAACTTCAAGCTCGTGAACGACTCGCTCGGCCATCACGCCGGCGACCAGCTGCTCGTGGAGCTGAGCGAGCGACTGCGCACGTGCACCCGCGACACCGACCTGGTGGCACGCCAAGGCGGGGACGAGTTCCTCCTGCTGCTGGCCGACCTCGAGCGCGGCACCGGCGAGCCTGGCGAGATCGATCCGTCGATGGTCGTGACCGAGTCCGTGGCGGAGCGGATCCGTGAGGTGCTCGCGCAACCGTTCGACCTGAACGGCACCCAGTTCTACGCGACCGGCTCGATCGGGGTCAGCCTGTTCCCGCAGGACGCGCACGACGCCGAGTCGCTGTTGCGCAACGCCGACGCGGCGATGTACCAATCGAAGAAGCAGGAGCCGGGGGGCTACGTCGTCTACGCGACCGACGGCGACGACGCGATGAAGAGGCTGTCGCTGACGACCCGCCTGCGCGAGGCGGTGCACCACGACCACTGGGTCCTGCACTGGCAGCCGATCTACGACATCGAGACCGGCGCCGTGGACTCCCTCGAGGCGCTCGTCCGTTGGCTCGATCCGAACGGCGGCCTCGTGCCGCCCGGGGAGTTCATCCCCCTCGCCGAGGAGCTCGGGCTGATCGAGGCGATCGGGGACTGGGTGCTGGCCGAGCTGGTGCGCCAGCAGGCCGAGTGGGCGTCCCAGGGGCTCGATCTGCGCGTCGGCTTCAACCTGTCGCCGCGCCAGCTCTGGTCGGCACACCTGGCCGACAAGATCCTGGCGAAGCTCCGCTCGGGCGGGGTGGATCCCGCGTCGGTGATCGTGGAGATCACCGAGTCGACCGCGATGGCCGACCCCGACCGGACCCAGAAGATCCTCTCGGAGCTCCACGCCTGGGGGTTCTCCCTGGCGCTGGACGACTTCGGAACCGGATACTCCTCGCTGGCTCGCCTGAAGCACATGCCCGTGGACGTGCTCAAGATCGACCGCGCCTTCGTGCGCGACGTGCACCTGGACGCCGGCCTGGCCAGCATGGTCCGCGCGATGATCCAGCTCGCGCAGGGCCTCGAGATGGTCCCGCTGGCCGAGGGCGTCGAAACGCAGCAGGAGCTCGAGTTCCTGCGGGGCAACGGCTGCCGCCTCGCGCAGGGGTTCCTCCTGTCGCGGCCGGTTCCGGCCGAGCAGATCCCGGAGCTCGTCGCCCGGACGTTCGAACGCACGCCCGGCTGAGTCGGCCGCGTTCGCCGTTGCTCGCCCGGGCGTTCGCTACCATCTGCGCACGATGACGCGCCGGTACGAGCCCGCCGAGTTCGAGACGCGCTGGCTGGACGTCTGGGACGAGGAGGGCCTGTACCGCGCCTCCGAGGACCCGGCCGATCCCCGCGAGCGCTTCTACGCGCTCGACATGTTCCCGTACCCCTCGGGCGACCTCCACATGGGCCACGCCGAGGCGTTCAGCGGCGGCGACGTGGTGGCGCGGTTCAAGATGCTGCAGGGCTACGACGTGCTGCATCCGATCGGCTGGGACTCGTTCGGGCTGAACGCCGAGAACGCGGCGATCAAGCGGGGCGTGGACCCGAAGATCTGGACCTACGCGAACATCGACCAGCAGTCGGCCTCGTTCCGGCGGATGGGGATGTCGTTCGACTGGAGCCGCCGGCTGCAGACGTCGGATCCCGAGTACTACCGCTGGACGCAGTGGCTCTTCCTGCGGTTCTTCGAGCGAGGGCTGGCGTATCGGAAGAACGCGCCCGTGAACTGGTGCCCGAAGGATCAGACCGTCCTAGCGAACGAGCAAGTGATCAACGGCGCCTGCGAGCGGTGCGGCACCCCGGTCGAACGGCGCGACCTCACCCAGTGGTTCTACAAGATCACCGACTACGCGCAGCGGCTGCTGGACGACATGGACGCGCTGACCGACTGGCCCGAGCGCGTCGTGACGATGCAGCGCAACTGGATCGGTCGCTCCGAGGGCGCCGAGGTCACGTTCACGATCCAGGAGACGGGCGAGGAGATCCCGATCTTCACGACGAGGCCCGATACGCTCTGGGGCGTAACCTTCTTCGTGTTCGCGGTCGAGCACCCTGCGGTGCGGCGGCTGGCCGAGCTGGCCGGCACGTGGGACGCCGTCGCGCCGTTGCTCGACAAGGTCCGGCAGACGTCGCTCGTGGACCGCGAGGCCGCCGACACGAAGGAGGGAGTGGCGCTCGGCGTGCACGCCGTGAATCCGGTGAACGGCGAGGTGGTGCCGTGCTTCGTCGCGCCGTACGTCCTGATGGAGTACGGAACCGGCGCGATCATGGCGGTGCCCGCCCACGATCAGCGCGACTTCGAGTTCGCGCGGGCGCACGAGCTCCCGGTTCGGATCGTGATCGAGCCGCCGGGGGAGCACGTCGACGCCGACGCGATGACGGAGGCGATGGCGCACGAGGGCGTGATGGTCGCGAGCGGGCCGTTCGACGGCGAGCCGTCGCCGGCGTCGATCGCCACGGTGACCGCCTGGTTGGCGTCGCAGGGCCGCGGAGCCTCGGCGGTGCGCTACCGCCTGCGCGACTGGCTGCTGTCGCGGCAGCGCTACTGGGGCGCGCCGATCCCGATCGTGCACTGTCCCTCGTGCGGGCAGGTGCCCGTGCCCGACGACCAGCTCCCGGTGCTGCTGCCGGACGAGGTCGATTTCCAGCCGGGAGGGGAATCCCCGCTCGCCCGCCATCCGACGTGGAAGTTCGTTGCCTGTCCGAACTGCGGTGGCGAGGCCGAGCGCGACACGGACACGATGGACACGTTCGTCGACTCGAGTTGGTACTACTTCCGGTACTGCTCCCCGGGCGACCCGGACGGGCCGTTCCGTCCCGAGGACGTCGAGAAGTGGATGCCGGTCGGGCAGTACACCGGCGGCGTCGAGCACGCGATCTTGCACCTGCTCTACTCGCGGTTCTTCACGAAGGTCCTGTACGACATGGGGATGGTGACGTTCGTCGAGCCGTTCCCGCGCCTGATGAACCAGGGGCAGGTGATCTACGACGGCGCCTCGATGAGCAAGACGAAGGGGAACATCGTCGAGCCGATGCCGATCGTGGAGCGCTGGGGGGCCGACACGATGCGCCTGATCATGCTGTTCGCCGGGCCGTTCGAGGACGACATCGACTGGAAGCTGATCGCGAGCGCCCCCGATCGGCGGCCGGGCGTGACGTCGTGGCTGGGACGGGTCTTCGCGGCCGTGGGGGACGCCGTCGAGCGGGGCGAAGTCGCGGAGCCGCCGGCGCTCGAGCGCCTGCGCCACCGGACGATCAAGGGCGTCACCGAGGACCTGGAGCGGTTCCGGTTCAACACGGCGATCTCGAAGCTGATGGTCCTGACGAACGAGATCCGCGCCGGCTTGGAGTCGGGAGGCGGCGCGCTGGAGGCGGCGCGGGCGTTGGTGCAGATGCTGGCGCCGTTCGCGCCGTTCGCCGCCGAGGAGCTGTGGCGGGTCGAGCTGGGATCGCCGACGTCCGTGCACGTCTCGCGCTGGCCGTCGTTCGATGCGGCGAAGGCGTCGGAGGACACGATCACGCTGGTCGTCCAGGTGGACGGGAAGGTTCGGAGCAAGGCGGAGGTCCCGGCCGACCTGGACGAGGCGGGCGCCCTGGAGATCGCGCGGGCGGCCGACGGCGTCCGCCGCGCGCTGGATGGCCGCGAGGTCGTCAAGGAGATCGTGCGCGCGCCGAAGCTCGTGAACTTCGTGACGCGCCGCTAGGCGTCGTCCAGGAACCGCAGTTCGTCGCCGACCCGCAGCCGCCCCGGCCGTTCGACGTCCGCGTAGACGCCCATCATCAGGTCGGCGCCGACGTGGCGGTACGTCGTCAGGACCTCGAGCGTCGGGAAGTCCTTCGCCCCGGTGTCCGGGTCGAGCGTGGTCACGACGCAGCGGGGGACCGACTCGCCCACGCGCAGGACCGCCTCGCCGATCCCGATCCGCCGTCCGGCCCACGTGTCCTCTTCGAGCGGCGCGCAGCCGTCGAGCTCGATCGTCATGCGGAACCGGCGGGGATCGGGCATCCCACCGGTCCAGCGGGGTCCGGCACGGTCGCCGAGATCGGCGACCGTGGCGAGCGAGATCATCGTGACGGGCTTCACGTCGCGCGCGTTCTCCTCCTCGACGTGCACGAGCATCAGGTCCTCGTGCATCTGATCGGAGAGGTCGTGCTCTACCGCGTTGTGAAAGACGCGTCGCACGGTGATCGTTCGGTCGTACATGCGGACAGGGAACGGCTCACCGTCGGGTTCGGTCGACATGCTCCAGTGGTGGGATCCGTCCGGGAACGTGAACGTGAGGGAACCATCATCGGGATCGGCGCTTACGCAGATCCCGAGCAGGGGCGCCTTCTCCGCGCCCGAGAGTCGCTGGCCGTCGGCGTGCAGGATCAGGTACCGGCGGTCGCCCGCCACGCCGCTCGGCGTCAGCTCGATCTCGCCGGGGTGCGTCAGCGAGGTCGACTTGACCAGCGTGGTGTTGAAGCGGTCGACGGTCGGCACGACGGCATCGTACCGCCCGTCCGGGTCTCCTCCGGATGTGGCCGGGCTCACGGTGCGGCGAAGGCGCCGGCCCTAGCGTCCGCGCCGTGGCGATCAGGGAACGGCTGGACGCGTTGTCGCGGGCCGAGCTCGCGGGCCTCGTCGCGGTGATCGCACTGACGATCGCCGGGGCGGGACTCTGGTACGTCCGCTCGCTGCCGCGGCCCGTCGACGTGGCGATGTCGACGGCCCCGCCGATCGTCGCCGCGGTCTCGGGGGCCCCGGCATCCGGGGCGGCGTTCGGGTCGGCGTCGGTCAGCCCGTCGCCCGCGGAGCTCATCGTCGACGTGGCGGGCCTGGTCCGGCGGCCGGGGGTCTACACCTTCCCGCCGGGCAGCCGGGTGATCGACGCGATCCACCGGGCGGGCGGGCCACTGCCGAAGGCCGATCTCAGCGTCCTGAACCTCGCGGCGCCGCTCACGGACGGTACGCAGATCCTGGTTGGGGACGGGAGCGGCGCGCCCGCGTCCGGATCCTCGGGCACGTCCGGCGGCGTCCCCGGGGCGCTCGTGAACATCAACACGGCCTCGGAGTCCGAGCTCGAAGCGCTGAACGGCGTCGGGCCCGTGACGGCGAACGCGATCATCCAGTACCGGACCGAGCACGGACCGTTCGCGACGGTGGACGACCTGTTGAACGTCAGTGGGATCGGCCCGGCGACCCTCGAGGACCTCCGCCCCCAGGTCACCGTGTGAGCGACGTCCTCCTGCCGGTCGCCGCGGCGGCGTTCTGGGCGGGACTGGTGCTCGCGGGGACCGATCGCTGGGGATCGGCGCCGCTCGTCGGCGGGGTCCTCGCAGCCGGGGTCGGGCTGCTCGCTGCCGGAGCCGTGCTCGCGCCGCGCGCCTCGCGGGCCCCCGGCCCGCTCGAGGCCGCCTCCATCCTTCCCGCGGAACATCGGCTCGCCCGAACGGTCGGCCCGGTCCGGCACGCCGGCGGCAGGCCCGCGGTCGCGCTCGGGGCCGCCGTGTGCGGCGTCGTGCTGCTGGGCTCCGGTTGGGGCGCCCTGGCCGCCGCCCGCGTCCACGCGTCGTTCCTGGGGCACCTCGCGCCCATGCGCGTCTCGGTCGAGGGGACGCTCCGCGAGGATCCGGCCGCGGGAACGCTCGGTTGGCACGCCCTGCTCGACGTGCGGCGCGTGAGCTGGCAGGGGCGAACGGTCGCACTGCACGAGCGCGTGTGGCTCTCGGGCGACGGCGACGTGCCCGAGGCCACGCGGTGGGACGCCGTGCAGGCGCAAGGGATCCTGCGGGTTCCCGACGGCCCCGGATTCGCGGACACCCTGCATCGGGACGGCATCGCCGTGGAGCTCGGCGCCGACCGGTTCGGCCGGACCGGGCCGGCGCCGTCGCTGCTGATCCGGGCGATGCAGCGTTTCCGGTCGTTCGCGGGACGTTCGATCGACCGGATCTTCCCGCCGCGGGAGGCCGGGCTGCTGCTCGGGCTGGCGCTGGGAGACGCCTCACAGCTCGACCCGGTCACCTCGCGCGGGTTCCAGGCGACCGGCCTCGGTCACCTCCTCGTCGTCTCGGGCGAGAACGTGGCGATGGTGCTCGCGCCGATGATGGCCTTCGCGGCGTGGGTCGGGCTGGCGCGGTGGGGACGCTTCGCGCTCGGGATGCTGACGGTCCTGTCGTTCGTCGTGCTGACCGGCGCCGAGCCGTCGGTGCTGCGCGCCGGGGTGATGGCTTCGCTCGCGATGCTGGGTGTCCTCGCCGGGCGGCCGCGCGCGACCGGCGCGGTGCTCGCGGCCGCCGTGCTCCTGCTGCTGATCCTCGATCCGTGGCTGGTCTGGTCGATCGGGTTCCAGCTCTCGGTGGCGGCGACGGCCGGGATGGTCTCGCTCGCAACGCCGATCGGCGTGCGCCTGACCCGGCTGCTGCCGGCTCCGGTGGCGCTCGCGGCGTCCACCAGCATCGCGGCGCAGCTCGCGGTCAGCCCGGTGCTCCTGTACCACTTCCACGAGGTTCCGGGGATCACGATCATCGCGAACCTGCTGGCGTTCCCCGCGGTCTCGCCGGCGCTCCTGCTCGGCCTGGCGGCCGCGGTCACGGGGATCGCGTCGCCGGCGCTCGGCCACCTGTTCGCGCTGCCGGCGCAGGTGCCGATGCGGTACCTGGAGGAGATCGCCACCCGCCTGGCGAAGGCGCCCGTGGGATGGATCACGTCGAGCGGCGGCCCCATCGTCCTGGTCGTCGGCGGGACGGTGTTCCTGGGGATCACGTGGTGGCTCCGATCCGGGCGTCCGCTGCCGCGGGTCGCGGTGCTCGCCGGCGTCGCGCTCCTGCCGCTGGTGGTGTGGTCGACCGCGATCCGGGCGGGGCCGCCCGGCGGCCTGACGATCCGCTTCTTCGACGTCGGGCAGGGGGACTCGGCGCTCGTGACGAGCCCGGCCGGGGCCACGATGCTCGTGGACGGCGGCCCCGACCAGGAGCAGGTCGCCACGGAGCTGTCGGCCCTGGGCGTGAAGCGCCTCGACGTCGTCGTGGCGAGCCATCCACACGCCGACCACATCGTGGGCCTGCCCGCGGTCCTCGCCCGTTTCCCGGTCGGCACGTTCATGGATCCGGGCTGCCCCGACGACTCTTCGATCGATGCCGAGCTCGAATACGCGGTCACCCAGGAGCACATCCGGGAGGTGCATCCGCGCGTCGGCGACTCGTTCGACGTGGGCGACGTCCACGTCGATGTCCTGTCGCCCGACCGCTGCTGGGAGAACACGAACTCCGATCCGAACAACGACTCGCTCGTGCTCCGCGTGTCCCTGGGCGAGGACGTCGCGCTGCTGTCGATGGAGCCCGAGAAGTCGGCGCAGCAGGTGCTGCTGGACGACGGGATCGACCTGCACGCCGAGGTGCTCCACGTGCCCCATCATGGATCGTCGACGTCGTTGCCGGAGTTCTTCCAAGCCGTGGGCGCGCAGGTCGCGATCGTCTCGGTGGGGCCGAACGACTACGGCCACCCGGTGCCGGCGACGCTCGCGGCGGTCGCGGCCACCGGCGCGAAGATCTGGCGGACCGACGAGCACGGCACGATCACGGTCACGTTCGACGGTCGGGGGCCGGTGGTAGCGTCCGAGCGATGAGCCCCTCGGCCGCCCCCGTGCTCCTGCTTTGGGGCGAGGACGCCTTCGTGCTCCGCGAGGCGGCGCTCGAGGCGCTGGCGGGCTACGACCCCACGGAGGTCGAAGGCGCGGAGTGGACCGGCTCCGAGCTCCAGGATCTCGCCACGCCGCCGCTGTTCGGAGATCCCCGGGGGCTGCTCGTGACCGGCGCGCGGGGGTTGCCGAAGGAGGCCGTGGCCGAGCTCGCCGCCTATCTGGCCTCGCCCGATGCCGAGGCGGCGCTCGTCGTGTGCTGCACCGTGGCCGAACGGGGGAAGCCGCCGGCGGCGCTCCTGAAGGCGTTCGATCCGATCGGAGAGGTCCGTGCGCTGCAGCTCGGTCGCAAGGATGTCGAGCCGTGGCTCCTCGCTCGCGCCGCGCGGGCCGGCGCAGAGCTCACCGGCCCCGCCACCCGCGCGCTGGTCGAGACGCTCGGACCCGACGCGGCCCAGCTCGACGCGGCGGTCCGTCAGCTGGCGTCGGCGTTCCCCGGCACCAGGATCGGCCCGGCCGAGGTCCGCCGGCAGTTCCGTGGGCTCGGCGAGCAGAAGACCTGGGACCTGTGCGACAAGGCGTTCGCGAAGGATCTGCCGGGCGCGATCCGAGCCCTGCGCTCGATCGAGGAGAACGGCGACGAGGCGCTGATGGTGCTCGGCGGGGTCGCCAGCCGCCTGCGGGACCTGATCAAGGTGCGATCGCTGCCGGATCGGATGCCGCCGGGTGACGTGGCCAAGCGTGCCGGCCTGCGGTTCGAGTGGCAGGTCCGCCGCTACCGGCAGCAGGCTCGCAACTTCACGTTGCCGCAGCTGGTCGCGATCCACGAGCGGGTGACCGAGGCCGACCGCGCATTGAAGTCGGGCGCGTCCGGGGACGTCGTGATGCCCGCGTTGATCGCCGCGATCGCGGCGTGACCTACGCCGGGATCGAGTTGACGGACCTCGCCAGCCGGCTCTTCCGCCGCGCCGCGGTCCGCTTGTGCACGACGCCCTTGCCGGCAGCCTTGTCGAGGGCTCGGGCCGCCTCGCGCTGACGCTCGGTCGCGGCCTCCACGTCGCCCTCCGCCACCGCGAGCTGCACCTTCTTCGTGGAGGTCTTCAGCGACGTCTTGACCGAGCGGTTGCGCTGGTGGCGCGTCTCGTTCTGCTTGTTGCGCTTGATCTGGGACTTGATGTTCGCCATGAGGAACCGGGAGTCTACCAGCGGGTTCGCCGGCCTCGGCGCCCGTACCATGGACGCCCGTGGCGACCGACATCTCCCGCATCCGGAACTTCTGCATCGTGGCGCATATCGACCACGGCAAGTCCACCTTGGCCGACCGGATGCTCGAGATCACCCACACGGTCGATGAGCGGATGATGCGGGCCCAGTACCTCGACCGGATGGACCTCGAGCGTGAGCGCGGGATCACGATCAAGGCCCAGGCGGTCCGGCTGGTCCACGAGGGCCACGAGCTGAACCTGATCGACACGCCCGGCCACGTGGACTTCACCTATGAGGTCTCGCGGTCCCTCGCCGCGTGCGAGGGGGCGATCCTGCTCGTGGACGCGGCGCAGGGCCTGGAGGCGCAGACCCTCGCGAACTTCCACCTGGCGCGGGACGCCGGCCTCACGATCGTTCCCGCGCTGAACAAGATCGACCTGCCGGCCGCCGAGCCCGACCGCCGGGCCGAGGAGCTCGCGCATCTCCTCGACCGCGACCCGCACGACATCCTGCGGATCTCCGCGAAGACGGGCGCGGGTGTCGAGGAGCTCCTCGCGGCCGTGATCGCGCACGTACCGCCGCCGGTCGGCGACGCGTCCGCGCCGCTGCGTGCGCTGATCTTCGACTCCGCGTTCGACACCTACCGGGGGGTCATCACGTACGTGCGCGTGCACGACGGGACCCTGCCGAGCCACGCGCGGATCCGGATGTTCGCGACCGGGGTCGAGTCCGATGCGGAGGAGGCCGGCGTGATGGCGCCGGAAGCGACGCCGGTCGACGCGCTCGGGCCCGGCGAGGTCGGGTACCTCGTGACCGGGCTCAAGGATGTGCACCACGCGAAGGTCGGCGACACGATCACGCTCGCCGGCAAGCACGCCGCCACCGAGCCGCTGCCGGGCTATCGCGAGCCCAAGCCGATGGTGTGGTCGGGCCTGTACCCGGCCGACGGCAACGACTATCCGGTGCTGCGCGACGCGCTCGACAAGCTGAAGCTCTCGGACTCCGCGCTGGTCTACGAGCCCGAGTCCTCGCAGGCGCTCGGCTTCGGGTTCCGCGTGGGCTTCCTCGGGCTGTTGCACATGGACATCGTGCGTGAGCGCCTCGAGCGGGAGTTCGGGTTGGAGCTGATCTCGACCGCGCCGAACGTCGAGTTCCACGTCTTCCGCGCCGACCGGATGACGGTGGTCCACAACCCGGCCGAGATGCCGGCCGGGGGCGATCACGACAGGGTGGAGGAGCCGGTCGTCTACGCGACGATCATCACGCCGGCCGAGTATCTGGGCGCGGTGTTCGAGCTCTGCCAGGCGCGCCGCGGCGAGCTCGTCGACATGAGCTACCTCACGCCGGAGCGGGTCGAGGTGCACTACGTCCTTCCGCTGGCCGAGATCGTGTTCGACTTCTTCGACCAGCTGAAGTCGAAGACGCGCGGCTTCGCGAGCCTCGACTACGAGCCGTGGGGCTTCCAGGACTCGAGGCTCGTCCGCGTCGACATCCTGCTGCACGGCGAGCCGGTCGATGCGTTCTCCTCGGTGGTACATCGGGACAAGGCCTACACGTACGGCAAGCAGATGGTCGAGCGCCTGAAGGAGCTGATCCCGCGGCAGCTGTTCGACGTCGCGGTGCAGGCCTCGATCGGCTCGAAGGTGATCGCGCGTGAGACCGTGAAGGCCAAGCGCAAGGACGTGCTGGCCAAATGCTACGGCGGCGACATCACGCGCAAGCGGAAGCTGCTCGAGACCCAGAAGAAGGGGAAGGAGCGGATGCGCCGCGTCGGCCGGGTCGACGTGCCACAGGAGGCGTTCATCGCCGCGCTCCGCGTCGACGAGGGCGCGAAGAAGCGATGAGCACGAGCGCCGAGCCGGCGGGGATCTACGTCCACGTCCCGTTCTGCCTGACGCGCTGCGGCTACTGCGACTTCAACGCGTACGCGGGCCTGGACGGCCTGAAGCCTCGCTACCTCGCCGCCCTGCTGCGCGAGGCGGAGCTGGCCGGACCCGGATGGGCCGGCACGTCGTTCACGAGCGTGTTCCTGGGTGGGGGCACGCCGACCACGTTGGCCCCCGAGGACCTGCGCACCCTGCTCGCGCATCTGCGGACGGTGTTCGACCTCGGAGACGACGCCGAGGTCACGATCGAGGCGAACCCCGACACCGTCACCGAGCTCTCGCTGGCCGCGATCCTCGACGCGGGCTACGGACGGCTGTCGATCGGGGCGCAGTCGTTCGATCCGGCGGTGCTCACGGCGCTCGAGCGGATCCACCAGCCGGCGTCGGTCCGCGCTGCGGTCGCCGCGGCTCGCGGCGTCGGCTACGGCAACGTGAGCCTCGACCTGATCTACGGCGCCCAGGGCGAAACGCTCGGGTCGTGGACGCACACGCTGGAGCAGACGCTCGCGCTCGCGCCGGAGCACATCTCGGCGTACGCGCTGACGATCGAGCCGGCGACGCCGCTCGGACGGAAGGTGGCCGTCGGCGAAGCGCCGCCGCCCGATCCTGATCTGCAGGCCGACCTGTTCCTGCGCGCGTGCGAGCTGTTGCGCGAGGCGGGCTACGTCCACTACGAGGTCTCGAACTGGGCGCGGCCGGGGTTCGAGTGCCGACACAACCTCGGCTACTGGGAGCGCCGGCCGTACGCGGGCCTGGGGGCCGGCGCGCACGCCTACCGCGACGACGTCCGGTGGTGGAACGTCCGTCCGCCGGAGGCCTACCTCGAGCGCGTCGAGGCCGGAGAGCTCCCGATCGGCGGCTCGGAGTCGCTCGATCCCTCCGACGCCTACCTCGAGGAGGTGTTCCTGCGCCTGCGCATCCTCGAGGGGGTTCCGGCGAGCTGGTTCGAGCCGGCGCGGTACGAGGCGTTCGTGGCGAGCGGGCTCCTGCAGGACGACCTGGGCCGGCTCGTGCCGACCGAGCGCGGCCTGCTCCTGCTGAACGAGCTGGTCCTCGGGCTGACCGCCTAGTTCGGCGTGAACCGGCGGACCAACTGGTCTCCGGCCGCGTCCCCGCCAACCCCTGCGAACGTCGGCGCGCCGCACAGCTCGGTGCCCGGCAGCGGCGCCTGGGCGAGCGGCATCGTGTCGGTGCTGGTGTCCGCCACGGTCGCCCGGTCGCCGTCGATCTCCAGGGTCGTGGTCTGCACCTGCGCGCTCGCGCCCAGCTTGTCACCGTTATCCACGAGGAGCACGTGCGTGCCGTTCGCCTCCACGTCGCACCGCGCGCCGGCGAACCGCGCCGCAACGTCGACCCAACCCACCTGCAGCGGGCCGGCCGGGAGGAACCCCTTGCCGGTCGGGTCCGAAACCTGGAGCTGTCGGATCGAGGGGTTGGCGCCGCCCGTGACGGCGTAGAGGTCGATCCCGTACCCGTCGGCGCCGGCGTGGGCGACCGCGACGTCGCTGGAGCCGTCGCCGTTCAGGTCCGGCGCGGCCCACGCCTCGCAGCCCAGCTGGCAGTCGCCGAACGGCCCGGCCACCGCGTCGGCACGCCCGTCTCCGTCGATGTCGACCGCCACCACCTGATCCCCGTCGGTCGGACATCCTTCGTCCCCGGTGATCGTTGCGACGTAGGCGAACCCGTGGGAGCCATCCACCGTGATCGGGACCCATGTCACGCGACACGTCGGCTGCCCGAGCCGCAGGGGCGGAGCGACCGCGGGCGGCGCGGTGAGTCCGCCGGTCGCCGGCGCGAGGGTCCCCGGGGCCTGCGCCTGCAGGACGACGAAGGCCCCGAACGCGACCAGCACGATCGCGACCGCGACGGCTCCGGCGCGGAGCCGACGGACCCTCGTCCGGTGCTGGCGACGGGCGACGATCTCCTCGACGAGCACACCCGGATCCGGCGCGCCCGGTCGCGCCGCCCGCGACAGATCCCGCTCCAGCCGATCATCGATCATCCGTGCCTCACCCCTCGTCCTCGCCGAGCGCCTGCGCCATCGCGTGTCGCGCCCGGTGCAGCGTCGATTTCACCGTTCCTTCGGAGATGCCGCGGAGCGCAGAGATCTCCGAAACCGGCAGCCCCAGGTAGTAGTGCAGGACCACGACCTCGCGTTGCCGCCGCGGCAGCGTCGCCAGCGCGCGTTCGACGTCGAGGCGGTCGTCCTCGGTGCGTCCTGGGCCCGGGCGCGCGACGAGCCGCTCGCGCGCCCGCGCCTCCGCTCGGACGCGCCGCAGGCGGCTGCGCGACAGGTTCAGCGCGACGTGGGTCACCCACGCCGGCAGCGAGTCGATGGCGTCGCCGCGGTCGCTGCGCTCCCACGCGCGCGCCAGCGCCTCCGCCACCGCGTCCTCAGCCGCGGCGCGGCTGCCGGCCACCAGCGCGACCGCGGCGACCACCCGGGGGAACGGGCCGGCCAGGAACTCCCGGATCGCCGTCTCGTCGACCGCCGCGGTGCCGGGTTCGCCCACCAACGCCGTCTCCATGCCGGGATGACGCACGAAGCCTCCCACGGGTTGCGTCCGAGCGGAGACGTGGCCGGTATCGTGGGCGCCGATGTCCGACGTGACCTGCCCACGCTGCCGGACCCGTCAGCGGATCGGGGCGCACGCGGAGGGCTACCGCTGCGTCGGATGCGACGCGACCTGGGTGTTCGTCGCGTGCGACGTGTGCGGCAACCGGTTCCACATGCAGCCCGGAACCCCGTCGTGGACGTGCCCGTCGTGCGGAACGGCGCACGGCGCCGCGCCGAGCGTCGCCATCGCGCCCGCCCCCCCAGCGACCGGTTCCGCTCCTGAGGAGCCGTCGCCGCCACAGGAGGACTTCCCCGGCGGGTTGGGGGAGCTCCCGGACGATGGCGACATCGAGGACGATGAGCAGCGAACGCAACCGCCGATCCTGCCGATCCTCGCCGTGGCCGGGGTCGTCCTGGTGCTCGTCGTCGCGTTCGTGCTGACGCGAGGCGGTGGCGGCAGCGATGGTGGCGGCCCGTCGAACACGCCGGGGGACCCGGTCGTGGCGCTCTGCCTGGACCTTCGGAACCTGCAGACGCCGCGCGTGGGCGCCCTCACCCGCGTGCTCCAGGGCCTGCCGGCGCACGCAGACGCGATCGAGGCCGCGGGGAACCCGGACCTCGCGGACAAGGTTCGCGCGCTCGAACCGGCCGTGAAGGCGGAGCGGGATGCCCTCGCAACGCAGGCCGATGACACGCAGTCGCTCGCGGCGATGGGCGAGGCGCTCGCGAAGTTGCCCTGCTGACCGGCGGCGATCCGTCGCCGGCCTTAGCACTCTGACGCGGAGAGTGCCAGTTATCATTCCGGGCATGGCCGATCGGGCGGAACTCGGACCCCGCAAGGCCGCCGTCCTGCACGCGGTGGTCGAGGCGTACGTGCGGACCGGCGAGGCCGTGGGCTCGGAGTCGATCGCCGAGCACGCGGGGCTCGGGGTCTCGAGCGCCACGATCCGCAACGAGATGGCCGCGCTCGAGGAGCTCGGCTATCTGGGACACCCGCACACCTCGGCCGGCCGGATCCCGACCGACGCCGGATATCGGCACTACGTCGACACGCTCCCGGCGCGCGGCCGGCTCCGCGACGCGCAGCGGCGCGCGATCGCGATCCACTTCGAGGAGGCGATCCTGGACCTCGAGGAGGTGCTGAAGGGCTCGGTGCTGCTGCTATCGCGCCTCACGCAGTACGCCGGGCTCGCGGTGCCGCCCGGAGCCTCGGAGGAGCAGCTGGTCCGGCTGGAGCTGATCGATATGGGCCCGACGCTGATGGTGCTGGCCGTCGGCCAGCACGGCCGCGTGGACAAGCAGATCGTGGACCGGCCCGAGGAGCTCGGCGCACCCGCGCTCGCCGCGGCCGAGCGCAAGCTCCGCGCCCTGCAGGGTTCGACGTACGCCGACTCGCAGGCGCGCCTGCTGCGGATGGCAGCCGCGGCGGGTTCCGACGAACACGATCTGCTGCTGATCGTCGCCGACGTGCTCCGGGTCGCGACGCGCGGCGAGCGGGCCGCGCACGTCGTGGTCGGGGGCGCCTCGAACCTGGCCGACGAAACGCAAGCGTGGCGGCGTGAGACGCTGCGGCGGCTGTTCGCGACCCTCGAACGCGAGCAGGAGATGATGAGCGTCCTGCAGGACGTCGCCGCCGACGACGTGAGCGTCACGATCGGTGCCGAGCACCCGACGACGGCCGCGTGGGAGGCTTCGATCGTCACGGCGCCGTTCCGCTCGGGCGACGCGACGGTCGGCACGATCGGGGTCGTCGGTCCCACCCGGATGGACTACCTGTCCGCGATGGCGTCGGTCCGGGCGGTCGCGGAGCGCCTGTCGGAGATCGCGACGGAGCTGGACGGGTAGCGCGATGGCCGCGACCCGCGACCTCTACGCGTTGCTGGGGGTGGCGCGCGACGCCACCGACGCCGAGATCCGCACGGCGTACCGGCGCCTCGCGCGCGAGCTCCATCCCGACGTGAACGGCGATCCGGCCGCGGAGACCCGTTTCAAGGAGATCGCCGGCGCCTACGAGATCCTGTCGGATCCCGACAAGCGCGCCCAGTACGACGCGTACGGCGACGGCGGCGGTCAGCCGTTCGCCGACATCGGCGACATCTTCGAGATGTTCTTCGGCCAAGGCGGGTTCGGGGGCTTCGGCTCGCGTCGCCGCGGGCCGCGCACGCGCACCCGGCGCGGCGAGGACGTCGGGGTGCACCTGCGGTTGTCGTTCGCCGAGGCGGCGTTCGGCGTGCGCCAAGACGTGGAGCTCGAACGGCTGGCCGTGTGCGAACGGTGCATGGGCAACGGGGCCCAACCTGGCTCGGCGCCGATCGCCTGTCGGACCTGCGGCGGGACCGGTGAGGTCCAGAGCGTCCGGCGCAGCGTGTTCGGCACCCTGATGACGACGTCGCCCTGCGGCACCTGCCAGGGGACCGGGCAGGAGATCCCGGATCCGTGCGAGGACTGCCACGGGGAGGGGCGGATCCGCCGGCAGGCCACGGTCGCGGTCGAGATCCCGGCCGGGGTCGCCGACGGCATGGAGCTGCGCGTCGCCGGCAGCGGCCACGCGGGCATCGCCGGCGGACCCGCTGGAGACCTGTTCGTGCGCCTCGCCGTGGAGCCGTCCCAGGCCTTCGAGCGGCACGGCCAGGACGTGGCGACGGTGCTCGACATCTCGGTGACCCAGGCCGCGCTCGGCGCGGAGGTGCGCGTGCAGGCGCTCGATGCGGAAGAGACCGTGAAGGTTCCGGCCGGGACGGAATCCGGCACGGTGGTGAAGCTGAAGGGCAAGGGGATCCCGCATCTGAACCGGCGTGGCCGCGGTGACCTCTACGTGACGCTCCACGTCGTGACGCCGCGTGAGCTCTCGCGGGAGGAGCGCGGGCTGCTCGAGCGCCTGGCGGAGCTCCGGGGCGAGGCAGGCCGCGGCCCGCAGCCGGGGGAGCTCCGCCGGCCCGAGTTCTGAACGGTAGGCTCGCCGCGTGTCCTCCTCGAGCTGCCTGTTCTGCAGGATCGCCGCCCGCGAGATCCCGGCCGAGATCCTCCACGAGTCCGACCGGATCCTGGCGTTCCGCGACATCGATCCGAAGGCCCCCACGCACATCCTGCTGATCCCGAAGGAGCATCTGGAGTCGCTCGCCGACATCGAGGACCGGCACGGGCCGATGCTGGCCGACCTCGCGCAGGCGGCGACCCACCTCGCGCGGACCGAGGGCGTCGACGCCTCGGGGTGGCGGTTCGTCTCGAACGTCGGGCCCGATGCGGGGCAAGCGGTCTTCCACCTGCACGTCCACGTGCTCGGCGGCCGGCCGATGGGCTGGCCGCCGGGCTGAAACGGGTACGATAGGCGTGGCCGTCCGCGTGACGGCCGTCGTGGTTCCCGAGCAGGAGGGAACGGGGCGTCAGCCCCGGATGTCGGAGCACGTGGCAGCCGCCACCACCCAAGTGAAGATCCTGGTCCCGGGGCACCAGCCGATGGTGGCCCTGCTCGGCCAGCGCGACTCCTTCTTGAAGCTCGTCGAGGCCGCGTTCGGCGCGGACATCCTCGTGCGCGGCAACGAGATCACGATCACCGGGCCCGCCGAGGAGGCGGAGCGTGTCGGGCGCATCTTCGAGGAGCTGCTGGAGCTGCTCGAACGCGGCACGGAACTGACGGAGGACTCGGTCGGGCAGACGATCGCGATGGTCACCGGCGGTGTCGTGGCCCCCGGCGAGGAGGACGCCGCGGTGCCGCGGCCGAGCGAGGTGCTCGGCGACAACCTGCTGTCGGCACGGGGCAAGCGGATCGCACCGAAGACCTTCGGTCAGAAGCGCTACGTCGACGCGATCCGCCATTCGACCGTGACGTTCGCGATCGGGCCGGCCGGGACCGGGAAGACGTACCTCGCGGTCGCCGTTGCCGTGCGCGCGTTGCAGGAGCGACAGGTCTCGCGGCTGATCCTCACGCGGCCGGCGGTCGAGGCGGGCGAGCGGCTCGGCTTCCTGCCGGGCTCGCTCTACGAGAAGATCGATCCGTACATGCGGCCGCTCTACGACGCGCTGTACGAGATGACGGGCCCCGACACGCTGCCGCGTCTGATGGAGCGCGGCGTGGTCGAGGTGGCGCCGCTGGCCTACATGCGCGGGCGGACCCTGAACGACGCGTTCATCATCCTGGACGAGGCGCAGAACACGACGCCCGAACAGATGAAGATGTTCTTGACCCGCCTCGGCTTCGGGTCGACGGCGGTCGTGAACGGCGACGCGACGCAGGTCGATCTCCCGAACGGCACGACGTCGGGTCTGCACGTCGTCCAGCAGATCCTCGATGCGATCGACGGGATCTCGTTCGTCCATCTGGACGGCAAGGACGTGGTGCGCCACCGGATCGTGCAGGACATCGTCGAGGCCTACGGTCGTTTCGGACAACAGCGGCTGAGCGACGACTGAGTCGATGGGCTCCGACGCCAGCCCCGGCGAGCATCCGACGGTCCTGATCTCGGACCGACAGTCTCGGGCGCTCGACCTCGAGGACCTCGCAACCCTTGCCCGGCGGACGCTGCGCGCCGAGGGCGTCGAGGTGGGAGAGCTCTCGCTGAGTTTCGTCGAGGAGGACGAGATCGCCGACCTCCACCTCCGCTACCTAGATGAGCCCGGTTCGACCGACGTGCTGAGCTTCCCGCAGGACGGCGACGCCGGCGACGGCGCGCCGCTGCTGGGCGACGTGGTGATCGCGCCGGCGGTCGCCGAACGCAACCATCCGGAGGATCCGCCGGCCGAGGTGCGGCTCCTGTTGGTGCACGGCATCCTCCATCTGTTGGGCTACGACCACGAGGAGGACGAGGAGCGCGCCGAGATGTGGCTGCGGCAGGAGCGCTACAGCGGGGTGCGGGCGCCGTGACCTCCGCCGATTGGCTCTCGCTTGCGCTCGTGCTCGTCTGCATCGTGGTGACCGGGTTCCTCGCGGCCTCCGAGGTCGCGATCACCCGCACGAGCCGGGTCCGCGCGTTCCGCCTGCGCGAGGAGGCCCGTCGCGGCTCGGCGCAGCTGACCCGGATCGTCGAGGACCCCGCGCCGCACCTGAACGTCGTGCTGTTCCTGACGCTGCTGTTCACGATCGGCGGGTCGACGATCGCGACCTCCTTCGCGGTGCGGCACTTCCAAGACGCCGGCGAGATCGTCGCCACGATCGTGATGACGCTGCTCCTGTTCATCTTCGCCGAGGTGACGCCGAAGACCTACGCGATCGAGCGCACCGACCGGGTCGCGCTGCTGGTCGCGCCGCCGATCGCGTTCCTGCGCCGCGTGCTCGGGCCGTTCGCGAGCGGCCTGCTGAAGCTCGCGAACTGGATCATGCCGGGTAAGGGGCTCAAGCAGGGCCCGTACATCACCGAACAGGAGCTCCGCGCCTCCGCCGAGGTGGCCTCCGAGGAGGGACAGATCGAGGAGGAGGAGGTCGAGCTGATCCACTCGATCTTCGAGTTCGGCGACACGATCGCGCGCGAGGTGATGGTGCCGCGGCCCGACATCGTCGCGATCGAGGACGACAAGACGCTGCGCGACGTCCAGGCGCTGGTCCTGGAGCACGGGTACTCGCGGATCCCCGTGTACCACGAAGACCTCGACGACGTGGTCGGCGTGGTGTTCGCGAAGGACGTGCTGAAGGCGCTGCACCAAGGCGCGGTCGACGCGCCGCTGAAGGAGATCTGCCGCCCGGCGCGTTTCATCCCGGAGTCGAAGAAGGTGGCCGACCTGCTTCGCGAGATGCAGGCCGGGAAGTTCCACGTGGCGCTCGTCACCGACGAGTACGGCTCGGTGACCGGCATCGTCTCGCTCGAAGACCTGCTCGAGGAGCTCGTCGGGGAGATCGCCGACGAGTACGACCAGGAGGAACCCGAGATGGTGCAGGTGAGCGACGGCGTCTACCGGGTCTCGGGCAAGACCTCGATCGACGACCTGAACGACCTCCTGGACGTGGAGCTGCCGGACGAGGAGTGGGACACGGTCGGCGGGCTGCTGCTCGACCTGTTCGGCAGGATCCCGAACACCGGCGAAGCCACCGAGTTCCTGGGACTCCGGTTCGTGGCCGAGGAGCTGCAGGGGCGCCGCGTCGCGAAGGTGCTGATCTCGCGCCTGCCGGAGGATCCCGCGGAGGCGCTGGGCGGCTGAGCGCCGGCGCCCGATAGCATCGGGTCCGTGGACCCCGGAACGATCGAGGAGGCGCTGACGGCGGCGCGGGAGGCGATGGAGCGCGCCTACGCGCCGTACTCGGGGTTCCGCGTCGGCGCCGCGCTCGTGGCCGGCGGCGCGATCTTCTCCGGACAGAACATCGAGAACGCGAGCTACCCGGTGTCGGTCTGCGCCGAGCGCAACGCGGTCGGCCGGATGATCGACGCGGGGGAGCGCCGGATCGACCTGGTCGCGGTGGTGACCGCCGCCGACGTGCCGACCCCGCCGTGCGGCGCCTGCCGCCAAGTGCTCTGGGAGTTCGGGTCGGGGGCGGAGGTGATCTCCGCGACGACGGGCGGGGACCGCCGCTCCTGGACGCTCGCCGAGCTGCTCCCGGACGCGTTCGGGCCCCACGATCTGGAGCGATGACCGACCCACCGTTCCGCAGCGGCGTCGTCGCGGTGGTCGGGCGGCCGAACGTCGGAAAGTCCACCCTCGTGAACGCGCTGCTCGGCGAGAAGGTCGCGATCGTCTCCGACAAGCCGCAGACCACGCGCCGCGGGCTGCACGCGGTGTGGAACGGCGAGGGCGTGCAGGTGGTCTTCACGGACACGCCCGGCGTGCACAAGCCGGTCACGTTGATGGGCGCTCGGATGAACGACGCCGTGGGCGACGCCGTGCACGGCGTGGACCTGGTGCTGCACGTGGTCGACGCGGAAGCCGGCGTCGGATCGGGCGACGCGTACGTGTACGAACAACGGGTGCAGCCGGCCGGCGCCCACTCCGTCTGCGCGGTCAACAAGATCGACGCGCTCCGCGCCCACGCCGAGATCCCGCAGCTCGCGGCGGCCGCGGCGCTCGGCGAGTACGACGAGATCGTGCCGGTCTCCGCCGCGCGGGGCGACGGGGTGGAGCTGCTGCGGGAGCTGATCGCCGGCCGGATGCCCGAAGGGCCGCCGCTGTACCCGGACGGGATGCGCACCGACCAGCCGCTGGAGATCCGTCTGGCCGAGATCGTCCGCGAGAAGGCGCTGGCCGTCACGCGCGAGGAGGTTCCGCACTCGATCGCGGTCGTGGTCGACGAGGTCGAACGCGACGAGCGTCTGACGAAGGTGTTCGCGTCGGTCTACGTCGAGCGCGAGTCGCAGAAGGGGATCGTGATCGGCCGCGGCGGGCAGACGCTCCGCACGATCGGGACGCGGGCTCGAGAGGACATCGAGGCGGAGATCGGCGGTGCGGTGTACCTGGACCTCCAGGTCAAGGTCCTGAAGGAGTGGCAGCGTGACCCGCGCGCGCTCGAACGTCTCGGGTTCTGATCCGCCTCAGCCGATCTTGAGCGCGCCCACCATCTGTGGGTGGATCGTGCACACCACCTTGTAGGTGCCCGCGGCGATGCCCGCGAGCGTCGCCTCGGCGGAGGTGCCGGGCTTCACCAGGATGTTCACGCCGGTGCCCTGGACGGTGAAGGAGTGCGGCTGCGAGCCCGAGTTGTGCAGCGTCAGCGTCGCGCCGGCGGCGGCCTGCGTGCAGGCCGGCGCGTACGCGTAGTCCTGGAGGTCGACGCTCGTCGCCGCCGTGGGGTTCGCGCACGAGGCCGAGGCCGACCCCTTCGTGCACGCGGCGGCACCGGTCACGAGGAACGACACGGCGATCACGACCCGCAACGAACGGCGCACGGCGAGGGAGCCTAGCGCCCGTTCGGCGCCCCGACACCTGGGCTACCCTGGAGCGATGAGCTCGCTCGCTCCGCTGTCGCCCGTGGTGCCGCCGGCGGAGGCCGGCCGCATCGTCCGGCGCACGCCCGGCGTCGACGCGGTGGGCCTCGAGGCTCGAGCCGCCGATCTCGCCACGCGCTCGATCAAGCAGGACGCGAAGCGGTGGGCGCTCGACCTCGTCGTGCGCTGCACCGACCTCACGACGCTCGAGGGCTCCGACACGGTCGGCAAGGTCGTGGCGATGTGCGCGAAGGCGGTCCGGCCCGATCCGACCGACCCGTCGATCCCGTCGGCGGCGGCCGTGTGCATCTATCCGTGGCTCGTGCCGACCGCGGTCGCTGCGACGGCCGGCACCGACGTGCGGGTCGCGAGCGTCGCGGGCGGGTTCCCTTCCGGGCTCGGACCGCTCGCGTCCCGCCTGGCCGAGATCCGCGACGTCGTCGCGATGGGCGCGGACGAGGTCGACATCGTGCTGAACCGGTCGCTCTTCCTGGGCGGCAGGTACGAGCAGGCCTTCGAGGAGCTCGTCGCGGCGCGGGAGGCCGCCGGCGCGACGCACCTGAAGGTGATCCTCGAGGTGGGCGAGCTGGGCTCGTACGACCGGATCCGGCAGGCGAGCGTGCTCGCGATCGCTGCCGGCGCCGACATGATCAAGACCTCGACGGGGAAGATCGGCTCCAGTGCCACCCTGCCGGCGGCGCTGTGCATGCTGGAGGCGATCCGCGACGTCCACCGCGACACGGGCCGGGCGGTCGGGCTCAAGGTGGCCGGCGGGGTCCGCACGGCGAAGGACGCGATCCGCTACCTCGTGGTGCTGCACGAGACGCTGGGCGACGCATGGCTCACGCCCGAGCGCTTCCGGATCGGGGCCTCGAGCCTGCTGAACGACGTGTTGATGCAGATCGGCAAGGAGCGCACCGGGCGCTACCAAGGCCCCGACTACTTCACGGTCGACTGATGAGCGACCTCGACCACGCCGCCCCGCCGGCGGACTGGACCTACGCGCCCGCGCCGGAGGCGCGCGACCTCGTGCGCCTGCGCGAGCGCTCGGGCCTGTTCGTCGACGGCGGGTTCGTCGAGCCGCGCGCTGGGCGCTGGTTCCCCACGATCGATCCCTCGACCGAGGAGCCGCTCGGCGAGGTCGCCGAGGCGGGCGAGGAGGACGTCGATCTCGCCGTGAAGGCCGCGCGCCGTGCGTTCGACGGCGGCTGGCGCGACCTGCCGGGCGCCGAGCGCGCGAAGTACCTGTTCCGGATCGCGCGCCAGCTGCAGGAGCGCTCGCGGGAGTTCGCGGTCCTGGAGTCGATGAACGGCGGCAAGCCGATCAAGGAATCGCGCGACGTGGACCTGCCGCTCGCGGCCGCGCACTTCTTCTACCACGCCGGATGGGCCGACAAGCTCGGCTACGCGTTCCCCGGCGAGCGGGTCACGCCGATCGGCGTGGCCGGCCAGATCATCCCGTGGAACTTCCCGTTGTTGATGGCCGCCTGGAAGCTCGCACCGGCCCTGGCCTGCGGGAACACGGTCGTCCTGAAGCCCGCCGAGACCACGCCGCTCACCGCGCTGCTCCTGGCCGAGGTGATCAGGGACGCCGGCGTCCCCCCCGGCGTCGTCAACGTCGTGACCGGCGCCGGCGCGACCGGGCAGGCGCTGGTCCGGCACCCGGACGTCGACAAGATCGCGTTCACCGGCTCGACGGAGGTCGGCAAGGCGATCCGCCGCGAGGTCGCCGGAACGCCGAAGCGGCTCACGCTCGAGCTCGGCGGCAAGGCGGCGAACATCGTGTTCGAGGACGCGCCGATCGACCAAGCGGTCGAGGGCGTCGTGAACGGGATCTACTTCAATCAGGGGCACGTGTGCTGCGCGGGCTCACGGCTGTTGGTGCAGGAGCCGGTCTTCGAGGAGCTCCTGGAGAAGCTGAAGGCGCGCCTGGGAACGCTGCGGGTCGGCGATCCGCTCGACAAGAACACCGACGTCGGTGCGATCAATTCGCGCGCGCAGCTCGAAAAGATCCGTGAGCTGGTCGCCAGCGGGCTCGCCGAGGGCGCGGCGATCTACCAGCCGCCATGCGAGCTGCCCGACCGCGGCTTCTGGTTCGCGCCGACGCTGTTCACCGGCGTCTCGCAGTCGCATCGGATCGCCCGCGAGGAGATCTTCGGACCGGTGCTCTCGATCCTGACGTTCCGCACGCCGGAGGAGGCCGTCGAGAAGGCGAACAACACGCCCTACGGCCTGTCCGCCGGCATCTGGTCGGAGAAGGGCTCGCGGATCCTGTGGATGGCCGAGCGGATGCGGGCGGGCGTGGTGTGGGCGAACACGTTCAACCGGTTCGATCCCGCCTCGCCGTTCGGCGGTTACAAAGAGAGCGGCTTCGGGCGCGAGGGCGGGCTGCACGGCCTGGCCGCGTACGTTGAGCGAGAGGTCGCGGGGTGAGCGACGAGCGCCTGCCCGTGCGGCGGACGTTGAAGCTGTTCATCGGCGGCGCGTTCCCGCGCAGCGAGTCCGGCCGCAGCTACCCGATCGTCGGCGCCGACGGCGCGGCGCTCGGGCAGGCGGCGCGCGCGTCCCGGAAGGACGCGCGCGACGCGGTCCGCGCAGCCCGCGCGGCCCAGCACGGCTGGGCCGCGGCCACTCCGTACCTCCGGGGCCAGATCCTGTACCGCGTGGCCGAGCTCATGGAGGGACGCCGCGAGCAGTTCGCGGCCGAGCTCGCGGAGGCCGGGGCCGCGGACGCCGGCGCCGAGGTGAGCGCCGCGGTCGATCGCTGGGTCTGGTACGCGGGGTGGGCCGACAAGGTCGCGCAGGTCGCCGGCGGCACGAACCCGGTGGCGGGGCCGTATTTCAACTTCACGGTGCCCGAGCCGACCGGCGTGGTGGCGGTCGTGGCCCCTGCGGCGCCCGCGCTCCTGGGCCTCGTCGACCGGCTCGCGCCGGCGCTCGTGAGCGGCAACGCGGTGGTCGCGCTCGCGAGCGAGCCGGCACCGGCACCGTCGATCTCGCTCGCCGAGGTCCTGGCGACCTCGGACGTCCCGGCGGGGGTCGTGAACCTGCTGACCGGCTCGCCGGCCGAGCTCGTGCCCTGGCTCGCGGGGCACATGGACGTGAACGCGATCGATCTGACCGGATGCCCGCCCGAGCTCGCGGGAGAGGCCGAACGGGCAGCGGCGGAGAACGTCAAGCGCGTCCACCGGGCACGGGCCGCCGATCCCACGTCTCCGGCGGCCCAGCACCTGTCGGAGATCACGGCCCTCGTGGAGTTCAAAACGGTCTGGCATCCGATCGGCGCCTGACCTGGCCGTTCGACACGGCCGGCCGCCTTCGGCCGCAACGGAAACGTCACACCGCGGATAGGGCTCCCGCAACACCCCGGGGCTAGCATCGCGGCATGCCCCCGTACAAGGAGCAGGGGATCGTCCTGCGCTCCGCGAAGCTCGGCGAGGCCGACAAGATCATCACCATCCTCACCCAGGGATCCGGGAAGGTCCGGGGGGTGGCGAAGGGGATCCGCAAGACCAGCTCCCGGTTCGGGGGCCGTCTGGAGCCCTTCACCCACGTGAACGTGATGCTCTACCGCGGCCGCGGCGCGCTGGACACGATCACCCAGGTGGACATCGTCGCGGCGCACCGGAACATCCGCGACGACCTGGCGCTGTTCGCCGCCGGTGAGACGATGCTCGAGGCCGTCGACAAGGTCGCCGAGGAGCACGAGCGCAACGTCCGGCTCGCCCTGCTGTTGCTGGCCGGGCTGCGGGCCCTCGACGCCCGCCCCGCCGATCCCGCGGCCGTCACCGAATCCTTCGTGCTGAAGCTCCTGTCGCTGTCGGGCTTCCATCCGGCGCTGACCGCATGCGCGGTCTGTGGCTCGGCCGACGTCCGGCTGTGGTCCTCGGCCTCGGGAGGCGCGGTCTGCGCCACCTGCGCCGAGGGCGGCTCGCAGCCGGTGACCCCGGAGGCGCTCGCCCTGCTCGCCCATCTGGCCGGATCGGACCTCGCCGTGGTCGGGGAGGCGCCGGTCGCCGACGGCAGGTTGCGCCGCGAGGCGCGGGGTCTGCTGTTCGGCTTCGCCGAGTACCACCTCGAGCGGCGCATGCGCTCGGTGCCGATGCTCGTCAGGACGTCGTCGTGAGCAGCTACCTGCACGACATCGACCGCACGAAGGTGCCGGCGCACGTCGCGATCGTGATGGACGGCAACGGCCGCTGGGCCACCCAGCGCGGCCTGCCGCGCACCGAGGGCCACGGCGCCGGCGAGGAGGCCCTGTGGGACACGGTGAAGGGCGCCGTCGAGGTCGGCGTGCGGTGGCTGACCTGCTTCGCGTTCTCCACGGAGAACTGGGCCCGGCCTCCCTCGGAGGTCCTGTACCTGATGAACTTCAACCGCGGGCTGCTGCACCGCCGACGCGACGAGCTGCACGCGATGAACGTGCGGATCCGCTTCATCGGCCGGCGGAACTGGCGCGTGCCGCGGTCGGTGCTCCGGGAGATCCGGATCGCCGAGGATCTGACGCGCGACAACACCGGGATGACCCTGACGATCGCGTTCAACTACGGCGGGCGCGCCGAGATCGTCGACGCGGTCAAGGAGCTGGCTCGCGAGGTCGCGGCCGGACGGCTCAAGCCCGACCGGATCGACGAGCGGATGCTGGCCGAGCATCTGTACGCCTCGGACATGCCGGATCCCGACCTGCTGATCCGGACCAGCGGCGAGATGCGGACCTCGAACTTCCTGTTGTGGGAGGTCGCGTACTCGGAGCTCTGGTTCACGCCGGTGTTCTGGCCGGACTTCGACCGGGAGCACCTGTTCGAGGCGATCCGCGACTTCCAGAAGCGCGAGCGGCGCTACGGCGGGCTCGCCGAGGACGCCTGAGCTCAGCGGTCCAGCACGCGCTTCCAGAACCAGATCGGCCCGCCGATGCACGCCCCGATCAGCACCGCGGCCTTCAACGGCAGCGGCCCGTAGGAGACCGCGAGCATCGCGACCGCGGCGCAGATCCAGGGCAGCGCCTCGCGGGCGACGCGCCCGGCGGTCCAGGGCGCGTCGGGCTCGCCCCGGCCGGCGGCCGGCAGGGGCGGAAGGTCGGGCTCGTCGGGCACGACCCATCCGCGCGCCCAGATCGAGCCGAGCGTGGTCGCCGCGACGATCGGGAACGCGGCCGCGTACACGAACATGTTCGACAGCAGCGCCATCGGCAGGGTCAAGACGACCAGGACGGTCAGGGCGATCCGGCCGGCCGGGCCGAACGTCGTGGCGCTCTTCTCCCATCGGGACCAGTGCGGTCGGTGGCCGCCCTCGGCCAGCGGCGCGCTGACGAAGTCGCCGTCGTGGAGCTTCGCGCGGGGGGTCAGCTCGTACACGGGCGCGTAGCAGCGCGGGCACCATCGCAGGTCGGGGTGCAGCTCCCCGCCGCAGGTCCGGCAGGTCCGTGGGGCCGGCATGGCTGAGGTATCGGCGCCCGCACAGGACCGCTACAACCCGCCGGTACGATGGCCCGCACGCCAGCGGCCGCATCCGGCGGCCGGGAGGAAGGAGCCGGGCATGCCCGACCTGATGGACGAGATCACCTCGCTCGCGAAGCGCCGCGGGTTCGCGTTCCAGTCATCCGAGATCTACGGCGGCCTGCGCTCGTCGTGGGATTACGGCCCCCTCGGCGTCGAGCTCAAGCGGAACGTCCGCGAGGCCTGGTGGCGCTCGATGGTCCAGCTGCGCGACGACGTGGTGGGGCTGGACGCTGCCGTGATCATGTCGCCGAAGGTCTGGGAGGCGAGCGGCCATCTCGAGGTCTTCACCGACCCGCTCGTGGAGTGCCTGGCGTGCCACCACCGGTTCCGTGCCGACCACCTGGGTGACCCGAAGGTGTGCCCGAACTGCGGGAACACTGCGTTCACGGATCCTCGCGACTTCCACATGATGTTCGAGACCCACATGGGCCCGGTGCCCGACGACGACAACGTCGTGTACCTCCGCCCCGAGACGGCGCAGGCGGCGTTCGTCGACTTCCCGCTGATCCAGAGCACCGCGCGGAGGAAGGTGCCGTTCGGGATCGCGCAGATCGGGAGGTCCTTCCGCAACGAGATCACGCCCGGGAACTTCCTGTTCCGCTTGCGGGAGTTCGAACAGATGGAGTTGGAGTTCTTCGTGGTCCCGGGCACCGATGAGGCCTGGCACGACGACTGGATCGAGCGACGCCTGCGGTGGTGGACGGATCTCGGGATCGACCCGGCGCACCTGCGGCTGCGCGAGCACGACGCGGACGAACTCTCGCACTACTCCAAGCGAACGGTGGATATCGAGTACCGGTTCCCGTTCACCGACTGGGGCGAGCTCGAGGGGATCGCGAACCGGACCGACTACGACCTGAAGGCGCACGAACGGGCGAGCGGCCAGGACATGACCTACTTCGATCCGGAGACCGAGAAGCGGTACCACCCGTACGTGATCGAGCCGGCGGCCGGCGTCGACCGGGCGCTCCTGGCCTTCTTGATCGAGGCCTACACGGTCGACGAGGCGCCCTCGGCGAAGGGGAAGCTCGAGAAGCGGACGGTGCTCCGGTTCCACCCGGACCTCGCGCCGGTGAAGGTCGCGGTGCTCCCGCTGTCGCGCAACGACCGGCTCGTCCCCGAGGCCAAGCGTGTCCACGAGCTGGTCCGCGAACGGTGGATCACGCAGTACGACGACGCCGGCGCGATCGGACGGCGCTACCGCCGGCAGGACGAGGTCGGGACCCCCCTGTGCGTGACGGTCGACTTCGACTCGCTCGAGGACGCCGCGGTGACCGTGCGGGAGCGGGACTCGATGGCACAGGAACGCGTGCCGATCGCCGGTCTGGTCGAGCACCTCGCGGGGAAGCTGTGAACGACGCGCCGGGGCGCGGCCGGATCGGGCTGTACTGGGTCGCCCTCGCGGCCCTCGTGGTGGCCGGCGCCGCACTCGCGGCATCGGCGCGCGGCTTCCTCGCGTCGACGCACCTGCTGTGGCTGTCGATCGCCTGCTCGGCGATCGGGATCGTGGTGGGCGTCGCGAGCACGGTGTGGCCCGCGGGAACCCGGTGATCCGACGGTCGACCGCGCTCGGGGTCGCCGTCCTGGCGTTGGTCGCCACGGCCTGCCCGAAGGACCGTGCGACCTCGACCGTGAGCCCGCCGGCCTCCTCCGTACCATCCTCGCCCCCTTCCGCGATCGCGCTCGGGTCGATCCCGAAGGTTCGATCGGGGGGCGCGCCCACCGCCGCGGCCGCGATGCGGAAGCTGTGCGTGCCCCCCACGGTCACGCGGACGCCGCCGCCGCCGGTGACCCCGACCCCGCCGCAGATCGCGCAGGTCGAGCGGGAGGTCGAGCAGCAGCGCGGGCTGCGCTACGTGCGGCCGGTGGCCGTGCAGGAGGTCACGGACGCCCAGATCGACCGCAAGCTGGCGGCGGCGTTCGCGGCGACGTATCCGGTCGCGTACTACGCCCGCCGCTCCGCGGCATGGGGCACGATCGGGGTGATCCCTCCGGGCACCGACCTGCGCGCGGCGATCAAGGCCTTCGAGAGCGGCCAGGTCGTCGGCTTCTACGACCCCGACGCGCAGCGGTTGGTCTTCGTCGGCTCCGGCGACGCGACGCTGTCGGTCGACGAGCGGTTCACGCTGGCGCACGAGCTGACGCACGCGCTCGACGACCAGCACTTCGACCTGCGGCGGCTCGACGCGATCGCCGCGACGTGCCGGGACGAACGGTTCGACGCGGCGCTCGGGGCGGTCGAGGGCAACGCGCAGTACACCGCGGCCGAGGTGCTGTTGCACACGCCCGGCGGGCTGAACCTCGGGGATCTGATCGGATCGCTGGTGTCCTCCGGCGCGCGGCAGACCCCGGGCGTGCCGCCGTTCCTCTCGTCCCTCGAGTACTGGCCTTACACGACCGGCCTCGCGTTCATGGAGTCACAGGCGGCCGCCGGCGGGGAGGCAGCGGTCGATCGTGTGCTGCGCCACCTGCCCGTCACCACCGAGCAGGTGATGCACCCCGACGCCTATCCCTCGGATCTGCCGACGCCGGTCGACGTCCCCGACCTGACGCCGGCGCTCGGCGCGTCGTGGGGCGATCTCGACGCGATGCAGGTGGGCGAGGAGTGGCTGCACGCGATGCTGGCGCTGCGCCTGGACGACGAGACGGCGTCGTCGTCGACCGACGGCTGGGACGGCGGGGTCTACCGAGCCTGGACGAACGGCTCGTCGGTCGCCGTCGTGCTGGCGACGGTGTGGGACACGCAGGCCGATGCCGAGGCGTTCGCGGGGGCGATGCAGACGTGGATCGCCGACGGCGGCTCGCTCGCGCGGGTGCGCCGCGACGGAGACCGCGTCACCGTGGGCTTCGCGTCGGATGCGCCGACGCTCGAGCGCCTCGCTCGGGCGCTCAGCGGCTGAGGCACGGGTGGGGCACCGGGAACAGCAACCCCGCGGTACGATCGGTCGCATGGGCGGGACCTTCCCTCCGCTCGCCCGTCGGCGCCGGGCCGGCGTCGTGCTGTGGGCGATGCCGGTCGTGGTCGCGGCGGCCGTCGCGGTCGCGGTCCTTCCGCAGATCTTGGACCGAGGGATGCCGGATGCCCCGCCCCTCGGTCAGATCTGGATGGCGACGCCCAGGACGATCCGGCTGCTCAGCGGGGACGATCCCAAGCTGACCCGGCTGTTCTTCGATCGTCCGACCTCCTATGCGCTGAGCGGGGGGTGGGAGCGCGCCACGCCGGCGCTCGCGTGGGCGAGCTCCACCCGTTTCGAGGTCGCGCTGGCCCAGAGCAAGATCCCCGCCGACGTCCATACCGTGATGTACGACCCCGAGTCGTGGTCGTTCACCCCGATCTGGGAGCGCCGCCATCCCGAGGAAGCGATGCGCCTGTTCTCCGACGCCGCGCACCACGCGGGCTACCGGGTCGTGCTGACACCCCACCCGGGCTTGGTGGAGGTCTCGGGCGCCGATTGCCACCGGGAGACCGGGGAGTCGACGGCCGCCGCGTTCCTGCGCTGTGGGATCATCGGGGAGGCCGCCCGGCTCGGCGACGTGGTCGAGATCCAAGCGCAGTATCTGGAGAGTGATCCGACGGCGTATCGTGCGCTCGTGCTGGCGGCCGCGCAACAGGCCCGACGGGCGAACCCGCGGATCGACGTCCTCGCGGGGCTCTCGACGCGCTACGCGTCCGATCCGGCGGTCTTGATGGACGCCTGGTCGGCGGTGAGCGACGTCGTGGACGGGCACTACCTCTCGGTGCCCGACGGGATCCATCCCGAGATCGCCGCCGGCTTCCTCCACGACTTGGCGGATCAGGGATGAGCCGCCCCGCGCCCGAGGACGTTCGCGGAGCCTGGGACCGGCTGGCGGCGTTCTGGGACGAGGAGGTGGAGGCCGGCCGGACCTGGCAGCGAAGGCTGATCGCCCCCGCGGTCGAGGCCCTGCTCGACCTCAGCCCGGGGGAGCGGGTCCTCGAGCTGGGGGCCGGCAACGGCACGTTCGCCCGTCGGATGGCGGAGCTCGGTGCGGACGTGGTCGCCACGGATTTCAGCGAGCCGATGCTGGAGCGGGCGCGGAGCCATGGCGGGAAGATCGAGTACCGGCTGGTGGACGCCACCGACGCGGCGGCGCTCCGCGCGATCGGCGAGCCGGGCGGTTTCGACGCGGCCGTGGCGAACATGGCCGTGATGGACATGGCCGAGATCGACCCGATGGTCCGCGAGGTCCGCCGCCTGATCCGCGAGGGCGGGCGGTTCGTGCTGTCGCTGCTGCACCCCGCGTTCAACAGCGGGGACGTGACGCTCATCACCGAGATCACCGACGACGAGCGAGGGGTCCGGCGCACGCACGCCGTGAAGATCGCTCGCTACACGGACGAGCGGCCGATGCAGGGGGTCGGGGTCGAGGACCAGCCGGTGGTCCACTGGTACTTCCACCGGACCCTCACGACGCTGCTGGGAGCGTTCTTCGGCGGCGGCTGGATCCTGGACGGGATCGACGAGCCGGTCGACACCGAGGGCGACGGGATGTTCGCCGAGGTTCCCGGCGTGCTGGTGCTGCGGTTCCGGCCGGCCTGACCCGGCTCACTCGTTCAGGGTCGTGCTGCGGGTGCGGATGTCCTTCTTCTCCCGCTTCTCCGCCCGCTTCTCCTTCACGCTCTTCTGCGCCTTCTTCTTGACGTTCTTCGCGCCCTTGTCCTTCGCGTGCGCCATGGTCCGTCTCCTTCGCTCGCTCGGCGGAGCGTATCGCGCCCGGCTCCCGGCGTCGCCCCACGCCGTAGACTCAGAGGCTCCGATCGGTCTCGACGCGTCCGGAGGCATGCCGTGCCCAAGTACGTCTACGACTTCTCCGAAGGCAACAAGGACATGAAGGATCTGCTCGGCGGCAAGGGGGCCAACCTCGCCGAGATGACGAACATGGGGCTGCCGGTCCCGCCCGGGTTCACGATCACCACCGAGGCCTGCCTCGAGTTCCTGGAGCGGGGCGGGGCTGCGCCGGAGATGCTGCAGGAGGCCGGGGAGCATCTCGGCCGGCTGCAGGAGACGATGGGCAAGTCCCTCGGCGACGCCGAGGACCCGCTGCTCGTCTCGGTGCGCTCGGGTGCGAAGTTCTCGATGCCGGGCATGATGGACACGGTCCTGAACCTCGGCCTGAACGACCGCTCCGTCGAGGGGCTCGCCGCGCAGACCGGCGGCGACGTGCGGTTCGCCCGCGACGCCTACCGCCGCTTCATCCAGATGTTCGGCAAGATCGTGATGGACGTGCCGGCCGACGCCTTCGAGCACGCGCTGGACGAGGCGAAGGCCGCGAAAGGCCCGGACGCGCAG
>DATHCP010000085.1:0-23927 GCA_035490535.1 Actinomycetota bacterium
AGAGCCCGCGGGCGGTGGAGCGAACGATCTCCTCGGGGTCCTCGCGGCCCGGCAGGATGTTCGTGTTCGTCATCCGGACGATCGGGGGATGCGCGTAGGACTCGCGCCGCGCGTTCCCGGTGGGCGCCACGCCCATCTTCGCCGCGTGCATCCGGTCCTGGAGGAACCCTTGGAGCACCCCTCCCGTGAACAACACCGTGCGCTGCGCGGGCTCGCCCTCGTCGTCGAAGTCGAAGGAGCCCCAGCCGTTCGGGATCGTCGCGTCGTCGACGCCGTCGATCAGCTCGCTGGCGCATCTCGTGCCCACGAGACCGCGGTACACGGAGGCCTCCTTGTCGACCGCGTCGGCCTCCAGTGGGTGCCCGACCGCCTCGTGGAACAGGACGCCGCCGCAGCCGTTGACCACGACGACCGGCATCTCACCGGCCGGCGCGGGGACCGAGTCCAGCATCGTCACCGCGCGCGTCGCCGCGTTACGCGCGGTCGTCGCCGGCGGATGCGCGTCGAGGAACTCGACGCCGGCGCACGCCGCCGGACCGTCCCAGCCGGTCTGGATCACGTCGCCGCGCTTGGCGACGACCTGCGCCACCAGGCGGATCCGTGGCCGGAGCTCGTCGATCCAGCGGCCGTCGGAGGCGGCGATCAGCCGGCGCTGCGCCGAGTCCGCGTAGATCCCGGTGACCTGGACGACCTCAGGGCTGACCCCGCGCGCGACCTCGTCGACCTCCCGCAGCCACCGCACCTTGTCCGCCGCCGGCAGCGCGCTCGCCGGCCGCTCGGCACGGTTCGTCCCGGGACCGGCCCGCTCGGTCAGATCGACGACCGGACCCGCGGCGTCGCCACGGATCGCGGCGCTCGCCGCCTCCGCCGCGCCCAGCAGCGCGTCGCGATCGAGGCGGTTCGAGTAGGCGTAGCCGTACGTGGTTCCCAGCGTGACCCGCACGCCGGCGCCGCGGTCGAGACCGCTCGTCAGCTCCTCGACGCGGCCGTCGTCCAGGCGGATCGACGTGGAGGAGCGCTCCTCGACGAAGACCTCCGCGACGTCGCCGCCCTTGCGGCGGGCGGCGCGGAGCACCTCCTCGACGAGGTCCCGGTCGAGCACGGCGGCGATGCTACCAGTGGGATGTCGGACGCCCCGGGGGGGACGCGGTGGTGCGCGGCGCCGGTGGTACGGTCGCGCGTCGGACGTGGCGACCACCCGAACGGCGACGAGCGGAAGGGCCCCGCGGCTCCGGACGACCCGGCGCCGCACGGCGATCGATCTCGCGTTGCTCGCAGGGCTGGGCGCGATCCTGGTGCGCGTGGCGCTGTGGCCCACCGAGATCCACGGCTACCCGTTCGCGGTCGGCCCCGACATGCCGGTCTACCTGTGGTGGGCGCGCGTCGGCGCCGCCGGCGGCATCTCGCTGGTCGGGGAGCGGCCGGGGATCCCGGCGTTGCTGCCGACGGTCGCGTCCGCGCTCGGCGTCGGGCTCGTGCCGGCGCTCGCCGGGCTCCAGTACGCGCTCGCACCCGCGATCGCGCTGGCGGTCGCCGGCCTGGTGCGCGGGCGCGGCGGGCGGCCGCGCGGCGCCTGGCTCGCCGCGACGATCCTCAGCGCGGCCTGGGCGACCTTCATGGCCGGCGGCTACCTCGCGAACCTCGCCTTCGCGGCGGCGTTCGTCGCGGCGGCGGCCGCGCTGGCCCGGCGCACGCGCCGCGGCGTGCTCGCGGCGGCGATCCTGCTGGGCGGCGGCGGCCTCGCGCATCCGGAGTTCTTCGCGTTCGGCGCGCTGGTCCTGGTGGCGACGGCGGCGTGGGCCGGGTGGCGCGACCGGAGGATCACGCTCGCCAGCGACGCCGGGCGCGTGCTCGCCGCGACCGGCGGCGGCGTCGCGCTGGTCCTCGGGGGCGTGGCGGCCGCTTCGATCGGACCCGGTCGGCTCGGCGGCGACACGTCCATGGACGGGCTGCTGCGGCGCACCGGCCAGCTCGCCGCGCTCCGCCGCAGTTTCACCGACCGTCTGGTCCGGAACTGGCGTCGCTACGCGCCGTTCATGACCAGCGCCCTGGCGATCGCGGGGACCCTCCGGGCACGGGGGTTCACGCGCCGGTTCCTCCTGGCCTGGGTCGTCCTCACCGCGGCGGCGATCCCGCTCGGTGCGCTGACCGGCTGGTTCCCGCCCGACCGGATCGTGATGTTCGCGTTCTGCCTGCCGGCGCTCGCCGGCTTCGGCCTCGTGGAGATCGGGCGGCGGATCGCGCGCCCCTGGATCGCATGGCCGCTCGGGATCCTGCTCGTGACGCTGATCGTGCTCCCGGCGCTCCGCGACTGGCGCGCGCAGCAGACGTACATCTCGCCGGCCGAGCTCGGGGCGGCGACGCTCGCCGGCCGGATCGCCTCGACGCTGCCACCGGGAACGCCGCTCGTGTTCACGACCGACTCGGCCGACACGCAGGAGGCGCTGTTCCGCCGCTCGCACCTGTTGAACGTCGCGCGCGCCGGCGTGCCGCCCGATCGTGCCGCCGACGTGTTCACGTTCCTGGGCTCGCCGCAGGACCTGGCCGCGGACCGTTCGACCCGCTCCGGCGATCCGTTGCACGACGCGGCCTCGGCGGACTCGCTCGCACAACTCCCGCCCGGACCGCGCGCCGTCTTCGTCATCGGCGAGGTGAACGATCCGGCGGCGCTCGATGCGCCGGGGCTCGCGCGATGGTCCTCCGGCTTGGCGAGCAGCGTTCCCGACCCGCGGCCGCTGCCGGCGAACGCGGGCGAGCTCCATGCCTCCGACCCCGGCACGATCGCCCGGACGTCCCTCGCGACCGTGCTGCTGCTGCTCGCGCTCGGCTTCGGATGGGGCTGGTGGGCGATGGGGGATGCGCCGGGCGGGTTCGCGGTCGCTCCGGCCTTCGGCGCGGCGACGCTGACGTTGACGGCCCTGCTGCTAGAGCGGCTCGGAGCCGACCTCCAGCGCCGCCCGGTCGCCTTCGCCGCGTGCGTGCTCGCCGGCGCGCTCGGGTACGCGCTGCTGGCCCTGCGGCTCCGCGGGCGGCGGCGACGGCGCCGCCTCGTCCTCGAAGACGGCTCCGGCGGCCAGGCGTGAGCGCAGGTCCGAGATCACGATCACGAGGAACCACAGGAGCAACGGCACCACGAGCCAGTCCCCGATCGCGACGTTCAGCGTGAACGCGCCGGGATACCGCATCGCCTCCGCCGACCAGAGCGTCACGCCGAGCAGCGCGCCGGTCCCGATCACCGCGATCCGCGGCACGCGCGGCAGGATCCACACGAGCGGCATCGCCCACACGACGTACCAGGGCAGCAGGACCGGCCCGAGGAGCGTCAGGAGCACCAGGGCCCATCCCCAGGCGGCGGCCTGCTCGCTCGAGGTCATCCGCCCGGCGCTCGCGCGCCGCCAGACATCGCGCCCGACGCTCCACAGACACACCAGCAGCAGGACCCCGGCCGCGACGCGCACGACCCATCCCAGCGTGTGGAACGAGATCCCGTCGAGCGCGCGGCCTAGGACGCTCGCCGGCGCGAGCCATCCCTCGTGCCCGGCCAGCTCGAGCATGCCGAGCGTCGGATCCCGCAGCTGGAGGTACGGCAGCGCGAAGGCCAGGCCGATCGCCGCCGGCAGCCCGATCGCGGCCGCGGCGGACCGTCCGCGGCGCCCGGGCGGGGCGCTCCCGATGCACCACACGATCAACAGCAACAGCGGCAGCAGCGCCGTGGCTTTCACGAGCACGCCCAGCGTGAGCACCGCGATCGCCGCGAGCCGGTGGTCCGCCACGACGAGCGCGAACGCGCCGGCGATCGCGAGTGCGACCAGCAGATCGTTGTGCCCGCTCGCGACCGAATGGAACACGATCACGGGGTTCGCTCCGAACGCGATCAGCGCGAAGGCGGTCCGCTCCGGCCACACGCGATGGACGGTCCAGGCGATCACCGCGCACGTCGCGAGGCTGGCGGCGATCGCGAGGTACCGATAGGCCTCGACGTGATCGGCCGGCAAGGGCAGGAACCGCGACAGCAGCGCGGACAGGGACGTCCATGCCGGGCCGTAGACGGCCGGCGTGTCGACCCACCGCGGTCCGATGTAGTTCCACAGCAGGTCGCCGCTGTGATCCAGCGGCGTCTGCACGTACGGATTGCCGCCGTAGATCGCGGCGATCCGCCCGTAGTACGCGTAGGAGTAGACGTCGTTCGAGAACAGGAGCGGCTCGAACAGCAGCAGCGCGTGCGCGCCCACGACCAGCACGGCCGCCGCGATCGCGCCGACACCGCCGCGGAACGCCTCGCGCAGCAGCAGCAGGAAGCCGATCGTGGCCAGCAGCGCCGCGG
The DNA here is from genome assembly GCA_035490535.1 of Actinomycetota bacterium. Lineage (GTDB taxonomy): Bacteria > Actinomycetota > UBA4738 > UBA4738 > HRBIN12 > AC-51. Next base: position 4,325 of record DATHCP010000085.1, read on the forward strand.
CGACGCCGATCGCGAGCTGCGGATCGCCGTGGATCACGTCGAGATGCAGCGCGGTGGCAAGGTCGCGGAGCGGGCCCTTCGGGCGGCCGTTCGGGGTCAGCGTCGGCTGGTACGGCGACCGCGGCGCGGCCCCGACGATCGCCATCGCGACGAGCCCGGCGGCCGCGAACGCGAGGATCCCCGCGGTGCGGGACGACGTTCGGCGCGTTCGGCTGCCGGGATCCACGATGCGAACGACGGTAGCACCGGGCCCGGCATCGGGCCTGCTCAGGCGCGCCGTGGCGGCCGTTCGAACCTGCCGAACACCGCCACCAACCCGGCCAGGTAGAGGGCGGACAGGCCGATCCACAGCGGCCTCTCGAGCCACCAGCCGGCGGTGCTGTCGTGCTGATGGCCGAGCCCCATCGGCCACAGCGTGAGCACGGCCAGCAGGTAGGCCGTCATGTGCCACAGGAACAGCGTCATGATCACGCTGTTCAGGAAGATCGTGGCCTTCCACGGCCTCGCGTGCTCGAGCCAGCGCGCGAGCCACGACCGCAGCAGCATCACCGCGCCGATCGACCACACGCCGCCCAGCAGGAAGCACAGGGTGGGCGGATAGGCGTTCGACACGCGCTCGACGTCGGTGCCGAGCAAGCTCTTCGGATACGCGCCGATGCCGGGGAACCAGTCGAAGCGCGCGCGCCCGAACAGCTCCCACATCGGCGGGTTCGTCAGCACGACCAGGCCCGCGAGCCCCACCACGACCATGCCCCAGAAGAAGGAGCGCGGCAGGCGCGCGAACGTGCCGTCGGCGTAGAAGAAGCCGAGCTGATGCGGCAGCAGCAGCACGAACGCGACGTTCGCCCAGCGGACCCACGAGACGCCCCCCACGAACCCGATCGCGTCGGCGCACACCGCACCGACGATCATCGCCGCCGGCACCCACCACCGGAACCGGCGATGCAGCGACACGAGCCACGGCGCGATCGCGACGACCACCAGGTACACGGCGAGGAACCACAGCGGGCCGAACGGCAGCGTCGCGCCCGGCGGCAGGAACAGCCGCAGGAGCCGGACGCCCGGCCAGATCCGCGGACCGGTCGGCGCGCCGACGTCCAGCAGATGCATCCCCACGACGATCACGCTCCAGACCGCGAAGAACACGAGCGAGGGGCGGAGCAGGCGGCGGACCCGGGCGCCGACGAACATCGCCGTGGAGTCGCCCCGGCGCCGAGCCGCATCGAGCGACACCAGGTTCGAGTAGCCGCCCACGAAGAAGAAGATCGGCATCACCTGGAAGAACCAGGTGGCGAGCCACAGGCCGGTCGTCACGCCGACCGCGCTGGTGGTGCGCAGGACCCCCTCCTGCCACCAGACGATCCCGATGAACCAGTGCCCGAACACGACGGCGAGGATGCTCGCCGCGCGCAGGAAGTCGACGACGCGATCGCGCGTCGCCGGCGTCGCGGCGACCAGCTCGTCGAGCCGGCTCGGCCGTGCCACGCCGATGGCGTACCCCCTCGTGCCCTCCGGGTCAACGTCCTGGGACCATGGGCGTGCGAGGATGCCGGACATGCCGCGCGGCCTGAAGCTCGGGATCGGCATCCCGCTGACGTTGATCGGGCTGTTCATGACGATCGGCGGGATCGCCGTGATGGTCTGGGTCGGTCCGGATGGGTCGTTCACCCTGCCCGATCAGCGCGCGATCGGCGACGGCAACGCCCTCGTGTTCGACGAGATCGACATCGACCGGTCGCTCCCGGCCAGCGGGAACGTCGCCACGACGCTCGACCTGCAGGTGCGCGGGAACACCGACAAGGAGGTGTTCATCGGGGTCGGACCGGCGGCGCAGGTGGATCGCTACCTGGCCCGCGTGCCGGTCGACCGGATCGTCCAGGTGAACTGGCCGGGCGGGGTCAAGACCGAGGCCGTCCCCGGCGTCCGGCAGCCGGACGGCCCGCCGATGTTGCAGTCCTTCTGGACCGCGAAGGCACAGGGCTCGACAGCCTCGATCCGCTGGACCCTCGAGCGGGGCGCGTGGACCGTCGTGATCATGAACGCCGACGCGTCGGCGGCCGTCGACGTGACCGGCACCGCCGCCGTCACGCTTCCGCTGCTCGGCCCGATCGGGGTCGCGGTGCTCGTGATCGGGCTGATCGCCCTCGTCGCGGGGATCCTGCTCACGATCAGCGGAGCGAAGACCCCCCGCACCGTTCCCGCCGGACCGCCGTCGGTTCCGGCCGAAGGAGGGGCCCAGCCTCCCCCCGGACCCTCCGGCGGCGCCCCGCCGCGGCCCGACGCGGGGTAGGCCCGGCGCCGCACCCGCTGCTACGCTCGGCCCGTGGACGACGCACGCGGACCGGCGATCGCGATCGCGGCGGCGGCGATCGTCTTCCTGGCGTCGCTGCCCTTCCTGATCCCGACGGCGATCTGGGTCGTCCTGACCGGGTACACGATCACGAAAGGCATCGGGTCGGCTCCCGACGACGCGAGCGCGACCTCCGTCCTGATCGCGGTGGTCGCGATCGTGACGGTGTTCACGCTGCTGATCGCCGGCGCGATCTTCGCGATCGGCCGGACGATGACGCCGAAGAAGCGCGACCGCGACGCCGAGCCCGCCTAGCGGGCGCGCGCGGTCCAGCGATCCCCGCGCCGCTCCACGGCGACCTCCAGTTCGAACAGGTCCGACAGCGGCCCGTCCGCCAACACCTCGTCCGCCGGCCCCGAGGCGATCACGAGCCCGCGCCGAAGCAGCCCCGCGTGCGTGACGTCCGGGGGGATCTCCTCGAGGTGATGGGTCGCGAGCAGCGTCGTGGTGCCGGCCGGCACCGCCGCCATCGCCGCGAGCAGTCGCTCCCGGGAGGGGAGGTCGAGGCCGGCGGCGGGCTCGTCGAACAGCAGCAGGGGCCGCTGGCCGAAGCGGGCCCGCGCGATCAGCACCCGTTGACGCTCGCCCAGCGAGCACGACCCGAGCGGCCGGTCGGCGAGCTCGCGGCATCCCATCTCGTCCAACAGGTCGAGCGCCCTCCTCCGATCGGACGGACCCAGGTCTTGCCACCAGGTCTCGAGCACCGCGGCCTTGCCGGTGAGCACCACGTCGAGCACGGTCGCGGCCGGCCGGAGCCGGTCGGCGACCGCGTGGGACACGTGCCCGATCCGCCGCCGCAGCTCGCGGACGTCCACCCGCCCGAGCGTGCTGCCGAGCACGCGCACGGTGCCGGCCGACGGCTGCCGCCACGCGCCGGCGAGCGTGAGCAGCGTCGTCTTCCCCCCGCCGTTGGGGCCGAGGAAGACCCAGCGATCCCCGGCCGCCACGCGCAGGTCCACCGGCCCCAGGATCGTCCGGCCGCCGGCGCGGACGATCGCCGCGTCGAAGCCGACGGCCTCCTCGCTCACCGCACGGTCACACCGTAGGGCGACTCGAGCAGCTCGGTGACGGTGCCGTCCTCGTCGATGTAGAGGAAGCGGTCGAGCAGCCGCATGAACCAGCGATCGTGCGTCACCGCGATCACCGTGCCCTCGTAGCGGGCGAGCGCCTCCTCGAGCGCGTCGGCCGAGGCGACGTCGAGGTTGTCCGTCGGCTCGTCCAGCAGCAGCATCGTCGGCGAGTCGATCTCCATCAGCAGGATCTGGAAGCGCGCCTGCTGCCCGCCGGACAGCAGCGCGTACGGGTTGCCGGCGACGTGGTCGAGCTCGTAGCGCCGCAGCGAGGACATCGTCCGGGTGCGGTCGAGCCCCTTCCCACGGAGCACGTCGGCGATCGGCGCGTCCCCTACGTCGTCGCGCTCGTGCAGCTGCGCGAAATGCCCCGGCGTCACGCGCGCGCCCAGCGTCCACTCGCCGTCGTGCGTCACGTCCTCGCCGGCCAGCAGCCGCAGGAAGTGCGTCTTGCCGGTGCCGTTCGGGCCGACGACGCCCCACCGTTCGCCGAAGCGGATCTCCGCATCGAACGGCCGCACGATGCCGGCGATCGCCAGTCCGCGCGCCCGGAAGGCGACCTTGCCGCTCCGACCGCCGCCCAGCCGCATGCGCACGTCCTGGGTCGCGGCCTTCTCCGGCGGCGCCTCACGTTCGAACCGCTCCAGCCGGTGCTCCGCCGAGCGTGCCTTCGACGCCCAGCCGTCGTTGTAGGCGGCCTTGCGCTTCATCTCCTTGACCATCGCGGTCAGCCGCCGGTGCTCCTCGTCGTACCGGCGGTGGCGTTCGTCGAGGCGTTCGACGCGCGCCTCCCGCGCCTCGGCGTAGGTCGAGAAGCCGCCGACGTGGGTCCACGCGGCGCGGCCCTCGAGGGTCACGATCCGCGTGGCGGCGCGGTCGAGCACCGTGCGGTCGTGCGAGACGAACAGGATCGCGCGCGGGTCGTCCCGGATCGTCTCCTCGAGCCACTCCTTGCCGGGCAGGTCGAGCGCGTTGTCGGGCTCGTCGAGCAGCAGCACGTCGAACGGCGACGCGAACACGATCGCCAGCGCGAGCTTCTTGCGCTCGCCGCCGGACAGCGTCGCGATCGGCCGATCCGCGCTCTCCGGATAGCCGCCGCCGAACGCGAGGTGCGCGCACCGGTCCCAGAGCACCTCGGCGCGGTACCCGCCGGCCTGTTCCCACGCCGCGAGCGCCGACGCATAGCGCAGTTGCGCGCGTTCGTCGGGGTCTGCCGCGAGCGCGGATTCCGCGGCGCGGAGGCGCTCGGCCGCCTCCCGGACGGGGGGCTCGCTGGCCGCCAACAGCAGCCCGCGGACCGTGGCGCCGTCATCCGCGGCGCCGATGAACTGCCGCATCCACCCGATCCGACCCTCGACGCGGATCGCGCCGGCGGCCGGCCGTTCCTCCGCCGCGATCAGCCGCAGCAAGGTGGTCTTGCCGATCCCGTTGGCACCGATCAGCCCCACGTGCTCGCCCTCGGGGACGCGGAAGGACACCTCCTCGAAGAGGGTCCAGCCGCCCGGCAGCGCGACCGTGACGTCGGTCAGCTCGACGAAGCCCATCGCCGCAGCATACGGACCCTCCACGCGCCGAGTTGCAGCTCTCCCGCGCGGCCGGTACCTTCGGATGCAGGGAGGGCGCAGGCGTGGAGATACGGTTGCGGCGGTCCCCGGGGTTCGTTCTGGGCACCCCCGGGAGGACCCCGTACGGTACGGTACGGACGTCCATGCGTGCCTCGTTCATCCGCTCACGGACGTTGGCTCCTTGCACGAAGCGCGCGGTCGCGGCATCGGTCGCGAGCATGCTGTTCGTCGCGCTCGTCTCGGCCACGCCGAACTCCCCCTTCAATCCGATCCTGCCCTCCACCGAGCGCGCGTTCGCACCGCTGCGATGGATCGCCGCCGGGCTCGGCCTCGGACATCTCGATGCCGTCGGACTCATGATCGTCGGGCTCCTGGCCACGACGTCGGCCGCGATCGGCTTCCTGTTGATCCTGCGCGAGGCGTGGAACCGTCGGATCTCGCTGCGGCTCGTGGTGCTGCTCGCGATCGGGTTCCACCTGCTGGTGCTGATGCTCCCGCTGCTGTTCTCGCGCGACGTCTACAGCTACGCCTACTACGGGCGGATCGTCAGCACGTACGGCGGCAACCCGTACGTGCTGACACCGAAGGACTTCCCGCTGAACTCGCTGTGGTCGCTGACGTGGCCGGGCTGGCGGGGCACGCCATCGGTGTACGGGCCGCTGTTCACCTGGATGTCCGCCCTGCTGACCGGCACGGCGAAGAGCTTGCGGAGCCTGATCACCGGGTTCCAGCTGCTCGCGGCGGTCGCGAGCCTCGGCACGATCGCGCTGGTCGCCTGGACCGTCCGTCGGGTGCGTCCGGACCGCGCCACGTTCGCCGTGGCGATCATCGGGCTGAACCCGATCGTGATCTTCCACGTCGTCGGGGGCGGCCACAACGACATGCTCGTGGCGTTCTTCGTCGCCGCCGCGGTCGCGCTGCTGTTCACGAAGCACGAGCTGCTGTCGGCGATCGCGCTGACGCTCGGGATGTCGGTGAAGGCGAGCGCGATCGTCCCGCTGGCGCTCCTGATGGTGGCGGTCATCGCGAGTGCGTCGCCGCAACGACGCCGTCGCGTGCTGGTCACGTACGGCGCCGTCGTCGGCGGGGTGTGGCTCGCGTTCGCGTTGCCCTTCCTGCAGGCGACGAACCCGACGCTCGGGCTGATGGAGGTCTCGGGCCACGACTCGTGGATGGCCCCGGGACAGCTCGTGGTCCGGGCCGCCTCGGGGATCGGTGGGCTCGTGGGCGGCGACGCGTGGCGCGAGCCGGCCGCGACCGGCGCGCGGTTCGCGCTGTTCGGGCTGTCGCTCGCGGGTGTGATCTGGATCGGCCGGCGGATCTGGCGCGACCCTGACGCGCGCACCCCGCTGGCGCTGACCGCGGCCTGGGGATGGGCCTTCCTCGCCGTGATGCTCCCCTCCCCCGTCCTGTTCACCTGGTACCTGGTCTGGGCGCTCCCCCTCGCGTGGGCGCTGCCGACGATCGCGCGCCGCGGGATGGTGATCCTGTCGGCGTTCTTCGTGGTGACGCAGCTCGTCACCGAGGCCTCGGAGCTGCCGGCCGTCTTCCGTACCGTGAAGCTCCCGTTCGGGCACCCGATCGCGATCGCCGTCTGCCTGTGGATCGGGATCGACCTGGTCCGCCGGCTCCGGCGCGGCACGCCGCTGCACGATGAGGACGACCGAAAGCACTTCGGCGACGCCTTCGAGGCCGGGCCGGCGCATGGGACCGAGCCCGAGACCGAGGTCGAAGACGCGGCGCTCGAACCGGTCGCAGCCGCGACCACGCCGGGCGTCGCGGTCACGAGCCCGGTCTCGCTGCTCCGCCTGCGCTGACCCCAGGTCACTTCTTGAAGTACGGCGGGGTTCACCGCCACGGCCAGCGCATCTATCCTCGGCATCTGGACCGGAGCCGTCACCCACGTGACCTCTGGTCAACCTTCGCCGGAGGCGCGGATGTCCGACCTCGAGCAACTGAAGCAGGCGCTGATCGTCGCCGACCTGGACGCGGGCACCGGCGCCGCCCACCGCCTGATCGACGGCGGAGCGGACCCCACCTGGGTGCTCGAGGAGGGCATGGCGGTGGCGATGTTCGACCTCGGCGAGATGTGGAAACGCGGCGAGGTCTTCCTGCCGGAGGTCGTGGCCTCCGCCGAGGTCTTCAAGGCGTGCAACGCGATCGTCGAGCCGGCGCTGCTGGCCAAGCGCGGCGACGCGGAGCGCACCACCCAGGTCGTGCTGCTCGCGACCGTGAAGGGAGACCTGCACGACCTCGGGAAGAACATGGTCGGCGCGATGCTCCGCACCGCCGGGTTCGAGGTCCTCGACCTCGGCAAGGACGTCTCCGCCGACACGATCGTGGCGGCGATCCGCGAGCATGCGCCGGCGATCGTCGGGATGTCGGCGCTCCTGACCACCACGGTCCCCTACCAGCAGACCGTGATCGAACGGCTGGTCACCGAGGGCATCCGTGGAGACGTGAAGGTGATGGTCGGCGGCGCGCCGGTCACCCCCGAATGGGCCGAGCGGATCGGCGCCGACGGCTACGCGAACAACGCACCCGAGGCCGTCGACATCGCGCGGAAGCTCTTGGGAGCTCCGGTGTGACGATCCGCCCGGACACCGTGCTGCGCTCCGGCGCGGGCACCGAGGTCCGGATCGGCGACGAGCATCCGTTCGTGATGATCGGTGAGCGGATCAACCCGACGGGCCGGCCCGCTCTCGCCGAGGCGCTCACCCACGGGGATCTCACGGGCGTGCAGGCCGACGCGCTCGAGCAGGTGGCGGCCGGCGCCCGCGTGCTGGACGTGAACGCGGGGATCCCCGGGTTCGACGAGGCCGCGCTGCTCGCCGACGTGGTCCGCGCGGTGGGCGACGCCGTCGACGTGGCGCTGTGCATCGACTCCTCGACACCCGAGGCTCTCGAGGCCGCGGTTCCGCTGGCCGGGGGGAAGGTCCTGATCAACTCGGTCACGGCCGAGGAACGGTCCCTCGAGCGTCTCCTGCCGCTGGTCGCCGAGCACGGCTGCGCGGTGATCGGTATGGCGAACGACGAGGAAGGGATCTCGATGGATCCCGAGATGCGGTTCTCGGCCGCCGCCAAGATCGTGGCCGCGGCCGAGCGGCTGGGGATCCCGCGGCACGACGTCGTGATCGATCCGCTCGCGATGCCGGTCGGCGCCGCGCCCGACGCCGCGACCGCGATGCTGGCGGCGATGGCGCGGATCCGCGACGAGCTCGGCGCCCATCTGTCCTGCGGCGCCTCGAACATCTCCTTCGGGATGCCGGCGCGCCGCGAGATCGATGCCGGGTTCCTGCCGATCATGATCGCCGGCGGGATGAACGCTGCGATCACCGATCCCCGCGACCGCCGGATCCGCAAGGCGGTGCTGGCCGCCGACCTGCTGCTCGGCCGCGATCCCGCGGGCGCCGCATGGATCGCCGATCATCGCGCGGAGGCCGCGCACACATGAGCGGGAAGATCGAGGTGACGTACCTCCCGACCGGGACCGTCGCCCGCGTCCCGCGAGGCACGACGGTGTTCAACGCGGCGCACTGGGCCGGCCTGCCGATCGAGTCGACATGCGGCGGCCGCGGGACCTGCGGCAAGTGCGGCGTCCGGATCGTGGCCGGCGAGGCCGAGGCCACGCCGGCCGACCACCGCCACCTGGCGGACCGGCTGGCGGAGGGCTGGCGATTGTCCTGCCAGTGCGAGCTCGTGGGCCCCATGACGGTCGAGGTGCCGCGCCTGCAGTCGATGCCGAGGGCCGCGACGATGGGCGTCGGCCGGTTCGTGCTGCTCGAGCCGAACGTCGTGAAGGTGCGACTGGAGCTGCCACCCCCGTCCCTCGAAGACCCCCGGTCGCACGTGCGACGCGTGATCGAAGCCCTGGATGAGGCCGGCCACCAGGCGGAAGTCGATCCCGACGTCCTGCCGGTGATCGCGGCCACACTGCAGCGCACGACCGACGTGACCGCCACCCTGGTCGGCGCGCACCTCGTGAACCTGGAGCCGGGCGACACCACCGCGCGGCTCTTGGGCGCCTCGTTCGACATCGGCACGACGACGTGCGTGTGCACGCTGGTCGACCTGGTGGCCGGCGCGCCCGTCGCCGTCGCGTCCACGCTGAACCGGCAGGCGCCGTTCGGCGCCGACGTGATCGCGCGGATGGCGCGCGCGATGCAGGGGCCGGAGGAGATCGAGGAGCTGCGCGGCGCGGCGCTCGCCACGGTCGCGGAGCTGCTCGAGGAGGTGTGCGCGGATGCCCACGTGGAGCCGCGTGAGATCGCTGAGGCCGTGGTGGTCGGCAACGCCACGATGCTGCACCTGCTGGTCGGCGTCAGCCCGGAGTCGATCGCGCTCGCGCCCTACGTGCCCACGTTCACCGACGCCCTGGAGCTGCGCGCGGACCGCGCGGGCTTCCCGATCCATCCGTGCGGCTGGATCTCGTTGTTCCCCGCGATCGGCGCCTACGTCGGCGCCGACATCGTGGCCGACATCCTGGCGACCGGGCTCGCGCGGGACCTCGAGACGCGGCTGCTCGTCGACGTCGGCACGAACGGCGAGATCGCCTGCGGCAACGCCGAGCGCTCGGTGGCGACCGCGGCGCCCGCCGGGCCGGCGTTCGAGGGCGGCGAGATCGCGTTCGGGATGCGCGCGACCGACGGCGCGATCGAGGGCGTGATGATCGAGGGCGGCGAGGTTCGGTTGCAAGTGATCGGCGGCGGCGATCCGACCGGGATCTGCGGCTCTGGTCTGGTCGACGCGGTCGCGCAGCTGCGCCTTGCCGGCCTGCTGGACGACGGCGGCAAGCTGCTGGGGCGGGAGGCCGCCGACGCGGCCGGGCACCCGCTGGCCGCGCGGCTCGTCGTGCGCGACGACGTCCGGGCGTTCGTGCTGCACGAGGGGATCGTGCTGACCCAGGCCGACGTTCGCGCGCTCCAGTTCGCGAAGGGCGCGATCTCCACCGGGATCGAGACCGCGATGCGCGCGCTGGACCTCGTGGCCGAGGACCTGGACGAGGTGCTGCTCGCCGGCTCGTTCGGGGCCTACATCGATCCGCAGAGCGCGCGCGTGATCGGCTTGGTCCCGCCGGTGCCGGTCGAGCGGATCCGCGCGGTCGGCAACACGGCGAGCGAGGGCGCGAAGATGGCCCTGCTGTCGTTCCGCGAACGCGAGGTCGCCGCCGAGATCCCGGCGTTCGTGGAGTACATCGAGCTGTCCGGGATCGAGGACTTCAACGACCGGTTCATCGGCAACCTCGGCTTCCCGCCGCTCGCGTCCGTGACGGCGACCGCGGGGTCCCGGCGATGACCCGGACCGGCGCCCGGATCGCGCTGATCGCGTGCGGCGCCGTCGCCCTGGACACGATGGCGCTCGTGGAGACGAACGGCTGGGACGCCGACGTCCACGGGATCTCGGCCGACCTGCACATGACGCCCCGGGAGATCGGGCCGGCGGTCGAGGAGAAGCTGCGGCGTCTCGTGCCCGACTACGAGCGTGTGGTCGTCGTCTACGGCGACTGCGGCACCGGCGGCCGGCTCGACGAGGTCCTCGCCCGGTACCCGGCCGTGCGGCCGGCCGGCGTCCATTGCTTCCAGTGGTACGCCGGCGAGCTGTTCCGCCGCTTCGACGAGGAGCCAGGGCTCTACTTCCTGACCGACTGGCTGGTCGACAACTGGGAGCGCGCCGTGGTGAAGGGGCTCGGGATCGACCGGCACCCGTGGATGGCCGAGCGGTACTTCGGGAACCTCGAGCGCGTGCTGTTCGTCCGGCAGCATCCCGACGCTGGGCGCGAGGAGCGCGCGCGCGCGATCGCCGCCTCGATGGGCAAACCGCTCGAGATCCACGACCTGGGGATCGCGCCGCTCGAGGAGCTGCTACGCCCGCTGCTGGAGGAAGGGGAACCGGCCGATGCTGTTCGACCGTGACGACGCGCCGAGGGTCCTGAGCGCCGAGCAGGAAGAGCTCGTCCACGCGCAGGCGATGCGGATCCTCGAGGAGATCGGCACCGACGTGCTGCACGACGGCGCCCGGGAGCTGCTCGCCGGCGCCGGCCAGCGCGTCGACGGCGAGCGCGTGCGGTGGGATCCCGCGTTCGTGCTGGAGCAGGTGGCACTCGCGCCCTCGACGTTCACGCTGCACGCGCGCAACGCGGCGAAGACCGTGGAGGTCGGGGGGGGAACCCCGTTGTGGATGAACGTCGGCGGCCCGCCGTTCTTCAGCGACCTCGACGGCGGCCGGCGCGACGGCTCGATCGAGGGCCACGACACGATCGTGAAGCTCACCCACGCGAGCGACGTCCTGAACTGCGTGCAGACCGGCGCGGTCGAAGCCGTCGAGCTGCCGGTGCACTGGCGTCACCTCGAGATGGAGTACTCGACGCACCGGTGGTCCGACGAGGTGATCACGACCTACGGGACCAGCGGCCCGCGGGCCCGCGACGGGATCCGGATGGCCGAGATCGTGCACGGTGGCGCGCTGGACGGGCGCACGGTGCTGATGGGCGTCGTGAACCCGAACTCCCCGCTGATCTGGGACTTCCGGATGGCCGACGCGCTCCTGGCCTGGGCCGAGGCGAACCAGGCGGTGATCGTCACCCCGTTCCTGCTGGCCGGGGCGACGGCACCGGTCAGCATCGCCGGCGGGTTGGCGCAGCAGGTGGCCGAGGCGCTGTCGGGCGTCGCCCTCGCCCAGATCGTGCGGCCCGGCACGCCGTGCCTCTACGGGTCGTTCTTCCAGGCGACCGACATGCGCACCGGCGCGCCCGCGTTCGGCACGCCCGAGTCGATCTTCGGGATCTACGCGGGGGCGCAGCTCGCCCGCCGCTACCGGCTGCCGTTCCGTGGGGGCGGCGGCCTGGCCTCGGCGCCGTCGGTGGACGCCCAGGCGGCGGCCGAGTCGCTGATGATGCTGCAGGCCACCACGATGGCCGGCACCGACGTCGTGCTCCACGCCGCCGGCTGGCTCGAGGGTGGACTCGTGTCGTCGCTCGAGAAGTTCGCGCTGGACGTCGAGCTGCTCACGCAGATCCGCCGCCAGATGGAGGGGATCGGCTTCACCGAGGAGGAGCTCGCGTTCGACGCGCTCGCCGAGCTCGGTCCGGGTGGGCTGTTCCTCGCCTCGCCGCACACCCGGGCGCACTTCAAGGAGTGGCTCTACATGTCGCCACTGTTCGAGACGACGGACTTCGCGACCTGGCAGACGATGGGCGAGGAGTCGACGGCGCAGCGTGCGAACCGTCGATGGAAGGCCCTCCTGGAGACCTACGAGGACCCGGGGCTCGATCCCGCGGTCGAGGAGGAGCTCCGGGCCTTCATCGAGCGGCGCAAGCTCGAACCGCCGGAGCCCGACTGACTTCGGCGATGCGGAAGCCCACGAGCGTCGAGGAATACCTGTCCTGGCAGACGCCGGAGCAGCGGGCCGCGCTCGACGGGCTCCGCACGGCGATCGGCGAGGCCGTTCCCGGGGCGACCGAGGGGATCGCGTGGGCGATGTGCTGCTTCAAGCTCGACGGGAAGGCTCTGGTCTGTTACGCGGCGTTCAAGGACCACTACAGCCTCTTCCCGATGAGCACCCAGGTGATCGCCGACAACGCGCAGGCACTCGGCGCACGAGCGACGGGCAAGGGCACGATCCGGTTCGGGTACGGAGAACGGTTGCCGGTCAGGCTCGTCCGGCGGATCGTGCATGCGCGGGTGGCCGAGGTGGAGGCGAAGGCCGGCCGATAGCAGCCCGGCGTCGTTCTCCCGGGGAAGCTCAGCCGCTCCCGACGGTCGCCTCCAGGGCCAACTGGCCGCACGCGGCGTCGATGCCGCGGCCACGCGTGTCGCGCACCGTCACGTTGACGCCGGCTCGCTCGAGCACGCCGACGAACCGCCGGATCCGCGCGGGCGACGACCCGACCACCGGATAGCCGGGCGTCGGGTTCAGCGGGATCAGGTTCACGTGCGCGTGCAGCCGCCGCGCGATCGGCGCGAGCAGCTCCGCCTGCTCGTCGGTGTCGTTCACGCGGTCGATCAGCGCCCATTCGATCGAGGGGCGCCGGCGTGTGGCCGCGCGCCACGCGGCGATCGCGTCCTCGAGATCGGCGAGCGGCCAGCGGTCGTTCGGCGGCACGAGGCTCGAGCGCAGCTCATCGGAGGCGGCATGGAAGCTGACCGCGAGCCCCACCTGAGGATGCGCCTCGGCCAGCCGCCGGATCCCCGGCGCCAGCCCGACCGTGGACAGCGTCACGTGCCGCGCCCCGAGCCCGAACGCATCCTTCCCGGTCAGCAGGCCGAGCGCCGCGAAGACGCGCCGCTCGTTCGCCAGCGGCTCCCCCATCCCCATGAACACGACGTTCGTCAGGCGGCGCGGCGTGCTCGGGGGCAGGCGCGCCGCTTCGCGGCGCGCCCACACCGCCTGCGCCGCGATCTCGCCCGCGGTCAGGTTGCTCCGCAGCCCCATCTGCCCGGTGGCGCAGAACGTGCAGCCCATCGCGCAGCCCGCCTGCGAGGAGACGCAGACCGTCACGCGGTCGGGATAGCCCATCAGCACGGCCTCGACGACGTGCTCGCCGCCGAGCCGGAGCAGGGCCTTCCGGGTCGCGCCGCGGTCGGCCGAACGTTCGTCGAGGACCTCGACCCCCAGCGGGAGCTCCGCGGCCAGCCGTTCGAGCAGCGCCGGCGACAGGTCGGACATCCGGTCGTACGTGGCGCCGCGCGTCCACAGTTGACTCCAGAGCTGCCTCGCGCGGAACGGCGGCTCACCCCAGGCCGCCAGGCGTTCGGCGAGCTGTTCGCGCGTCAGGTCGTAGACGGTCGCCACGGCGACGGCGGCTCAGTCGGGGCCGTAGTCGTCGGCGAAGTCCCAGACGCGCAACTCGCCCGGCTCCAGCCGGACGATCACGTCCTCGCCGGCCATCTCTCCGGCGAAGCGGACCGCCTCGTCGTGCCCCACATAGCGGGTCGCGATCCGGATCGCCGTCTCCGAGACCGCGTTCTCGACGAAGCGCGCCGTTCCACGGACCTCCACCCCCTTGAGCGGCGGTTCGGACCCGGCGACCAGGATCGACAGCCGTGGATCACGTCGCAAGTGGCGGTCCTTCACGTCGCCCCGAACGATCCAGACGTTGAAGCCGCCGTCACGCCATTCGTGCCACACCGGCGACAGGCGGACCGAACCGTCGGCGCGCAGCGTCGCCATCACCGCGACACGCGGCTCCTCCAGGAACCCGCCGAGATCCTCGATGCGCAACCCGGTCCGCATCGCCGCACCCTAGCCGTCGCGGAAGCCGTTCGTCTGATGCGACCCATCGCAGAAGGGCTTGTTCGACGAGCCGCCGCAGCGGCACAAGGTCATGCGATGCCGGACCTCATAGGCGTGGCCGTCCGCCCCGAGGACCTCCACGCCGCCGCGGACCCACAGCGGGCCGCCGCGGATCGCCGAGACGCCCGGTCCGTGCGCGTGCTCGTCGGGCCCCTCCGCGCCGTCGGCGCGGTACGCCAGCCGCCCTGAAGGACAGAGCATCACCATCCGCCGGATCCGCGCGCGAACCTCGGGATCGCCGCTGTCCTCGAGCATGTCCCAGACCGTCGTGAACCGATCGCCGCAATAGCCGGCCTGGGAGCACAGGGTGATGTCGTCGGACATCTCGAACCCGCTGCCCCGGTAGGGGTAGGCGCGATCCGCTCGAGATCCGCGGTCGGCCACCTCGGTCCCGTCGAAGCCCGCCTCGCAGCCGCGCCGGTCGCACAGCGGTTGCGTGGAAGTCCGCCCGCATCGGCAGACCTCGTACGGATCCGCGTCGACCGGCACCGGCGACTCCGGCTCCCAGTCGACCGGCTCGCCGAACTCCGTCTCGACCTGCGCCGTCCGCGAGAGCCCGACCCCGTGCACCCGGTAGGGACCGCCGGGCTCGATCTCGATCCGCCCCTGCGCCATCGGGGAACCGTACCCCGCGGCGCCGAGCGGGGACGGCCGCGTAGGCTGGCCGCCGATGGCCACGGCGACGATCCGGCTGGAGTACCCGGTGGATCTGCGCCGGACCGCGTTCCCCCTCGTCCGTGGCACCGGCGACCCGACGGCGCGCGTCGAGGCTCGGTCGGTGACGCGCGCGATCCGAACCGCCGACGGTCCCGCGACGCTCCGCCTGACGCAGCGCGACGCGACCACCGTGATCGCCGAGGCATGGGGCCCTGGAGCGGACCACGCGCTCGGGGTCGCTGCGCCGGGGCTCGCCGGGGCGCTCGACCGGCCGCAGGACTTCATGGACCCGGCCCATCCCGCGATCGCCGCGGCCTGGCGGGACCACCGCAACGTCCTGCTCACGCGCGCGGATCCGTTCCCGGTGCTGATCGCCGCGATCTTGGAGCAGAAGGTGACCGGGATCGAGGCGCGGAAAGCCTGGCGCGAGATCGTACGCCGGACCTCGGAGCCCGCGCCAGGCGATCTGGGCCTGCTGCTGCCGCCGGACCCCGAGCGCCTCGTCGCGCTGCCCGGCTGGGAGCTCACGCGGCTCGGCGTCACGGGCCGGCGGGCGGCGACGCTCCGCGAGGCGGCGCGGCACCCGAAGAAGATCGCCGCGCTCACCGACGCCGCGTGGCTCGGCAAGCTCCCCGGGGTCGGCCCGTGGACGCTCGGCGAGGTCGGCAGGCTCGCCTTCGGCGATCCCGACGCGATCAGCGTCGGCGACGCGCACCTGCCCGACATCGTCAGCTGGGCGCTGGCCGGCGAACCGCGGGGCACGGACGAGCGGATGCTCGAGCTCCTGGAGCCCTACCGCGGCCAGCGCGGCCGCGTTGAGGTGCTGCTCGAGGCCTCGGGGATCACGCCGCCGGCCTTCGGACCGCGCGTGGAGCCGCGCGCCTTCGTCTGAGCCGGATCGTCGGCCGAACTATCATCCGCCGCATGGCAGGCCGCGTGATGGATCGCGACGAAGCGCACGCGTTCGCCCGCGAGCGGTGCCTGAAGGAGACCACCTACCGCCACCTCGTCTCGGTCGAGGGCGTGATGCGCGCGCTGGCCCGGCGCTTCGACGAGGATCAGGCCCTGTGGGGTCTGACCGGGCTGTTCCACGACCTGGACCAGGACCACACCGGCGACGACGGCGCGCAGCACGCCCGGCTGGCCACGGAGTGGCTCGGTGAGGCCGGCGTCGACGACCGCGTGATCAACGGCGTGCTCGCGCACGCCTATCCCGAGTACCGCACGGATCGGATGTCGCAGGCGGTCGTGCACGCCGACGCCGTGGCCGGGCTGCTGGTCGCCTCCGCCCTGGTCCGTCCGGAGAAGGCGACGGGCATGAAGGTCTCGAGCGTGAAGAAGAAGCTCAAGGAGAAGGCCTTCGCACCCGGGGTGAACCGCGAGGAGGTCACCGACGTCGAGGAGCGGATCGGCCTGCCGCTCGACGAGTTCCTCGCGGTGTCGATCGAGGGCCTGCAGGACGTCGCTTCCGAGATCGACCTCTGAGATCGTGGACGCGTTCCGGACGATCATCGAACCGTTCCGGATCCACTCGGTCGAGCCGCTGCGCTTCCTGGACGAGGACGAGCGCCGCGCGAAGATCCAGGACGCCGGCTACAACCTGTTCAACCTGCACGCCGACGACGTCCTGATCGACCTGCTCACCGACTCGGGGACCGGCGCGATGAGCCGCGACCAGTGGGCCGCGATCCAGCATGGCGACGAGAGCTACGCCGGCTCGCCGTCGTGGTTCACGTTCCTCACGGCGGTCCAGGACCTGTTCCCGTTCCCGCATGTGATCCCGACGCACCAGGGCCGAGCCGCCGAGAAGATCCTGTTCTCGGCGATCGCAGGCCCGGGCATGGTCGTGCCGAACAACACGCACTTCGACACGACGCGGGCGAACGTCGAGGCGACGGGCGCCGAGGCGATCGACCTGGTGATCGCCGAGGGCCGCGATCCCGCGGCGCTGCATCCCTTCAAGGGGAACATGGACCTGGATGCCCTCGAGAGGCTCCTCGCCGACCGGCGCGCGGACATCCCGGTGGTGTTCGTCACGGTGACGAACAACTCCGGCGGCGGCCAGCCGGTGTCCCTCGAGAACCTGCGCGGCGTCCGCGCGCTCTGCGACCGGTTCGAGGTCCCGCTCTTCCTGGACGCGTGCCGGTTCGCGGAGAACGCGTGGTTCATCAAGACGCGCGAGGCCGGCTACGCCGACGCCGCCGTCGCCGACATCGTCCGCGAGATGGCGAGCCTCGCCGACGGCATGACGATGTCGGCGAAGAAGGACCCGATGGCGAACATCGGCGGCTGGCTCGCGATGCGCGACGACGCGTGGGCGGAGCGTTGCCGGAACCTGCTGATCCTCACGGAGGGTTTCCCCACCTACGGCGGCCTGGCGGGACGCGACCTCGAGGCGATCGCGCAGGGGCTCCGTGAGTGCGTGGACGAGCACTACCTCCGGTACCGGATCCGCTCGACCGAGTACCTGGCGGATGCGCTGGTGACCGCGGGCGTGCCGATCGTGCGCCCGGCCGGCGGCCATGCGGTCTACCTGGACGCCCGCGCGCTGCTCCCGCACGTGCCGCCGCTGTCGTATCCGGGCCAGACGCTCGCGATCGCGCTCTACGAGGCCGGCGGGATCCGCAGCTGCGAGATCGGGACCGTGATGTTCGGCCGCAAGCCCGACGGCCGCGAGGAGCCGGCCGCGGCCGACCTGGTCCGCCTGGCGATCCCCCGGCGCACCTACACCCAGAGCCACGTCGACTACGTGATCGAGGTCGTGACCTCGGTCGCGGCCCGGGCCGCCGAACTCCCCGGCTACCGGATCGTCGAGGAGGCGCCCCAGCTGCGCCATTTCACGGCCCGATTCCAACCGATCTAACCCGGAAGTTGGTAGCGCCGGTCCCCCGCGCGCGGCATAGTCCTCGCCGAACGTTCGTGACTAGGAGGAAGAACCCGGTGCGGATCCGCCGACTCGCCATCCTGCCGTGCGCCCTGATCGCCGTTGCGCTGAGCTCCTCGCTGCCGGTCGCGGCAGGCCCGCCCGGAACGTGGACGAAGATCACCACGGGGAAGGTGAGCATCATCAACGAGCCCGGCTTGTACCGGACCTCGGACGGTGTCCTGCACGTCGTCTACGAGCGCGAGGTCGGGACCGTCAGCTCGATCGGCCACACGGCGATCGCCCCGACCGGTGCGGTGAAGCTGAAGAACCTCGCGGTGACGGGATGGCAATCGATCGTGCACGACCCGAAGGCGATCGGGATGCCCGGCGGGGGCGTCCGCCTGGTGTTCGGCGGCGTCCAATCGATCAACCCCGGCTACTGGACCGACGGGCGGACGTACACGGCGACGGGGACCAAGGCCGGCACCGGCTGGGTCGTGCCGATGGAGGCGATCGGGCTGAGCCACAACGGTGCCGCGAGCTACGGCACCGGCGCGGTGACCCTTGCCGACGGCACACCGATCGCGGGATTCCCCCTGAACAACGTCTACACGTGGCACGTCGGCACGAGCGAGGTCGATCCGGATCAGACGATCGACTTCGGCTCGGGGACGTCGCTCTACTGGTCGACGTTGGTCCGCGACGGATCGAAGGTCTACGTTGCCTTCTACGCGCTCGGCCCAACGGCGGCGAAGAACGGCATCTTCGTGGCGCAGATCTACCCGACGATCGGCCCGGTGAAGAAGGTGCCGGGCTCGAGCGTTGGCAAGAACACCCTGCAGCCGGGCCAGGCGGTCGCGATGGCGGTGAGGAGCGGTGGCGGGACGTGGGTCGCCTTCTGCGTCGGCTATCCGACGTGCAAGCACATCGGGCTGTGGAAGGTCGGCACCACGAAGGTCCACACGGTGCCCGGCTCCGCGAACGCCCAGAGCGTCGCGATGTCGGCGGCGCCGGGCGGCCGGCTCTGGGTCGCGTGGGCGACGAACTCCTTCCCCTCGCGGGTCCACGTGGTCCGCAGCGGCCCCAACGGCTATTCCTTCGGGAAGCCGAAGTCGATCGCTCCCCCCGGAAAGGCGCTGGCGATCGGCATCTACCACGTGGCGATCGAGGGCTCGCGGGCCGGCAAGGCCGACCTGGTGATCAACACCGGCGCGGGGCTGTTCGCGACGCAGGTCAAGCCGTAGGCCGCAGGTGGCCCGCCGGCGCCGGTCGAGGCCGGCGGGCCGTCCGGCTACCCTGTAGGCCATGCGCATCGCGTTCGTCTCGACCTACCCCCCGCGCCGCTGCGGCATCGCCACGTTCACGTCGGACCTGATCGGCGCGGTCCGCGAGGCCGACCCGCGGACGCAGGTGCGGGTGGCGGCGATCGACGAGCGCAACACGGTGCGCGCCTACGGCTCCGAGGTCCGCTGGCGGATCCGCCAGGGCAGCGCGATGCCCTACCGCGCCGCGGCCCACGAGATCGACCGGTCGAACGCCGACATCGTCTGCGTCCAGCACGAGTTCGGGCTCTACGGGCTGTGGAAGGGCGGCGGCTTCGTCGGCGACCACTGGATCGAGGGCACGTACGAGGACCACCTGACGCCGTTCCTCGAGGAGCTGAAGGAGAAGCCGGCGCTGGTCACGCTCCACACGGTCCTGCCGGACCCCTCGCCGGCGATCCGCGAGACCGTCCGCTCGATCGCCGACGCGGCCCACGGCCTGGTCGTGATGGCCGAGACCGCGGTCACGATCCTGGACGAGG
>DATHCP010000086.1:0-7241 GCA_035490535.1 Actinomycetota bacterium
CGGATCCCGCCGCCATGCTCGGCGAGCTCGGCTCGGGTGGCCGCCATCATCGGTCCGGCCTCGTCGAAGCGGCCGAGCATCGCCAGGCAGAGCGACCGGTACATCCGCAGCCAGTGATCGCGGCCGGCGCCGGCCTCGTGCTCGGCCAGCCACGCCAGGATCTCCGGAACCGGCGTCGCGCCGTAGTAGCGGCAGGCCGCCCGCCATTCGAGGAACCCCTGGGCCATGCCGGCACGCCGTCCGTGCTCGGCCGCGCGCTCGTAGGCCCGGAACGCCGGGTCCATCCGCGCGCGTTCGAACTCCACCTGGGCCTGCGCGTGGTAGGCCGTGTACAGCGCGACGTCGACGCCGGCGGCCTCCAGCGTCGGGAGCGCATCGGCCACCTGCTCCTCGAGCGCCTGCGCGGCGCCCTCCGGCTCGAAGGAGATCCGGACGATGCCGGCCAGCAACCCCGCGGTGAGCGCGGCGACACGGTCGCCGGCCGCCTCCGCCCGCTCGGCGAGCAGCCGGGTCCGGGCCGTCGCGTCCTGGCCCTTGCCGTTCCAGAGCAGCGCGTCCACCAGGTCGGTCTCCAGGGCCAGGTCGATCTCCGCGCCGGGCACGAACGTGCTCGCGCGCTCGAGCATCCGGGCGGCGGCGCCGTAGTCGGCCCGAAGGTTCGCGCGCCGCCCCGCCGCGGTGAGGCGGCGCCGGGCCTCGGCGGCCACCTCGGCGTCGACGTCGAGCCCCAGCTCGGCGCGGTAGCGGCACGCCCGCTCCAGATGGAAGCCGACGAGCTCGTCGAGCTCGACCACTTCGCTCCCGTGGTCCGCGAGCCACCTCGCCAGGCGCTCGTGCAGGTCCGCGCGCGCGGCCTTCGGCAGGGCGTCGTAGGCAGCGTCGCGGATCAGGAGGTGGCGGAAGCGGAAGGCGTCCTCGCCGGCGCGCCGCGCCTGCTCCGGGCGGACGAGCTCCTTGCGGACGAGGGATGCGAGGCGCGGGGTGACCTGGCCGTCCTGCGGGTCCATCGCCTGGACGGCGCCGCGGTGGAAGACCTCGCCCTCGACCGCGCCGCGTTGGAGCACGCTCCGCTCGGCGGGCTCGAGCCCGTCCAGGCGCGCCTGCAGCAAGGCCGTCAGCGTCGGGGGGACGACGACGTCGCCTGCCGTCTCCCCGGCGATCGCGACCATCTCCCCGACGAACAGCGGGTTGCCGCCGGCGGCGCGCGAGATCCTCCCGCGCAGCTCGTCCGGGACGGACACCGGGATCAGCTCGTCGACGTCCTCGTCCGGCAGCGGCTCCAGGCGGAGGGCGACCGGCCACGCCGGCCGCCGCTCCACGAGCTCGGGCCGCGCGAGGCACAGCAGCAGGATCGGCGCGCCGGTGGACAGGAGGGCAAGGTTCTCGACCAGGTCCAGGAACGTGTCCTCGCCCCACTGGATGTCGTCCAGGACGATCACGAGGGGGCCATCGGTCGCGGCGTCCTCGACGGTGCGGCGGAACGCCCAGGCGATCTCCTCGGCGGACGTGGGCGCCTCGGACTCGCCGAGGAGCGAGCCGATCGCGGCCGCCGCGGCCTCGTCCTGTGGCGCCGCACCGAGCTGGCGCAGCACCTCGACGATCGGCCAGTACGTGATCCCCTCGCCGTACGGCGGGCAGCGGCCCTGCGCGAGCGCCGCCTCGATCCCGTGCAGGGTCTCGGCCGCCAGGCGCGACTTGCCCACGCCGGCGTCGCCGACCACGGTTGCCAGCTCGCAGCGCCGGTGCGCGACCGCGCGCTCGAAGGCGTCGCGCAGCGTGATCAGCTCGGCGCGGCGGCCGACGAACCGCGCGCCGTGCGGGCGCTCCGGCTGGTCGCGCACGGCACGCAGCAGGTAGGCGGGAACCGGCTCGGCCTTCCCCTTCAGCTCCAGGGGTTCGACCGCGTCGGCCTCGACCGCGTCGCGCACCAGCGCGAACGTCTGGGCGCCGAGCAGGACCTCGCCGGGCGGCGCGGCCTGCTCGAGGCGGGCCGCCACGTTCACCGCGTCCCCGGTGGCCAGGCGCTCCTCGGTGCCGGTCACGACCTCGCCGGTGTTCACGCCGATCCGCGTGCGGATCCCCAGGTCGCCGACGGCCTCGCGCATCTCCGCGGCCGCCCGGACGGCGCGCAGCGCGTCGTCCTCGTGGACGGCCGGCACGCCGAACACCGCCATCACCGCGTCGCCGATGAACTTCTCCACGGTGCCGCCGTGGCGTTCGACGATCACCCGCATCCGCTCGAAGTAGTCGGCGAGCAGCGCGCGGAGCCGCTCGGGGTCGATCGTCTCGCCCATCGCGGTCGAGCCCGTGACGTCGCAGAAGACCACGGTCACGGTCTTGCGCTGCGCCCGGTCCGGCATCGAGAGGGTCGCCTCGGTGCCGCACTCCGGACAGAACCGGAAGGCCGTGGGCGACTCGAACCCGCAAGCAGCGCAAGCGGTCACGCCGTCAGTCTATGTGCGCTGGGAACCGGTTCCTGACGGTTGGGGGGAGAGCGGCCAGATGGACGAGCTCCAGCTGGGGGCGGCGATCGGCTCGGGGGAGCGGTCATCGATCCTTTCGCTGGGCGACCCCCCACCTCGCTTGCGCTCGCGGAGCGCTTGCGGCATCTTTCAGGCCTGAGCATGGACGCCCCACCATGCTGCGGGTACGCGAGGAAGGGTGCGCGGCATTGAGCGGTGCGGTGGGTTCCGTCCAACTGCGCGAACTGGTCAAGAACTTCGGCACCGTCCGGGCCGTCGACGGGATCCACATCGACGTCGAGCCCGGCGAGTTCCTCTCGCTCCTGGGCCCCTCCGGCTGTGGGAAGACCACCACCTTGCGGATGCTGGCCGGGTTCGAGGAGCCGGACGAGGGCGAGATCAAGATCAGCGGCCAGGACGTCCGGGGGGTCCCGCCCCACAAGCGTGACGTGAACACCGTGTTCCAGAACTACGCGCTCTTCCCGCACATGTCGGTCGCGGAGAACGTCGCGTACGGCCTGCGGCAGAAGAAGGTGGACCGGTCCGAGATGGGCCGCCGGGTCGGCGAGGCGCTCGAGATGGTGAAGATGAGCGCGCTCGCGAACCGCAAGCCGCGGGAGATGTCCGGGGGGCAGCAGCAGCGGGTCGCGCTGGCCCGGGCGCTCGTGAACCGGCCCAGCCTCCTGCTGCTGGACGAGCCGCTCGGCGCCCTCGACCGCAAGCTGCGCGAGGAGATGCAGATCGAACTGAAGCTCCTGCAATCCCAGGTCGGGATCACGTTCATCTTCGTCACGCACGACCAGGACGAGGCGCTGTCGATGAGCGACCGGATCGCCGTGATGCTCGACGGCCGGGTCGAGCAGCTGGCCGACCCGGACACGATCTACGACCATCCCTCCTCGGCCTTCGTGGCCGGCTTCATCGGCAAGCAGAACTTCTTCGAGGGCACGTCGCGCGACGGCGGCGCCGTCGTCGAGGGGGATGGGTGGACGATGCGATCCGCGCTCGCGCCGGTCGGCGCGGTGGACGGGCGGGCCGCCCTCGCGGCCGTCCGGCCCGAGGCGATCACGATGGGCGAGGAGGCGCCCGACGGCGGCGAGAACGCGATCGCCGGGGAGCTCGCGAGCGTCTCCCACCTCGGCGACGTGATCCAGTTCGTCGTGATCACGGCCGGCCGCAAGGAGGTGATCGCCCGGCTCCCACGCCCGAGGGCTCCCCGCCTCGAGGTCGGCGGCCGGGTCTGGTGCTCATGGGATCCGCAGCACACGCACGTGTTCGGCGCGGAGCAGGCCGGCGTCGTCCTGGCCGACCCCGCGAGCGACGAGGCGGCCGCCGTGGCCGGGTAGCTCGTCCGAGCAACGGAAGGAAGGTGACATGGCAGACAACGATGAAGATGGCGGCCTGAACATCCTCGCGTCGGAGACGTTCGCGAAGCGCATCAGCCGACGCGCGTTCATGGGTGGGTCGGTCGCGGTCGCGTTCGCGGGCGGCACCGCCCTGCTGGCGGCGTGCAGCAAGGCGTCGACGTCGGGATCCTCCGGCGGCGCGTCCGCCGGACCGATCGAGGACGAGCTCAACTTCCTGCACTGGGCCGCCTACGACGACCCGAACCTGTTCAAGAAGTTCACGCAGCAGTTCGGGCCGAAGACCTCGATCACGACCTACACCTCGAACGAGGACGCGCTCACGAAGCTCCTGATCGCGGGGGGCAGCGGCGGCTACGACATCGTCGTGCCGACCGGCCCGTACATCCCGCTGTTCGTCAAGAACGGCCTGCTCCAGGAGCTGGACCTGTCGAGGATCCCGAACTTCAAGAACATCGATACGAAGTTCACGAACCAGTCGTGGGACCCCAACAACGCGCACTCGGTGATCAAGGACTGGGGTTCGACCGGGTGGATCTACGACAAGAGCCAGATCTCGCGGCCGATCAAGACCTGGAGCGACTTCATCGACGTCGCGATGCACGAGGCGAGCGGCAACTTCTCGCTGCTCGACGCCCAGAACGAGGTCGCGGGCGTCTACTTCTGGGCGAACGGGATCGACTGGACGACGACGGATCCGGCCGACCTCGACGCGTACGAGGCGTGGACGAAGCAGATGGCGCCGCACGTCAAGTCGTTCGAGTCCTACCCCGGCTACCAGTTCTCGTCCGGGAACTGGGCCCTGTCGCACGTGTGGAACGGCGACGCCCGCCAGGGGTTCAACTCGTTCAAGGATCCGAGCCGGTACGAATGGGGCCTGGGGGCGCCGCAGACCGAGCTGTGGATGGATAACTGGACGATCGCGACCGGCGCGCCGCACCCGAACGCCGCGTACGCGTTCATCGACTTCATCCTCGATCCGAAGAACTCGCTGCAGGACCTGGAGTTCCACGGCTACAACACCGGGATCACCGGCGTCGAGGACGCCGCGAAGGCGGCCGGGGCGAAGTTCCTGGACATGGTGTTCTTCACCGACGCCCAGCTCGCCACGACGCGGCCGCAGGTGATCAACTCGGCGTTCGAGCGCGAGGTGGAGATCTTCACGAACATGAAGGCCGCCGCCGGCGGCTAGGCGCGCGGGCGTGGCATCGGTCTCGGGATCGTCGCGGGGGGCCCGGAGGATCCGGGCTCCTCGCTTCGCCCTGGCGATCCCGGCATGGGCCTGGTTCGTGCTGTTCTTCCTGATCCCGGTCCTGTGGATCGTGTACTACTCGTTCGGGTACAAGCCCGACATCTTCCGTCCGATCGCCACCGACAAGCTGTCGTTCGGTCGCTACGCGGAAGGACTCTCGGGATCGTTCCTCCACGTCTTCTCCCAGACGCTGCAGATCTCGATCATCGGCACGCTGCTGTGCCTGCTGATCGGGTTCCCGTTCGCCTACTGGCTCGCGACCCGGGTGACCGCGAAGTGGCGGGGTGTCCTTCTCGGCCTGGTGATCGTGCCGTTCTTCGTGAACTTCCTGATCCGCACCGTGGCGTGGCTGATCATCCTCGCGCCGAACGGGCCGGTCTCGACCCTGCTGCAACGGTGGGGGCTGCGAGCGGAGCCGCTGCACCTGTTGGAGACCCGCGCGGCGGTGCAGATCGGCGTCGTCTACAACTACCTGGCGCTGATGATCCTGCCGCTCTTCGTGACCCTCGACCGGCTGGATCCCGCGATGCGCGAAGCCTCGAAGGATCTGGGCGCCAACCGGTGGGGGACGTTCCGCCAGGTGACGCTGCCGATGGCATCCACGGGGATCATCGCCGGGCTGCTCCTGGTCTTCATCCCGCTGACGGGCGACTACATCACGCCGCTGGTGCTCGGCGGTGCGAAGGGCAACATGGCCGGCGCGATGGTCGCCAGCCAGTTCGTCGCGGGGCAGAACTGGGCGTTGGGAGCGGCGCAGGCGGTGATCCTGATCTTCCTGATCCTCGGGACGATCGCGGTGTTCGCGCTGGCCGGTCTCGCGATCCGGTCGATCGCGCGGGCCCGGCGCAGGATCGTCCTCCCCGCCGCGGCGGAGGGCGCCGGATGAGCTCGGCCGCCGTCGCCCGGGGCGAGCCCGCCCGCGACCCCGTCACGATCGCGCTCCGCGTCTGGGGGATCCTGGTCTACGCGTTCCTGTTCCTGCCGATCGTGGTGATCGTGATCTACTCCTTCAACAACGGCCGGGCGATGCTCGTCTGGTCCGGCGTCGGGCTGGACGGCTACCGGACCGGCATGACGGATCCGTCGATCCAAGACGCCGTCAAGACCTCGGTCGTGGCCGCCGCCGGAACGGCCGTGATCGCCACCGTCCTCGGGTCGCTGGCCGGCATCGCGCTGGCCCGCCGCAAGGGGAAGTGGACGATCGCGTTCCTGGCGCTCGTGTTCCTGATCCTCGTGACGCCCGAGATCGTCGTCGCGATCGCGCTCCTGATCTGGTACGTGCGGATCAAGGGACCGTTCGGGCCCGGCATGCAGACGCCGCTCGTGAGCTACGGGATCCTCCGTCTGTGGGCCGGGCACGCGTTGTTCGCGACCGCCGTGGTCACCCTGATCGTGCGCGCGCGCCTCGCGGGCCTGGAGGAGACGTTCGAGGAAGCGGCGGCCGACCTGTACGCGACCCCCTGGCGCCGCTTCAGCCAGATCACGCTGCCCCTGATGATGCCCGCCGTGCTGGCCGGCGCGTTGCTCGCGTTCACCTTCAGCCTGGACGACACGATCATCTCGTCGTTCGTGAGCGTGGCGGGCGCGTCGCCGTGGCCCGTCTACGTGTTCAGCGCGGTCCGGAACGTGCTTCGGCCCGAGGTCGCCTCCGTCTCGACGTTGCTGCTCTTGCTGACGCTCCTCGCGATCACCTGCGTCGTCGTCGTCCTGCGCCGCAGCGGCCAGTCGACGGAGGACGTCGCGAAGACGGTCACCGGGGCCGGCTAGGCCGGCCGCTCGCGGGCGCCAGCCGCAGCAGCTCCCGCGCCACCTCGTCCAGCGGCGCTGGCGAACCCTCGGCCCGGCACGGGATCAGGCTCCCCTCCATCGGATGCCTCCATGTTCTTCCACCTCGCGTCGTTTCCGGAGCGACGGTCTTCCGATCGGGAACAGGCGGACCTCGCAGGCGATGGTCAGGCGTCGGATCGGGCGTACTCGCTGATCTCGATCAGGTTGCCGTCGGGGTCGCGGACGTAGATCGATCGCATCGGGCCCAGGGCGCCATCCCGTTCGATCGGCCCCAGCTCGATCGCAACGTCCTTCCGCGCGAGTCGATCGATGACGTCGCGCAGGGGCACGGCCGCGATCAGGCAGATGTCGGCCGACCCTTCGGTGGGCCTGCGC
>DATHCP010000087.1:0-99723 GCA_035490535.1 Actinomycetota bacterium
CCGCTGCCGACCATCGGCTGGCCGTCGGTGAAGAACTTGGCGGTGTTGATGTCGTGGCAGCTGGACGATCCCCAGATGTGCTCGGGGATGATGTAGACCCACGGCGGCCGGATCGGGGCGATCGTCGGCTTCTTGAGGGTCCAGACCAGCTGCGTGTCGCTGGGCGCCGTGATCGTCTTCGTGAAGTCCGGCACCAGGTAGTTCAGCGAGTTGCCCAGCTGGCACTTCAGGATCAGGTTGTAGGTGAAGGCGATGTCCTTGGCGGTGAGCGGTTGACCGTCCTGCCACTTCGCGTCGTTGCGGATGTCGAAGGTCCAGGTCAGGTCGTCCGAGGAGTTCGTCCACTTCGTGGCGAGGCCGGGAGCCGCCGTCAGGTTCGCCTTGTCGAAGTTCTCCAACATGTCGAAGTTCAGGGACAGGACCTCGTACTCGGTCGTCGTGAGGGCCTTGAAGGGGTTCACCGAACCCAGGTCCCCGAGCGTCCCTTCGATGAACGTGATCTTCTGGCTGCCGCTGGGGGATGCGCTCCCGCTGCTGCTCTGGGCCAATGCGTTCCCCGCGAACGCCACCGCCACGAGCGTGCCCAGCACGGCCGTCGCCACCAGGGTGCGGGCCGCTCTCCTCATCGCCGAACTCCTTCCACGCCTACGGATCCCTCTTTCCCATACCTACGCTCGGGCGGGACGCTCCGGTTCGGAGGCGACCAGGTGGCGCCCTGTATAGCACTGCGGGATGCGCGAACGCTAGGCGAGTCCGGTGGGGCCTCAGGCGCGCACGCCGGTGAGGTCGATCTCCTCGTACGGCTGCTCGCATGGGTTGCCGGGGGCGACCCACATCCGACGTTCGGCGGGGTCGGCGACCATCGAGAACATGCAGGCGGAAGCCTCGTCGCCCTCGTCGGGATCGGCATGGAGGCAGATCGCCTGCGGCGAGGACCGGTGATCCCGCATGATCTCCATCAGGTCCTCCGCCGAACGGACCGGACGCTCGGCCAGCAGTTCCCGGAGCCGCTCCAGGCGGGCGACGGAGCCCTCCGATGGCGCCGGGGCCAGGCTGGCCAGGTCGCTCTGGTAGTGGTTCGTGTGGGGTCCGTCCCCGTCGATGGCCCGGTGCTCGCGGCCGCTCGTCTCCAGGATCACGGCATCGCCGTCGGCGAACGCGAACACGTGGCCGTAGCCGCCGGCCCGTCCTCGCATCGCGGCGCGGGCCAGGGCGTCCGAGCGGTCGCGCGCCTCGAGCGCGCTCCGTGAGACCAGCACGCGGGGCACGCCCACGCCGTCGTCGGCCGCGGTCAGCGAACCGATCCCCTGGGCCGTGCCGTGGCCGTTGATCCCGACGGCGGGAAGACAGCACACCACCGTGGGGCTCGCGACCGAGACCCGCCCGCCGGGCGGCCGGTCCAGCACCACGGCGACGTTGCCGGCGTCGCCGGCGAGCCAGTGCTCGTTGTGCCCGAGGAGCGTCCGGCCGTCGGACGTGCGGACGCTGACGCTCGAGCATCGCTCCGGCGGGGAGCGCTTGGCCAGGTAGCCCTCCTTCCGTTGGAGGAACAGCAGCTCGCCTTCCGGTGACTCGAGCAGCGGCTCGAGCTCCTCGAACGCGTTGATCGCGAACAGCTCCAGGACCGGAACGAGCGCGCCGACGGCCATGCCCTTGAGGACGCTCATCATGTCGGGGTACGCCGTTTCGGACGCGACCAGGTACGGCGTCAGGAGGTCCTGCAGCTGCTCGGACGACACCCCGCGGCGGTCCAGGTACCGATGGTAGAAGTCCACCGAGCGCTGGATCAGGTCGCGGAGCTCGACGCCGATCTGGGAGCCGCGCGCGAGGCCGTCGCCCTCCGCGCGCACCACCCGCAGCGAGGTCACGCGACCGTGGCCTCCGGTTCGGACAGCGCCCGCGCCTCGACGCTCGTGACGAACGCGGTCTTGCCCGCCACGTAGGACATGATGTCGCGAGGATGGGCGGCGGCCAGCCGTCGCTTCAGCTCGACGTAGTCGGCCGCGTCCTCGGGGTGCGCACGCAGCCAGTCGCGGAACGCGAGATGGCGGAGCTCCCACTCGGATCCCGCGGCGCACACGTGGAGCTGGAACCGCCGCTCGCCGTCCTCGTCGAAGCTGAAGTACTCGTGCTCGGGCTTCATCGCATCGATTGCGTGCCGGTAGCCGAGGCCCACCAGGACCGGGACGTACGCCTCACGCGGTTCGAGCGTCGGCAGCGACACCTGGATGTCGACGATCGGCTTGGCCGCGATCCCGGGCACCGAGGTGGAGCCGACGTGATCGATCCGGACGACGGCGTCGCCGAGCCCGGCGCGGATCCGCCGGGCCTCCCGTTCGAACGCGGCCGGCCACGCCGGATCGGGTTCGACCACCGCGTAGGTCCGGCTCCGCCCCTCGACCTCGCCGGCGCGGGCCCGCGTGCCGCGGAGCCGCGAGACCAGGGCCAGGGCGTCGAACAGCGCCTGCTGCGCGGGATCGGTGGCCGCGGTGTCCTCGGGATGCCACTGGACCCCGACGACCCACGCCGACGGATCGTCCCGAGGGCCGTCCACCTCGATCGCCTCGACCAATCCGTCCGAGGACCGGCCCGAGACGACCAGGCCATCGCCGACCCGGTCGACGCCCTGATGGTGGTGTGAGGACGCCACGATCGTCGAGGACTTCGTCGTGGCATAGAGCCGGCTGTTCGGATCGACGTCGACGTCGTGCAGCGACTGGGTGTCCAGGACGGGCTGACCGTGCTCGAGCATGCCCTCGAGGTCGGGCAGGTGCGGATGCAGCGTCCCCCCGAACGCGACGTTGAGGACCTGCATGCCGCGACAGATGCACAGCGTCGGGATCCTCGACCCCACGGCCTCCCGGAGCAGCGCGATCTCGATCGCGTCCCGGTCGGGCTCGACCCCGTAGACGTGTGCGTCCGCATCGCCGCCCCAACGCGTGGGATCGACGTCGCCGCCGCCCACCAGCAGCAGACCGTCGAACGGAGCGAGGAGCTCGGCGGCGTCACCCGCCTCGCCGGGCGGCAGGATCACGGTGCGCGCACCGGCGCGCCGCAGGCCCTCGAGGTAGGGAGCCGGAACGCCGTACCCGCCGTGCGGCCACCGGGCGACGCGGCCGTCGCCCAGGTGGTAGGCGACCACCGCGATGAGCGCGCGGTACGCCTCCGAGCTCATGGGGCCGCGCTCCGGCAGACGTCGACGAAGCGCCGGAACGTCTCCCTGCCGCGGGCCTCGTGCGCCGCCATGTGCTCGGCGATCTCGTCCCGCAGTCGCTCCGGGGACTTGCCCCAGACGCTCGCCAGGTCCTCCTCGGCGCTCGCCAGCGAGATCCAGTACTCGGCCTCGTCCGCGTCCACCTCGGCGTGGAACTGCGTGGCCCACGCGGTCTCGCCCAGTCGGATCGCCTGGTTCGGGATCCGATCCCCGGTGGCCAGCAGCGTCGAGCCGGGCGTGAGGTCGAAGCCGTCCATGTGCCACTGGAAGACCATGGCCCCGTCCTCGTAGTGGCCCAGGACGGGATCGTCCGCCGCCGCGGAGGTCGGTCGCACGGGCTCGAAGCCGATCTCGCGGATCGGGGCCTTCGTCACCGACCCGCCGAGCGCCCAGACCAGCACCTGCGCGCCGAAGCACAGCCCGAGCAGGGGCAGGCCACGCTCGACCGCCTCGACGCTGAGGTCGCCGACCGCCTTGATGAAGGGCTGGTCGTCGGCGTGCTCGATGTTGAACGTGCTGCCGCCCACGACGACCCCCGCGTAGGACGCGAGGTCGGGCCGCGATGTGGCGGGGTCGATCGCGTTCCAGATGTCGACCTCGGCGCCCGCCTCGGCGGCAGCGGCGAGCGAACCCCCGAAGGTCTCGACCTGATCGCATCGGACGAACAGCAGCGGATCCACGCCGCGAGTCTAGTGCGGCTCAGGTCGCCGGTTCGGGCAGCACCGAGGCGGCCAGCAGCGTCGCGACGTCGGCCACGCGCACGGACGAGCCGCTCGCCTTCGCGGCGTCGTCCAGCATCACGAAGCAGTAGGGGCAGGCGACGGCCACCGTGTCCGCGCCGGTGGCGGCGGCCTCGGCGAACCGGGTCTCGTTGATGCGGGCGTCGCCGCCCTCCTCCATCCACATGCGGGCCCCGCCGGCGCCGCAGCAGAACGAGCGCTCCCGGTTCCGCGGCATCTCGACGGTCGCCGCGCCGGCGCCGTGCAGGACCTCCCGGGGGGCGTCGAACCGCCCGTTGTGCCGTCCCAGGTAGCACGCGTCGTGGTAGGTCACGGTGCCGTCCGCGCCGGCGCCGGGCGCCAGCCGCCCCTCGCGGATCAGCGTCGACAGGAGCTCGGTGTGATGCACCACCTCGTAGTCGCCACCGTAGTCGGGGTACTCGTTCGCGAGGGTGTTGAAGCAGTGCGCGCAGCTCGCGACGATCTTCGTGACGCCGGCGCCGTTCAGCGTCTCGACGTTCTGCTCCGCCAGGATCTGGAACAGGTACTCGTGGCCCATCCGGCGCGCAGGATCGCCGGTGCAGCGCTCGCGCGGGCCGAGGATCGCGACCTCGACGCCGGCCGCGATCAGCAGGCGCGCGATCGACCGCGTCGTCGCCTGCGCCCTTTCGTCGAACGCGCCGGCGCAGCCGACCCAGAACAGGACCTCGGGCGGCGGATCGCCCGGCTCCAGCACGTGCACGTCGTCGAGCCCACGCGCCCAGTCGGTCCGCGCCGAGGCAGGCTGGCCCCAGGGGTCCTCGGCGGTCTCGACGCCGCGGAGCATCGCGCCCGCCTCCGGCGGGAAGCGGGACTCGGCCATCACGAGGTTGCGGCGCAGATCCACGATCGTGTCGACGTGCTCGATGTCGACCGGGCATTCGCGCACGCAGGCGCCGCACGTGACGCAGTCCCAGACGACCTCGTCCGTCACCGCGTTCGGCACGAGCGGCTGGAGCTCGACCGTTCCGGAGGGCGTCGCCGCCACGATCGCAGAGGTCTCCGCGACGACCTGGTCGCGCAGGCCCATGATCAGCAGCTTCGGTGACAGCGGCTTGCCGGTCGCCCAGGCGGGACAGACCTCCTGGCACCGTCCGCACTCGGTGCAGGAGTAGAGATCGAGCACCTGCTTGCGGGTCAGGTCGGTGGCGACGGCGGCGCCGAAGCGGACGTCGGCGTCGGCCGCGTCCAGGTCGATCCGCAAGGGCGTCAGGTAGCCGCTCGGCGCGTTCTTCGCGAGGTAGACGTTCGGCGCCGCGGTGAGGATGTGCAGGTGCTTCGAGCGCGGGAGGTACGTGAGGAAGCCGAGCACCAACAGGAGGTGCGTCCAGACCAGGATGCGCTCGGCGACCTCGGTGCCGCGGCCGCCCGAGAAGAGCCCGGACAGCGCGTTCGCGACCGGCGCCGCGCTGGGATGGTCCGCGGACCCGAGCGCGATCCGGCTGGCGTTCCACAGCAGCAACGACGTGACGATGCCGAGGATCGTGAGCAGGATCAGATCGGCCTCACGCATGTGCGAGCCGCGGAAGCGATCGGGCCGTTGCACCTTCCGGATCCAGAACGCCACGCCGACGGCGATGGCGACCAGCGCGGCGAAGGCGTCCTGGAGGAACGCGAACCACGCGGCGTGTCCGAGGTAGGGCAGCGTCCACGCGGGGTCGATCACGGCGAGCATCGCTTCGGCGATCGTCGGAAGCAGGATCAGGAAGCCCCAGAAGATCGTGGCGTGCATCACGCCGGGCACGGCCTTCTGGAAGAGCTTGCGCTGGCCGAGCACCTGGACGACCTCGCGCCGCGCTCGCACGCCGGGCTCGTCCGTCCGGCCGTCGGGCCGCGCGGTCCGCAGGACGTCGAGGCGTGGCCGCGCGCGGCGGACGAACAGGACCACCGCGGCCGCGACGACCGCGGCGAGGGCGAGCGCGCTCAGGAGCCGGAGCGTCGGCGGATCTCCTCGGTCAGCGCCGGGATCACCTCGAACACGTCGCCGACCACGCCGAGGTCGGCCATCTTCAGGATCGGTGCTTCGGGATCCTTGTTGATCGCGACGATCCGCTTCGCGCCTTTCATGCCCACGACATGCTGCAAGGCCCCGCTGATGCCGGCCGCGATGTAGACGTCGGGCTTCACGGTCTTGCCGGTTTGCCCGATCTGGTAGCTGTACGGGACCCAGCCCGCATCGACCGCGGCACGCGAGGCGCCGACGGCGGCCCCGCCGATCGCGGAGGCCAACGCGTCGAGCATCGCGAACGCGTCGGGCCCCCCCAGCCCCCGACCGCCGGAGACGATCACCCGCGCCTCCTCGAGCTTCGGGCCGGTGGCGGCCTCCTCGTGCCGCTCCACCAGGCGCGCGCCCAGGTCGGCCTCGGGGATCTCCGCCGGCACCGCGACGATCGTGGCGGTCCCGCCCGTCGGCTCGGCGGTCACCGAGCGGGGGCGGACCAGGACGAGGTGCGGCTCCGGGCCCTGCAGCTGGACGTCGACGACGGTCATGCCGCCGAAGATCTCGGTTCGGGCCCGGTCGATCGCAGGGACGGCGATCGCGTTGGCCATCAGCGTGGAGCCGGTGCGCGCCTGCACCCGCCCGGCGACGTCCCGGCCCTCGTAGCTGCCGGGGAACAGCACGATCGACGGACGGTGCTCCTCGATCAGCCCGCCGAGGACGAACGCCTGCGGGCCACCGCTGTGGCTCGCGAAGACCTCGTCGTCGGAGGCGTAGACCGTCGCGGCGCCCGCCGCGCCGAGGTCCGCGGCCGCCGCGGTCGCGCCGGGCCCGAGGGCGATCGCCGCGACCTCGTCGGCCAGCGTGCGCGCGGTCGTCAGCAGCTCGGCGGCCGAACCGTCGAGGACGCCGCCGGCGAGCTCGGCGTAGACCCACGCGGTGGTCACGCTCAGATCGCTCCCGCGTCGGCGAGCAGGTCGGCGATCCGGCCGACCGCCGTGTCGCCCTCGACGATCTCGCCGCCCGGCGGTGGCGGCGCATCGACCACCTCGACCACGGTCTGCGAGCTGCGCAGGTCCTCAGGAGCGAGGCCGAGGTCCGCCGCCGTGAGCCGATCCAACGGCTTCTGCTTCGCCTGCATGATCCCCTTGAGGCTCGGATAGCGCGGCTCGGTCGCGCCGGCCGTGACCGTGATGAGCGCCGGCGTCGGGCACGCGTACACGTCGTAGCCGCTCTCCGTCTGCCGTTCGACGCGCAGGGCGTCGCCCTCCAGCTCCAGCGCCCGCACCGCGGTCACGCTCGGATGGCCGAGCAGGGCGGCGACCGTGACCGGCACCGTTCCCGTGTAGCCGTCGGTCGATTCGACCCCGGCGATCACGAGCTCGGCCGGCTGCCGCTGGATCGCCGCTGCGAGCACGCGCGCGGTGACCAGCGCGTCGGCGCCGCGGAGCACGTCGTCGGTCACGAGCACCCCCCGGTGTGCGCCCATCGCGAGCGCCCGCTGCACCGCGGCGAGCGCGTCGTCGGGCCCCATCGAGACCGCGGTCACTTCGCCGCCGTGGCGCTCCACGAGCTGCAGCGCGAGCTCCAGGCCGTACTCGTCGCCGGGATCGAGCGCGCCCTCGACGCCGCTGCGGACCAGCAGGTGATCGGGTCCGAGGGTCGGGGTCCCCTGCGGGTTCGGCACGTGCTTCGTGCACACGACCACGTTCATGGGCGCAGCCTACCCGGAGGGTTCCGCGGGGCGCACCGCGCGAGGCACGGATATCGTTGCGGCGTGACCGCGGCAAGGGGCTCGGGCGGGGACGACCCGTCGGTCGCGTCCCCTGCCGCACTCGAGGGCGTGCGGATCGCCGACTTCTCGCGCGTCCTGGCGGGGCCGCTCGCGACGATGCTCCTGGCCGATCTGGGCGCCGAGGTGGTCAAGATCGAGCGGCCGGAGGGCGGCGACGACACGCGGGCGTGGGGGCCGCCGTGGGCTCCCGACGGCGAGAGCAGCTACTTCCTGGGCGTGAACCGCAACAAGCGGAGCGTCGCGTTGGAGCTCACCGTTCCCGGCGACCTCGCGGTCGCGCACGAGCTCGTCGCGCGCGCCGACGTCGTGATCGAGAACTTCCGCCCCGGCGTGATGGCGCGCTTCGGCCTCGACGAGCCGACCCTCCGCGCCGCGCGTCCGGAGCTGATCTACTGCCGGATCCTGGGCATCGGCCGCGGCGACGTCGCCGGCTACGACTTCCTGGCCCAGGCGGTCGGCGGCCTGATGAGCGTGACCGGCGAGCCGGACGGGCAGCCCCTGAAGGTCGGTGTGGCGCTCGTGGACGTGATGGCGGGGCTGCACGCCACGATCGGGATCCTGGCAGCCCTCCGCCACCGCGATCGCACGGGGGAGGGTCAGCTGGTGGAGGTCGATCTGCTGTCGACGACGCTGTTCGCGCTCGCGAACCAGGCCTCGGGGTTCCTCACGGCCGGCGTCGTGCCGGGCCGGATGGGCAACCGCCATCCGAGCATCGCGCCCTACGAGACGCTGCCCACGGCCGAGGGCGCGATCGTGGTGGCGATCGGCAACGACGTGCAGTTCCGGGCGTTCGCGGAGCTGCTCGGCGACTCCGGGCTCGCCGACGATCCGCGGTTCGCGACGAACGCCGCACGCGTGACGCACCGCGACGAGCTCGGCGCGGTCCTCGCGGCTCTCCTGGCGAGCCGATCCGCCGCGGCCTGGGTCGACGTGCTGCGATCGGCCGGGATCCCGTGCGGCGTGGTGCACGACGTCGCGGAGGCGTTCGCCTACGCGCGGACGGTCGGCCTCGATCCGGTCGTACGGGTCGCTCGCTCCGACGGCTCGACCGTCGACACGGTCGCGAACCCCCTCTTCCTGTCCCGCACGCCGCCGCGGTACGGTTCGGCTCCGCCGCGGCTCGGCGAACACGACGACGAGATCCGCCGGCCGAAGGAGGCCCGTGATGCGTGAGTTGCGACCCCTCGACCTGCTCGACCTCGATGCGCTCCTATCCGACGAGGAGCGCCAGATCCGCGACCTGGCGCGCGACTGGGTGCGCGACCGGATCCTGCCGGACGTCGAGGACTGGTACGAACGCGGAGAGTTCCCCGCCCGTGAGCTCGCGAAGGACCTGGGACGGCTCGGATTCTTCGGGATGCAGCTGCCGGACATCGGAGGGCTGGGGGCCGTCGCGTACGGGCTGGTCGAGCTGGAGCTCGAGGCCGGCGACTCCGGCCTGCGGTCGTTCGTGTCGGTGCAGAGCGCGCTGGCGATGTACGCGATCGCGACGTTCGGTTCGGACGAACACCGCGCCCGGTGGCTCGCCCCGATGACCGCGGGCGAGGCGATCGGATGTTTCGGCCTGTCCGAGCCCGACTCCGGAAGCGATCCGGGGTCGATGCGCACGTTCGCGCGTCGCGACGGCGACGACTGGATCCTGAGCGGCACGAAGATGTGGATCACGAACGGGAGCTGCTCCGACG
Organism: Actinomycetota bacterium; assembly: GCA_035490535.1. GTDB lineage: Bacteria > Actinomycetota > UBA4738 > UBA4738 > HRBIN12 > AC-51. The sequence continues at coordinate 9,392 of DATHCP010000087.1, forward strand.
TCGCGATCGTCTGGGCCGGCACGGACGACGGGATCCGCGGCTTCGTCGTGCCGACCGACGCGAAGGGGTTCAGCGCCCCCGACATCCACAAGAAGCTCTCGCTCCGCGCCTCGGTCACCTCGGAGCTCGTGCTCGACGACGTCCGGCTCCCCGGGGACGCGGTGCTCCCCGGCGTGCAAGGGCTGAAGGGCCCGCTGTCGTGCCTGAACGAGGCCCGCTTCGGGATCATCTGGGGCGTGATGGGGGCGGCGCGGTCGTGTTTCGACTCGGCGCTCACCTACGCGAAGGAGCGGATCCAGTTCGACCGGCCGATCGGTGGCTTCCAGCTGACGCAGAAGAAGCTGACCGACATGGCGCTCGAGCTGAACAAGGGAACGCTGCTCGCCTACCACCTGGGCCGGATGAAGGAGGAGGGCCGGTTGCGGCCCGAGCAGGTCAGCATCGGCAAGCTGAACAACACGCGCGAGGCGATCGCGATCGCGCGGACGTGCCGCGGGATCCTCGGCGCGAACGGCATCACGCTCGAGTACCCGATCATGCGGCACATGACGAACCTCGAGTCGGTGCTGACCTACGAGGGGACCGAGGAGGTCCACACCCTCGTGATCGGACAGACGCTGACCGGGCTGCGCGCGTTCACCTGAGGCGGCGCCTCAGGCGCGGATCCGCTCGCCGGCCGGATCCCACAACGGCGTCGTCCGGACCGTGGCCGGAACTCGGCGATCGAACACGCGCACCGCGAGCTGCGAGCCGGGCTCGGCCATGGCCGCCGGCACGGAGGCGAACGCGATCGAGGCGCCGACCGCGTAGCCGATCCCACCGGACGTGACGCGCGCGACGACCTCCTCGCCGTCGAACACCGGCTCGTTGCCCAACACCATCAGGCGCGGATCCTCGAGCACGAGGCACGCGAGCACGCGCGCCGGCCGTGGCTCGGCTCCGAGCGCGTCGGCGCCGAGGAACCCGCCCCCGCGGCGGACCGCGAACCCGAGGCCCGCGGCGTGAGGATCATCCTCCGGCGTGATGTCGGTTCCCCACGACCGGTAGCCCTTCTCGATCCGCAGCGAGTCGATCGCGCGGTAGCCGGCCGGGACCAGGCCGTGCGGCGCGCCGGCCTCGAGCAGGACGTCGAGGAGCCGCGAGGTGAACTCCACGCTCGGATAGAGCTCCCAGCCGAGCTCGCCGACGTACGTGACGCGCAGCGCCAGACACGGGACGTCCTCCACCACGATCGATCTGGCCCGCATGAACCCGAACGCGACGTTCGAAAGGTCCTCCGGGGTCAGGTCGGCCAGGATCGTCCGGGCCGCCGGCCCCCAGATGCCCAGGCAGCCGAAGGCGGGGGTCACGTCGCGCACGGCGACACGTTCGTCCCCCAGGTTCGCGCGGAGCCACGCCAGGTCGTGGGCGCCGGAGGCCGTGCCGGTGACGAGCAGGAACCGATCCTCCTCCCGGCGCGTCACGGTCAGGTCCGCCTCGATCCCGCCGCGCGGGTTCAGCAGCTGGGTGTACGTCACGGTGCCCGGCTCGCGGTCGACGTCGCCGGCGCACATCCGCTGCAGGAACGCGGCCGCGTCGGGGCCTGCGACCTCGATCTTCGCGAAGCTGGACTCGTCGAACAGGGCCGCGCGCTCGCGCGCCGCGAGGTGCTCGGCGACGATCGCGGTCGACCAGTGCTCGCCGGCCCACCCGAGCGGCCGCCGCCCCTCGTGCGCCGGTTCCTCGTTCGAGGCGAACCAGTTGGCGCGCTCCCAGCCCGACTTCTCGCCGAACACCGCCCCCAGCGATGCGAGCCGCGCGTACGTCGGCGCCATCTTCAGCGGCCGCCCCGCGGTCCGCTCGTGGCCGGGATAGACGATGTCGTAGTTCGTGGCGTAGATCTCGTAGGCCCGCGCCGTCGCGTAGCCGCGCGAGCGGTACTGCGGTCCGAGCCGGCGCACGTCCATCTTCCACAGGTCCCACATCGGCTCACCGTCGAGGATCCACTCGGCCAGGACCTTGCCGATCCCGCCGGCGCCGGCGATCCCGTGCGCGCCGAAGCCGGCGGCCACGAAGAACCCGCCGACCTCGGTCGGGCCCAGGAGGAACTCGCCGTCGGGGGAGAACGCCTCGGGCCCGTTGATCATGCGGGCGATGCCCGCGTCGCGGAGCGCCGGGACGAGGGACTGGGCGTTCTCAGCGATCGACGCGAATCGGTCCCAGTCCTCGGCGAGCAGCCGGTGGTTGAAGTCGGGCGGCGGGCCGTCCTGCACCATCCACGGCGCCGGGTTCCGTTCGTACCCGCCCATCACCAGGCCGCCGCCGGCCTCGGCGCGGAAGTAGACGAGCCGGTCGGGGTCCCGCATCGTCGGCAGGTCCGGCGGCACGCCGGCGATCGGCTCGGTCAGCACGTACTGGTGCTCGAACGGCACGACGGCGACCTCGACGCCGGCCAGGTGCCCGATCTGCGTCGCGTAGATGCCCCCGGCGTTCACCACGACGTCCGCGTCGATCGCGGTGCCGTCCTGGAGCGTCACGCCCCGGACGCGGCCGTGCTCGACGGGGATCGCGGTCACGCGTGCGCCGGTGCGGATCTCCGCTCCGCCGCGGCGCGCGCCCTCGGCCATCGCGCGCGCGAGGTTGCTCGGATCGATCTGCCCGTCGGTCGGCAGCCAGGCGGCGCCCAGTACGCCGGCAGGATCGAACAGCGGCCAGCGCTCCAGGGCTTCCTCGGTGGGAACGATCCGCAGCGGCAGCCCGAACGTCTGTCCCCAGCCCTCGAGGCGCTGGAGCTCCTGGAGCCGTTCGGGTGAGGACGCGAGGCGGAGCGACCCCACCTCGCGCCACGCGGGATCGACGCCGGTCTCGGTCGCGAGGCGCCGGTACAGGTCGGTCGAGTGCATCATCATCCGCGTGAGCGTGACGCTCGAGCGGAGCTGACCTACCAGACCCGCGGAATGGAAGGTCGAGCCGCTCGTGAGCTCGCTGCGCTCCAGGAGCACCACGTCGGGATGCCCCTGCAGAACGAGGTGGTAGGCGATCGCCGTGCCGGCGACGCCGCCTCCGATCACGACGACGCGGTTCGGTCCCATCCGATCTCCACCCCGGCGGCGGCCAGGGCGTCGTCCATCGCGAGCGCCCCGGCGTTCGCGAGCAGCCGCGTGAAGTGCCGGTCGGCGTACTCGACGTAGTCGACGTCCAGCGTCGAGATCGCCTGCTGGACCACGCCCCACATCGCCTCGCGGAAGTCCGACATCAGGCGCATCAGCGCCAGGCGCGCCCGGTGGGCGTCGCCGGCCTCGCCGAAGTAGCGCCGCAGCAGCAGCTCCTGCGCGGGCCCGTCCAGGCCGTTGTTCACCGAGAGGTTCGCGAGGTCGAAGAACGGATCGCCCATCCCCGCGTACTCGTAATCGACGATCCAGACATGGTCGCCGTCGCGCAAGAAGTTCGCGTTCAGGAGGTCGTCGTGGCAGGGTAGCAGCGGCATCGGCGCGCGATCGAAGGCGGCCTCGATCCGGCCGGCCACGGCGTGGGCTTCGTCGTAGGCGGCCGGGACGCGCACGCCGCGCTCGGAGGCGATCCGGGCATAGTCCTCGACGATCCGGAACACCGGGAACGTTCCGGGGATCGGCGGGCAGGCGTGCAGCGCCCGGATCGACCGCACCACGGCCGACAGAACGTCGTCGCGCCGCAGGTCCTCCTCGGGGATGTGCGCCCCCGACACGAAGCGCGTGACGAACACGTTCCCTTCCGCGGGGAGGAACGCCACGACCTCCGGGCCGACGCCGGCGGCGGCCGCGCCGCTCGCCGCGCGGTACTCGTTCTCCCGGTCGATGCCGAGCAGGCCGGTGTCGGCGCCGGGGACCCGCAGCACGAACCGTTCGCCGTCGACGGTGACGAGGTAGTTGCGGTTCGTGATGCCGCCCTCGAGCGGCTCGGCCGTGAGCGGGCGGCCGGACCAGCCGGGAACGCGCTGGCAGAGCGCCTCGACCTCGGGATCGCTCATCCGCGCTCGAAGTAGCGCGCGAGCTCCCAGTCGGTGACGACCTGGTTGTCGAAGATCACCTGCTCCTGCACCGCCGTGTTCAGCAGGTGTTCGAACACGAAGTCCCCGAACGCCTCGCGCGCCACCTCGGAGCCGCGGAAGGTCTCGATCGCCTCGTGGAGCGACGTCGGGACGCGCGGGACGTCCTTGGCCTCGTAGGCGTTGCCCACGAACATCTCCGGAGGCTCGACCTTGTTGCGGATCCCCCACATCCCGCTCGCGATCGTGGCGGCGAACGCGAGGTAGGGGTTCGCGTCGGCGCCGGGCAGGCGGCATTCCACGCGGGCGCTCGTGTGCTCGCCGACGGTGCGGAAGCCGCACGTGCGGTTGTCCCGGCTCCACACGATCGCGGTCGGCGCCCACGAACCCAGCTGGTAGCGCTTGTAGGAGTTCACGAACGGCGCGTACATCCAGGCCATCTCGCGTGCCGTGGCCATCAGGCCGCCGAGGTACCAGCGGTACGTGTCGGTCATGTGGTGCGGGCCGTCCTGGCTGAACATCAGCGACTCCGACCCGTCGGCGTTCCAGACGCTCGAGTGGGTGTGGCACGACGAGCCGGCCTCGGCCATCGTCCATTTCGCCATGTAGGTGACCGCGACGCCGTTCAGCGCGGCGATCTCCTTCGTGCCGTGCTTGTAGATCGCGTGGTGGTCGGCGTTCGACAGCGCGTCGGAGTACGTGATGTTGATCTCGTGCTGCCCCTTGCCGAACTCGCCCTTCGAGAACTCGACCGGGATCCCCGCGCCCCGCATGCCGTTGCGCACCTGCCGGATGAACCACTCGTCCTTCGTGGTCTGCAGCATGTGGTAGTCCATGATGTACGGGCTCGCCGGCCGCGCGTCCAGGTAGTGCCGCCCGGCCAACTCGTCGAACGAGTCCTTGAACAGGTAGAACTCGAGCTCCGATCCGGTCTTGACCGTGAAGCCCATGTCGGCGGCCTTCGCGATCTGATCGCGGAGGATCTGGCGCGGCGCCACCGTCACGGGTGAGCCGTCCTCCTCGTCGGCGATGTCGCACAGCACCATCGCCGTTCGCTCCACCCAGGGGTACCACCGCAGCGTCGAGAGGTCGGGGATCATCCGGAAGTCGCCGTAGCCGGTCTCCCAGCTCGCGTACTCGTAGCCGGGCAGCGGCTCCATCTCCATGTCGATCGCCAGCAGGTAGAGACAGGCGTGGAGGCCCTCCTCGCCCAGGACCTCCTCCAGGAAGAAGTCGGGCAGGATCCGCTTGCCCACGAACCGGCCCTGCAGGTCGGTGAACATGCACAGGACCGTGTCGATCGATCCGTCGTGCGCCAGCTCCTGGAGCTCCTCGACCGTGAGCATGCCCTGCCGCTGCATCGAACCTCCTTCACGACACGAGGGGCGCGGTCCCCGGACCGCGCCCCTCCACCGTTGCGAACCTCCTCAGACGGATTCCAGATCCTTCTCGATCGCCGCGAGCTCCTCGGGCGACCCCTGGACGACGGGGCCCTTGAACCACTTGCGTGCCGAGGCGACCCAGTAGATCCCGGCGAAGCCGATCACGGCGAGCACCGCGAGCGGCGCGAAGTTGAACGCGTTCCAGAACGTGATGCCCAGGCCGCCCGGGCTGTACTGCGGCATCATCAAGATGATGCAGATGAACACGACCCAGATCACCGCGATCCATCCGATCAGCTTCGAGGCGCCGCCGAGGCTCCATCGGCCCGGCGTGAAGGAGTCGCCGGCGCGCAGCCGCAGGAACGTGGGCAGCACGTAGGCGATGTACAGGCCGATCACGGCGATCGAGGTGACCGCGTAGTAGGCCACGGCGCTCCCGAGCCAATACGCCGGAGCGACCAGGATCCACGCGCCCACGGCCGCGAACCAGATCGAGTTCGTGGGGGTGCGGGTGCGCTTGTTGATCTTGTGCCAGAGCCGGTGGCCGGGGATCGCACCGTCGCGGCTGAACGCGTAGATCATCCGCGAGTTCGCCGTGACCGACGACATCCCGCAGAAGAACTGCGCTCCGAGCACGATCAGGAGCATGAAGATCGTCCACGTCTTGCCGACGGCATCGAGGAAGATCTGCGCCGGCGCGGCCACGTTCGCCGTGGCGAGCTGGAAGGAGAGCGCGTTCGAGTAGCCCTGCTCTCCCTGGACCGCGTACCACACGCCCAGCAACAGGATCCACCCGAAGATCACCGACACGACGACCGACCGCCAGATCCCGTTCGGACCGGACGTGTCCGCCGCGTGCGTCTCCTCCGTCATGTGGGCCGACGCGTCGTACCCGGTCAGGGTGTATTGCGCCAGCAACAAGCCGATCAGGAAGATGTACAGCTTCGATCCGAAGAAGCCGTCGGTGAAGCCGCTGCCGTTGATGAAGCCGGCGACCTCACCGGGGCCCTTCGGCTCGGTGCTGAAGCTGAAGATCGTCGAGAAGCTCGTGTGCTTGTCGGGAACCGCGAACAGGATCGCGAAGATGACGAGCACGCCCGCCACGTGCCACCACACGCTCACGTCGTTCAGGAGCGCGACGAGCCGGATCCCGAACGTGTTCATCAGCGCGTGGATGATCAGGATGCCGGTGTAGGTGCCGACGAGGATCAGCTTCGTGACCTGCACGTCGAACGCGATGTTCAGGAACGCGCAGAAGAACGCCGCGAACCCGAAGTCGATTCCCGCGGTGACGGCGACCTGCCCCAGCAGGTTGAACCAACCCGTGAACCACGACCAGACCGGTCCGTTCTTCGGCGCGACCTTCGCGGACCAGTAGTACAGCCCGCCCGCGGTCGGATAGCTGGAGCAGATCTCCGCCATCGCGAGCGCGACGAAGGTCACGAGGATGCCGACCAAGGGCCAGCCGTACGCCGAGCTCGCCGGACCACCCTCGACCATGCCGTACCCGAACAACGTCAGGCACCCCGACAGGATCGAGATGATCGTGAACGACACCGCGAAGTTCGAGAACGCCCCCATGCCGCGCTTGAGCTCCTGCGCGTAGCCGAGTTCGTGGAGCTGTTCGGTGTCGCTCTTGGCGGCGGTGCTCGGTGCGGTGCCGCCCGAGGCGCCCGTCTGGGCGCCCGGTGTGTCCGCCATCGGTTCCCCCTTTCCCCTCATCCGGTGAGAACCTGCGAAGCTGCGCGTATCTAGGCGCGTGGGGCTCGGGGCTGTCAAGCCGGGGGCGCAGCCAGGTGGCTCGTCCGAACTAGTCCGCGGCGACCGGGCCCCGGAGGGAGGTCGGTCATGGGCGATCGGATCGCCGGCAAGGTGTGCATCGTGACGGGCGCTGGCTCCGGGATCGGACGGGCCACGGCCGTCCGGCTCGCGGAAGAGGGGGCGCGCGTCACCTGTGTGGACGTGAACCGGGACGCGGTCCACGAGACCGCTGCCTCGATCGGCGACACGGCCCACGCCGTGGCGGCCGATGTCTCGGATGACGCGCAGGTCCGTGCGTACACGGACGGCACCGTCGAACGCTGGGGCCGGCTCGATGTGGCCTTCAACAACGCCGGGGTCAATCTCCCCACGGTGTTCCACGAGGCGCCGGACGACCTGATCGACCGCACGATCGCCGTGAACCTCAAGGGAGCGATCTTCGGCAGCCGCGCGGCGATCCCACACATGCTCGCGCAGGGGGGCGGCTCGATCATCAACACCGGCTCGGTCAACTCCCTCGTCTCCGAGCCGTTCCTGTCGATCTACGCCGCGACGAAGGGCGCGATCCTGATGCTGTCGCGGTCGATCGCGCTGGACTACGCGAAGCAAGGGATCCGGTGCAACTGCCTGTGCCCCGGCTGGGTCGACACCCCCGTCAACTACGCCCATGCGGAGATGCTCGGCGGCCTCGAGCACGTCTACGCGACGATCGACTCGTTCCAGCCGATCGGCCGGCCCGGCGAGCCCCGCGAGATCGCGAACGTCGTGCTCTTCTTGGCCAGCGACGAGTCGTCGTTCATGACCGGCAGCGCCGTCGTCGCGGACGGCGCGATGACGGCGCAGTAGGCGCTAGGGCCGCAGGAGGTACAGCCGGAACGTCGTGTGCTCGATCGGCAGGACCTCGAACCCGGAGAAGCCGGCCTCGGTCGCGTACCGCCGCAGCGTGTCGGGCCGCATCACGGCCCCGGTGGCGGCCGAGGGCTGTTCGTGCATCCCGGCCGGCAGGCAGTCGAAGACGCTCCAGCCGTAGAGGTACGACTCCCGGTCATCGACCTCGCCCGTGAAGGTGTCCTTCGTCCGCTCGTCGACGATCAGCATCAGGCCATCGTCGGCGAGCGCGTGTCGGACCGCGCTCAGCACCTCCACCGGACGCGCCATGTCGTGGATGCATTCGAAGGCCATCGCGACGTCGACCGGTCCCTCGATCGCGGCTGCGTCCGACGCGTGGAACCGCACCCGGTCCGCGAGCCCGGCGTCCTCGGCGTTGCGGCTCGCTTTGCGCACCGAGGTCTCGTCCGCATCGAAGCCGTCTACGCGGACGCCGGGATAGGCGCCTGCAACCGCGATCGACGACCATCCGGTCCCGCAGCCCACGTCCACGATCCGCACGCCGTCGCCCGAGAGGCGTCGGTGCAGGTCGGGGATCGCGGGGAGCCACTCGCGAGGTAGGGTCGCCAGGAAGGTCGGGCGGTTGGCGTATCCCTGCCCATCCACGCTCTCGATCCCGTAGGCCTCGTACGGCACCCCGCCGCCGGAGCGGAAGGCCTCGGCGACGTGATCGATCACGCCCCGCAGGCTGAGCAGCTGGCGGATCCCGGCGCCGAGGTACGACAGGGAATCGCGATCCAACAGGACCTCGCGATGGGCGGCCGGGAGGGTGAACGTTGCCGTGGGGCCCGAAACGTCGGCGACGAGGATGCCGCGCGTCGCCTGCTGCTCGAGCCACTCCCGCGCGTACCGCTCGACGACGCCAGCGTCGGCGGCCACCTCCTGGGAGGTCCGGGGGTGGCCGTTCTCGAGCGCCGCGTAGAGGCCGAGGCGGAGCCCCAGGTAGACCGAGAGGATCTCGAAGTAGCCGAGCGCGGAGCCGAACACCCGTTCCGCGAAGCGATCCGCCGGGTCCTCGGGAGCGCTCACGCAGGGTCTTCCGGCGTGACGTAGGCAGCGGTCAGGCCGCCGTCGACGATCAGGGACGCCCCGGTCATGTAGCTGGCGTCGTCGGAGGCGAGGAACAGCGCGGCCTTCGCGAGCTCCTCGGCCTTCCCGAACCGGCCCATCGGAACGTGCACCAGCCGACGGTGGCGCTTCCGCTCGTCGTTCAGCAGCTGCATCAGCAGCGGCGTGTCGATGGGTCCGGGGCACAGCGCGTTGCACCGGATCCCCTGCCGTGCATACTCCACCGCGATCTCGCGCGTCATCGCGAGCACCGCGCCCTTCGATGCCGTGTACGCCGTCTGCGAGGTCGCGGCGCCCACCCACGCGACGAACGACGCGACGTTCACGATCGCTCCACCGCCCCGCTCCACCATCGCGGGGATCCCGTATTTGCACCCGAAGGCCACACCCTTGACGTTGATCGCCAAGGTCAGGTCCCAGATGTCTTCTCCGGTCGTGTGCACGGACCCGTCGTCGGGAAGCATCACGCCCGCGTTGTTGTACAGGACATCCAGGCCGCCGAACGTCTGGACGGCGGATCGCACCATCGCCTCGGCGTCGGCCTCGAGGGACACATCCGCGTGGACGAACCGGGCTTCGCCGCCGGCGTCGCGGATCCCCGACGCCGTCGCCGCGCCGGCGACGTCGTTCACATCGGTCAGGACGACCTTGGCTCCTTCCGCCGCGAACAGCTCCGACGCCACCCGTCCCATCCCGCTGCCGCCGCCGGTGATCAGCGCGACCTTGCCGTCCAAGCGCATCCCGTGCCTCCAGGTCCCTCTCGGCGAGGCCGTCAGCCTACGGTACGGTGCCCGGCGTGAAGATCGTGGCGAGCGACGACGCGGCCGCGTTCATCCGCTCGAACGGCGGCACCCTGTGGGTCTGGCTCGACCCACACACCTGGGTCGGCGGCGTCGCCTACACGTACCTGCAGTGCGCGACCGAGCCGCCCGGCGCGACGAAGGCGACGCGCCGACTGCGGGCGGCCCGCCGCTCGCACACGTTCCATCGCTACGAGGCCGAGGGATACGCGGTGGAATTCGCGTACGGGACGTTCGGCGAACCCGAGGAGCTCCACTTGGAGCTGAAGCGGATCCCGAAGCGACACGTGGAGGCCTACTGGAACGGCGCGGTCTTCGTCGGAGAGGACATCCCGCCGCCGGATCAGTGGTAGCGATCGTCCTAGTGGACGATCTCCCGGACCAGCTCGGCCATCCGCGCTGCGAGCGCGTGCACGACGCGGACCGCGATGTCGGGTTGGCGCCTCAGGAGCCGGTCGAGCTTGGAGCGCGAGACGCGGATGCACGTCACCGGCGTCTCCGCGATCGCGGAGGCCGTGCGCCGCCCTCCGTTCAGCACCGCGAGGTCCCCGAAGAACTCGCCGGGCCCGAAGCGTTTGATCGCGCGGGCGCTCGGCGTGTAGCCGCGGAACACCCGGACGGTGCCCTCGACGACCACGTAGAGGTGCACGGCGGCATCGTCCTGCAGGAAGACCACGGCGCCGGCGTTGTAGCGGACCTCCTCGGCCGCCGACGCGACCTGTCGGAGCTGCCGTTTCGACAGCCCTTCGAACAGCGGCACCCGGGCGAGCTCCGACGCCCGAGGAGACGGGAGGGGTCTCCGACCGGTCGGCCGGGTCGCGTTCGAGGCGACCAGCGGTGTCGCGCCCTCTCGCAAGCTCATCGCGGTCCGGATGCTACGCGGGGTCGCGGCCGCTGGGAACCCCGCGTAGCATCGAACGGGCACGCGAGGAGGTCGGATGACGGAGCTGCTGGTACTCGGCGGCCGGCGGGAGCCGGCCACGGAAGGCTCGACGACGGCCGTCGTCGAGCCGGCGACGGGCCAGGCCGCCTGGGAGGTGGCCGAGGCCGGCCCCGAGGACGCGCGGCGGGCGGTCGATGTTGCGGTCGGAGCGTTCGAGGAGGGCCCGTGGCCGCGGATGAGCGCCCGGGAGCGGGGCCGGATCCTGACCAGGGCCTCGTTCCTGATCCGGGACCGTGCGGAGGACCTCGCGATCCTCGAAGCTCGCAACGGCGGCAAGCCGATCGGGTCGGCCCGGGCGGAGATCGACATCGTCGCCAACGTCTTCGAGTACTGGGGCGGCGCCGCCAACAAGATCTTCGGCGAGACGATCCCGATCGTGCCGCCGGGCCTGGACGTCACGCTCCGTGAGCCGGTCGGTGTCTGCGTCCTGATCACCCCCTGGAACTTCCCCGCCGTGATCGCGAGCTGGAAGATCGGCCCCGCGCTCGCCTGCGGCAACACCGCGATCGTGAAGCCGGCCTCGCAGACGCCGCTGACCGCGCTCGCGATCGCCGATCTCCTCACCGAGGCCGGCCTCCCCGAGGGCGCGCTGTCGGTCGTGCCGGGCCCGGGTTCCACGATCGCGACCGCGCTGATCGCCGATCCGCGTGTCGCGAAGATCTCGTTCACCGGTTCCACCGAGGTCGGCACCCGGGTGATGCAGACGGCGGCCGAGCACATCGCCCGCGTCTCGCTCGAGCTCGGCGGCAAGTCGGCGAACGTGGTGTTCGCCGACGCCGACCTGGATGCCTGCGTGCCGGCGTCGCTGTGGTCGGTCTTCGACAACGCCGGCCAGGATTGCTGCGCGCGCTCGCGCCAGTTCGTGCAGCGCCCGATCTACGAGGCGTTCGTCGAGCGCTTCGCCGAGCTCACGGCCGCGATCCGCGTGGGCGAGCCGCTCGAGGAGACCACCGAGATGGGTCCGCTGATCAGCGAGGGGCAGCGCACGACCTCGCTCGAATACATCGCGATCGGTGAGTTCGAGGGTGCCCGGCGCGTGACCGGCGGCGAGGTTCCGGATGGCGGTGGCTTCTACCTGCGGCCGTGCGTCCTGGCCGACGTCGACAACGGCTGGCGCGTCGCGCGCGAGGAGATCTTCGGACCGGTTGCCTCGATCATCCCGTTCGACACCGAGGAGGAGGCGATCCGCCTGGCGAACGACTCGCCGTACGGCCTGTCGGGGTCGATCTGGACGAACGACCTGGGTCGAGCGATCCGCGTCGCGAAGGGGATCCGCACCGGCGTGCTGAGCGTGAACTCGGCCAGCAGCGTCCACACGGAGGCGCCCTTCGGCGGCTACAAGACCAGCGGCATGGGCCGCGAGATGGGCATGCACGCCGTCGCCCTCTACACCGAGGTGAAGAACGTCTACTTCTCCGAGATCTGAGGCCCCCGGGATGCCCGCCGACCACGATCCCGCGTTCCTCGAGGCCGCGTTCCTCGACCATCCCTCCGCGGTCTGCCTGCTGCGCCTGCGCGATCTGACGTTCGTCGCGGTGAACCCCGCCTTCGAGGAGGCCACCGGCTGGCCGGCCGCGGAGTTGCTGGGCCGGCGCCCGGACGAGCTCCCCCTGATCGCCGGGCACGAGGTGGCCGAGGTGCTCCGGCAGGCCTCGCACCTGGGGACCTCGCCGGAAGATCCCCGCGACCTCGTCACCCGTGTCCACTACGTCGCGAAGGACGGCACCGAAGGGGTCGCGCGCCTGGTGCTCGGCCTGTCCCGGCGGGGTGGGGAGGACCTCCTGGTCGCCGCGTTCACGGACGCCTCCGTGGCGGTGAGCCAGGAGGAGGCGATCGGGCGGCGGGACGCGATCTTGGAGGCGGCCGGGTTCGGCGCGCAGATGTTCCTGCGCGCCGAACGGTGGGAGGACGCGATCGGCGATGTGCTGCGGCGGATCGGCGCGGCCGCCGCGGTCTCGCGCGCGCACGTGTTCGAGAACGTGGTCCTGCCCGGCGAGGTCGAGGGCACCACCCACCGGTTCGAGTGGTGCGCGCCAGGGATCGAGGCGCAGATCGACAACCCGGACACGATCGACCAACCCTGGGGGCCCGAGCAGGACGAGTGGCGTGCGAAGCTCGCCGCCGGCGAGGCGGTCGTCGAGATCGTCCGCGAGCTCCCCGACGCCGACCGCTCGGAGTTCTCACTGCAGGGGATCGTGTCGATCCTGGACGTGCCGGTCTTCGCGGGCCGCGAGTGGTGGGGTTCGATCGGGTTCGACGAGTGTGAGCGCGAGCGGAACTGGACCCGCGCGGAGATCGACGCGCTCCGCGTGGTCGCGGTGACGCTGGGCGCCGCGATCCACCGGCAACAGACCGAGCGGAGCCTCCGCGAGACCGAGGAGCTCTACCGCACGCTCGTCGAGCAGATCCCCGCGGTCGTGTACGTGAACCACATCGGCGAGGGGTACCTGCCGCTCTACACGAGCCCCGGCATCGAAGAGATGCTCGGCGTGGACGGCGACGCGTTCATGCAGGACCGGCTCTGGTTCGGCATGGTCCATCCCGACGATCGGGACCGCGTCTTCGCCGAGGATGAGCGCACGGAGGAGTCGCTCGAGCCGTTCTCGATCGAGTACCGGATGATCCGGCCGGACGGTCGCGTCGTGTGGGTCCTGGACCGCGCCGAGGTGGTGCCCGACGAACATGGCGAGCCGCGCTTCTGGTCCGGCGTGATGTTCGACATCTCGAGCTTGAAACGGGCCGAGGAGGAGCTGGGGCGCGCCCTGGCGCTCGAGCGCGAGGCGTCGGCACGCCTGCGCTCGCTCGACGAGCTGAAGAACACGTTCCTCCAGGCCGTGTCCCACGACCTGCGGACGCCGCTCGCGGCCGTCCTCGGCAGCGCGCTGACCCTCGAGCGCGATGACATCCGCCTGGAGCCCGACGTGGAGCGTGACCTCGCGCGCCGGATCGCGGTGAACGCACGCAAGCTGCAACGGCTCGTGACCGACCTGCTCGACCTCGATCGCCTCTCCCGCGGTCTGACCGAGCCGAACCGAGCGAACGTGGACCTGGCCGAGGTCGTGCGCACCGTGGTGGCCGAGTCGGAGACCGCGAGCGACCGCGAGGTCACGCTCGAACTGGAGCCGACGCCGGCGTCGGTCGACGTGCCCAAGGTGGAGCGGATCGTCGAGAACCTCTTGGTGAACGCCGCGCGCCACACGCCGGAGGACGCGCACATCTGGGTGCGGGTGCAGCCCGGCAGCGGTGGCGCGATCCTCGTCGTCGAAGACGACGGGGCGGGTCTGCCGCCGGAGGACCGGGAGCGGGTCTTCGGCGCCTTCGAGCGCGGCGCGAACGCCTCCGCGCATGCGCCCGGATCGGGGATCGGCCTGACGCTGGTCGCGCGTTTCGCGGAGCTCCACGGCGGCCGCGCCTGGGCGGAAGAGCGGGAGGGCGGCGGCGCCTCCTTCCTGGTCTGGTTCCCGCCCACGCCGGCCGACGCCGGGACCGCCACGGCCGGCGCGACCGCCTGACCTGCGCCGTCGCTAGACTCCCCCCGATGAGCGACCTCCCCGAGGAGCTGCGGAACCGGCCCCCTCGCCCGGCCGGCCAGCAGCCGTCGGCGACCCTCACGTTGGACGCCTACCTGCGGCTGCGGGGCGAGCTCGAGGAGCTGACCGGCCCCGGACGCGAGCGGATCGCCGAGCGGATCAAGGCCGCCCGCGAGTTCGGCGATCTGCGCGAGAACGCCGAGTACGACGCGGCCAAGAACGAGCAGGGGCTGATGGAGGCGCGGATCCGCAAGATCCAGGGGATGCTCCGCGATCCGGAGATCGTCGAGGCCCCGGTCGGCGGCGACGCCGTCGGCCCGGGGATGCTCGTGACGGTTCGCCCCTTGGACGAGGACGACGAGGACGAGACGTACCTGCTGGCGGAGCACGCGGAGGAGAAGGCGCCCGGAGCGCGGACCGTCACGCCGTCCTCGCCCTTCGGCGCCGCCCTGCTCGGCGCGTCCGAGGGGCAGGAGGTCTCCTACGACGCGCCGGGTGGCACGTTCCGATACCGGATCGTCGCCTTCGAGCCCTTCGCCAGCTGAGGCCCGTCGGTGGCCGGTCGCCAGCGCGCGGAGCGGGTGCGGGAGGCCCCTCGCGTTCGCGACCTCCCGGCGCCCCGGAAGAACGAGAGCGCGGCCGGCGGCGCGATGCAGCGGATGTTCGCGTGGCCGTACCGGGGGATCCTCGCCTTCCTGCTGTGGACCGGCGTGCGCGCGTGGCAGCTCACGATCCTGTCCCTGTTGCTGAACATCGTTACCGGAGCGCTGATCATCGCCGGGCAGTGGTTCGCTGCCGGGCTCGTGCTGATCGTCGCGGGGATCTGCGACGTGATGGACGGCTCGGTCGCCCGGCAACGCGGCGAGTCGGGCCGCTCCGGCGCGTTCCTGGACTCGGTCCTGGACCGCGTCTCGGACATGATCCTGTTCGCGTGCCTGTTCTGGGAGTTGGCCGCGACCGGCCAGCGGATCGACGCGATCTTGGCCCTGATCACGCTGGTCGTGAGCCTCGCGGTGAGCCACGTCCGGGCGGAGGCGGAGGCGGCCGGTGTGACGCTGAGCGAGGGGCTGTTCCAGCGCCTGGAACGGGTGATCGCGCTCGTGGTCGGCCTGCTGATCCCCGGCGCGATGACCCCGGTCCTCGTGCTGCTCGCCCTCCTCGGGGTCATCACCGTGGCGCAGCGCGTGCTGTCGGCCCTGCGGTCCGCGTGATGGACGACCTCGTGCGCGTCGGCGCCCTGGCCGAGATCCCCGAGGGCGAGCTCCGCGCCTACGATGTGCCCGCGGGCCGGGTCGCCGTCACCCACGACGAGCACCGGCTGTTCGCGGTGGCCGACACGTGCACCGGCTCGGGGTGCTCCCTGGCCGAGGGAACCTTCGACGACCGGTCCGAGCGGATCACCTGCGCGGGGTGCGAGAGCGTCTTCGACGCCGAAACCGGCGAGCCGGTCACCGGCCCGGCCCGGGACCCGCTCCCCGTGTTCGCGGCTCACGAGGTGGACGGCTGGGTCGAGCTCTCGCCCTTCCCCGTGGCCTAGCCAACCGCGCCACAACCCCGCTACGCTGCGGCTCCCCACGAAGGAGGGCCCCGATGACCGAGCGCACCCGTTTCGACCTTCCCCAGGACCAGCTCCCCGAGGCGTGGTTCAACCTGATGCCCTCGATCGCCCGGGCCGGCATGCAGCCGCTGCCGCCGCTGCACCCGGGGACGATGGAGCCGGTGACGCCCGATCTGCTGGCCGCCCTGTTCCCGGAGGCCCTGATCATGCAGGAGGTCTCCACCGACGAGTGGATCGACATCCCCGGTGCGGTCCTCGACATCTACCGTCTGTGGAGGCCCTCGCCGCTGTACCGAGCGGTCCGCCTGGAGCAGGCGTTGCAGACGCCCGCCCACATCTACTTCAAGTACGAGGGGGCGTCGCCGGCCGGGTCCCACAAGCCGAACACGGCGATCGCGCAGGCCTACTACAACAAGGAGGCCGGCACGAAACGGATCGCCACCGAGACGGGCGCCGGGCAGTGGGGCTCGTCGCTCGCGATGGCCTGCACCTTCTTCGGGATCGACTGCCAGGTCTTCATGGTCAAGGCGTCCTACGAGCAGAAGCCGTATCGCCGGATCTTCATGGAGACCTTCGGCGCCGAGGTCGTGCCGTCGCCCTCGCCCACCACCCAGGCCGGCAAGGCGATCCTCGAGGCCGATCCCACCTCGACCGGCTCGCTCGGCATCGCGATCAGCGAGGCGGTCGAGGTCGCGGCCACGTCGAACGGCGCGGTGAAGTACTCGCTCGGTTCCGTGCTCAACCACGTGCTGTTGCACCAGACCGTCGTCGGTCTGGAGGCGAAGGCGCAGATGGCGCTGGCCGGCGAGACGCCCGACGTGGTGGTCGGCTGCGTCGGCGGCGGCTCGAACTTCGCGGGCCTCGCGTATCCGTTCATGGCCGACCGGCTCTCCGGCGCGACGCCGGACACGCGGTTCCTCGCCACCGAGCCGGCCGCCTGCCCCACCCTGACCAAGGGTGCGTACGCGTACGACTTCGGCGACACCGGGATGCTCACGCCACTCGTGCCGATGTACACGCTCGGGCACTCGTTCGTGCCGGCGCCGGTGCACGCCGGAGGCCTGCGCTACCACGGCGACGCACCGTCGCTATCGCTGCTGGTCAAGCACGGCCACATGGAGGCCGCCGCGTACACGCAGAGCGAGATCTTCCAGGCCGCGATCCGGTTCGCGCACACCCAAGGGATCGTGCCGGCGCCGGAGTCGGCGCATGCGATCAAGGGAGCGATCGACGAGGCCGTGGCGGCGCGCGACGCCGACGAGGAGCGGGTGATCCTGCTCGGGCTCTCGGGCCACGGGAACTTCGACATGCAGGCCTACGACGACTACCTCCACGGCCGCCTGCCCGACCTCGAGTTCGATCCGGCCGCGGAGGATGCCGCGTTGGCGCAGCTGCCGCCCGGCGCACCGACGATCGGCTAGGAGCCGTACGTCTTCGGGTCCAGGCGGAACTCGGTGGTGGCGAAGGCCGCCACCTGCTGCATCAAGATCGTGTAGCCGTCGGAGTTGAAGTGCACGCCGTCGTCGGCGCGCACCAGGGTGACGTGGCCCCCGTCGCGGAAGTACGCGGTGTAGCCGCCGTCCTTGGCCGCGAACGCGTCCCACGTATCGTAGTACGCGACGTTGGGCAGCTGCCTCGCGACGGCCTGGAAGATCTGGTTCTGGAACTTCACGAACGGCCAGCGGCGCGTGTCGCTCGAGTTCGGCAGGCCGATCCAGACCACGTGCCCGCCGTCCTGCGTGGCGGTCTCCGCGAACTGCTGCACCTGCTGGCGGTAGGCCGGCCCCCAGGCGGGCGTCCCGATCCGCGTCACGACGTCGCCGTTCGGCGCGCGGATGCTCTGCTGATCGTTCTCGCCGACCATCATGATCGTCAGGTCCGGCTGCGCCTTCTGCATGATGTAGCGCATCTGCGCCTGCCAGTCGAAGTAGTCGGGGCGGGTGAGCCCGGTCGAGATCCGTCCCTGTTTGATCACGTTCACGAAGGCGGGCTTGAAGACCCGTTCGGCGAAGTAGCCGACGCCGGCGGCGAGCGAGTCGCCGACGACGGCGACCCGGAGAGGATCGTTCGGGGTGGGCTCGCGAAGGGGGGTGTCGACGAGGACCGGCTGCGACGGTTCACCGCTCGGCGTGGGCTCCGGCGAGACCGTCGGGAGCTGATCGATGTCGACCGGGATGCCTCCGACCGAGCCGCCGACCGCGGCGTTCGGGTCGCGGCCGAGCGCCCGCGAGGCGGCGTTGACCGTGGCCGTGACGCCGATGCGATCCTCGGCCCACACGACCGGGCCGAGGATCGTGTTCGACACGGTCCGGCGCAGGCCGTCGGGCTGCGCCTCGGAGGAGCGCTTCAGTTCGGGCGCGTACAGCAGGCCCCACACGACGAGGCAGATCACCGTGACGACGAAGACCCGGCCCGCCGGCATACCGGCGCGACCCCCGGCGGACCGGTCGTCGTCCGTGTGCGGGGCGGGTTCCGTCGTGGGCTCGGGGATCTCGGGCATCAGAACTGGAAGTAGATGAACGGCGCCACGCCGCGGGGCCCGAGCGTGGTTATCACGAAGAGTACGACGGCCGCGGAGAAACCCAGTGCGACCGGGTTCATGCGGGCCGCCCCCGCCTTGATCCGTTCGGCCAGGCCGTGCGGCGTGAACTGGGTGGCCAGGCCCACGCCGATCGCGAGGAGCACCGGCACCGTGACCAGCGGCGACGGCTCTCCCCAGCCGGCGATCGTTCGCCCGAGGAGCGTGAGGGCGGTGGCCACCGAGTCGGCCCGGAACAGGGTCCAGGCGATGCACACCAGCACGAACGTGGTCAGCCGCTGCAGCCAGACCATCAGCGGCGTGTCCGGTGGCTCCGCGAGCATGCCGGCCCGTCGCTTCTCCTGCTTCCAGTGGCCGACCATCAGGTACACGCCATGCAGGCCGCCCCACACGACGAAGTGCCAGGCGGCACCGTGCCACAGGCCGCCCAACAGCATCGTGATCATCAGGTTCACGTACGTCCGGGTCGTGCCCTTGCGGTTGCCGCCGAGCGGGATGTACAGGTAGTCGCGCAGCCATCGCGACAACGTCATGTGCCAGCGCCGCCAGAACTCCTGCACGGTGCGCGCGCTGTACGGCCGATCGAAGTTCTGCGGGAACCGGAACCCCAACAGCTTCGCGACGCCGATCGCGATATCGGTGTAGCCGCTGAAGTCGCAGTAGATCTGCACGGCGTAGGCCACGATCCCGACCACGGCCTCGAGCCCGCTGTGCCGTGCCGGATCGCCGAACACCGGATCGACGATCGCGGTCGCGAGGTAGTTCGCGATCACGACCTTCTTGAACAGCCCGCCGAGGATCAGCCAGAGGGCGCCGACGACGTCGATGTGCCGAGGATCGCGGCGCACGTCGATCTGGGGGATCAGCTCGTTCGGCCGCACGATCGGGCCGGCGACCAGGTGCGGGAAGAAGGACAGGTACAGGAACAGGTCGCTCCAGCTCGCCAGGTCGAACTCGCGGCGGTAGATGTCCACCACGTAGGCGATCGCCATGAACGTGTAGAACGAGACCCCGATCGGCAGCACGACCTGGATCAGCGGCGGGGCGACGTGCAGCCCGAGTGCCGAGCCGGCGTTCGCGGCGTTGACCGTGAAGAAGCCGTAGTACTTGAAGTACAGGAGCGGCGCGATCGTCGCGGCCACGCCGAGGGCCATCACGCGCATCCGACGCCGCTGATCCTGCTGGCGGCTCACCGCGGTGCCGGCCAGCTGCGCGATCGCGGAGACCCCGGCAAGCAGGAAGACGTAGCGCCAGTTCCACCAGCCGTAGAACACGTAGCTGGCGCCGATCATGAAGATCTTCCACAGTCGGCGGTCGTGGTTCAGCCACCAATGGCCGAGGAACACGATGCAGAAGAAGATCGCGAAGTCGGTCGTGGGGAAGAGCACGGCGCGAGCCTAGCGCGGGCGGCGGACGGGATCGTGCACGCGGCTCAGGAGGCGCTCTCGAGCGCCGCCAGGCGGCTTTCGAGGAACCGCCGTTCCGTGTCATTCGTGGTCAGCTCGAGCGCCCGCCGGTAGGCATCGCAGGCCTCCCGCGGCCGGCCGGCCCGCCGCAGCAGGTCCGCTCGGGCGGAATGGAACAGGTGGTACCGGTCGAGGTCCTCCGCGAGGGGCTCGAGCCGGCGGAGCCCGGCGTCCGGCCCGTCGGCCATCGCGATCGCGACGGCGCGGTTCAGCTCGACGACCGGCGAGGACCCGAGCGCGGCGAGCTCGCCGTAGAGGCGGGCGATCGTCGGCCAGTCCGTGTCCTCCGGCCGCGGCGCTCGCGCGTGGCAGGCCGCGATCCGCGCCTGCAGGACGTACGTCCCGCCCCCGTTCGCGCCCACCCGCTCGAGCGTCGCCAGGCCGGCCTCGAGCATCTCGGCATCCCAGCTTGCGCGGTCTTGGTCCCCCAGGAGCACGAGGTCGCCTCGCTCGTCGGTCCGCGCGGCGCGCCGTGCGTGTTGCAGCAGCATCAGGGCGAGCAACCCCCCCACCTCGGGTTCGCCGGGGATCAGCCGGTCGACGAGCCGGGTCAGCCGGATCGCCTCGTCGCAGAGCTCGGCGCGCAGCAGCTCGCCGGAGGTGGCGGCGTAGCCCTCGTTGAACACGAGGTAGAGCACGGCCAGCACGCCGGCCAGGCGCTCCGGCAGCACGTCGCGCGGCGGCACCCGGTACGGGATCTTGGCCTCGCGGATCTTCCGCTTCGCGCGGGTCAGCCGCTGCCCGAGCGTCGGCTCGGGGACCAGGAACGCGCGCGCGATCTCACGCGTGGACAGCCCGCCGACCGTCCGCAGCGTCAGCGCGACCTGGGCGTCGACCGCGAGCGCCGGGTGGCAGCAGGTGAACAGCAGACGCAGCCGGTCGTCCGGGATCTCGTGCACGTCGTCTCCGAGGGTCTCCAGCGCGGTCAAGCGGGCGGCGTCGTCGGTCTTCTCGCGGCCCACGCGATCGCGCCGCAGGCGGTCGATCGCGCGGTTGCGGGCCGTCGTCGTGATCCAGGCGCCGGGGTTCTCGGGGATCCCGCGAGCCGGCCATGTTCGCAGCGCGGTTTCGAAGGCCTCCTGGACGGCCTCCTCGGCCAGGTCGAAGTCGCCCGTGATGCGGATCAGCGTCGCGACCGCCCGGCCCGCCTCCTCGCGGAAGACCCGGTCGACGGCCGCGGCCGCGTCCGTCATCAATCCACGATCGGACGGATCTCGACCGAGCCGCCGTGGACCGCGGGGATCTTGCTGGCCAGCTCGATCGCCGTGTCCAGGTCGTCGACGTCGACGATGAAGTAGCCGCCGAGCTGCTCCTTCGTCTCGGCGAACGGTCCGTCGGTGACCAGCATCGTGCCCTCGCGCTCGCGGACGGTGGTCGCGCTGGAGACCGGCGACAGCTCGTCGCCGCCGCGCCCGATCCCGCGCTCCGTGATCTCGTTCGCGAACTTCTCGTACTCCGCGTACATCGCGTGGCGGTCGTCCTCCGACATCGCCCCGCGACCTGCCTCGTCGCCGTAGATCAGCAGGATGTAGCGCATCGATCCTCCTCGAGGTCCGGGGCGACGGCCGCCGCCCGTCCACCCTAGACGACGAACGGCGGGGGCGGTTCGCGACGGAACGCTCACGCGGCTTCGGCTAGCCTGGAGGCTCCGAACCCACGAACCGTTCACCGAGGAGGTCCATCCGACGATGAGCCGGGAAACCGATTGGCACGTGTTCGACAAGGCGTGCGACATCACGGCGATGGCCGCTCGCGGATCCGGGGCGACGATCGCGCCCGCCGCGGTCGCCGACATCTTCCGCGAGGTCCATCGGGCGCTGAGCGAGGCCGCCGACGCGATGCTCGGCGCCGACCAGCGCGCTGGCTTCTAGCCCGGCGGTGGCCTCCGGCGCGCGCCGGCCGTCGCCCGCCGAGATCGCCGCGCTCCGGGACTGGTACCGCCCACGGCATCGCGCGTACCCCTGGCGTCGCGCCCGTCCCGACCCGTACGCGGTCCTCGTTTCCGAGGTGATGCTGCAACAGACCCAGGCGGTTCGCGTCGTTCCCGCGTTCGAGCGCTTTCTGCGGCGCTTCCCGGACGTGCATCGGCTGGCGGGAGCCGGGCGCCCCGAGGTGATCCGTGCGTGGGCCGGCCTCGGCTACAACCGGCGGGCCGTCGCGCTGCACGAGGCCGCTCGCGCGATCGAGCGGAACCATGCCGGGCGGGTCCCCAGGACCCCGGCCGAGCTGCGCCGGCTCCCCGGCGTCGGCCCGTACACGGCCAACGCCGTGGCGTCGATCGCCTACGGCGTGCCGGTGCCGGCGCCCGACGTGAACGTCCGGCGGATCGTCGCGCGCGTCGTGCGGGGCCGCGATCCCCACGACGTGCGGCCGGCGGACCTGACCGCGGCGCTCGAGGGATTCCTGGACCGGGCCGATCCCGCGGCGTGGAACCAGGCGCTCATGGACCTCGGGCGAGAGGTGTGCCGGCCGTCGCCTCGGTGCGATGCGTGCCCGTTGCGCCCGGCCTGCCGGTTCCGCGCGGCGCGCAGGACGCCGACCCGCCGCCCGCGGGCGCAGGGGCGTTTCGAGGGGTCGATGCGGCAGGTGCGCGGCGGCGTCGTCGCGGCGCTCCGCGAGCGTGGGACCGCGGGGCTCGCAGCGCTCGCACGCCGGACGGGCGAGGACCGCGATCGCGTCCGGCGTGCCCTCGACGGACTCGAGCGCGACGGCATCGTCGAGGCGGTGGGGCGCAGCTACCGGTTGCACCACTGAGGCCGACGCGCGGCCGCCTCCGGTAGCCTGGACGGACCGGACGCAAGGGGAAGGACCAGGTGAGCAGCGCGGACGCCGAGCACGACGCGACGGGCGCGGCCCACGCGCTCGAGCGCGAGCTGTACTGGGCGGGCGATCCGGTTCCCGACGGGACGCCGGCGGCCGGCGTCACGGCGGACTCCTTGATCTCCCAGCGCTGGTACGAGCTGGAGCAGACCCTGCTGTGGGAGTACACGCAGCGATTCCCCGAGGGCGAGGACGTCCTGCAGGTCGGGAGCCGGCCGAAGCGGTGGATCAAGCGGGTGCTGTTCCGCGTGATCCGGCCGCTGGTGCGCCGCTACGACCGTGTGGGCGCGAACATCGCGCACCTCGGGTTCGAGACGGCGCAGCGCCAGGCTGGCGACACCCGTGAGGTCGAGGCGCTCCGCGGCGAGCTCGAGCTGTTGACGCGCGAGGTCCACGCGCTCCGCGACCGGCTCTGGCCGGCGCCCGAGCCCGGGGTCCAGCCGCTGGAGCCGTCCGGCGGCACCGTGGTCGAGGTGCCGCCGGGGGATGCACGCGAGCTGGAGACGATGCCCTGGCGCTGGGACGACGAGGCGCTGGACGCACTCGTCGCGATCGACGTCTTCGGGGGCCTCGCCGTGGACGTGCCCGTGTGGCTCGACGAATCCTGGCGCGTCCTGCGTCCCGGCGGCCTGTTGATCGTGCGCCTCCCCGCGTGGAACAACCCGCGGTCCTACCGCTCGCCCACGCGGACGCGCGTCGTCTCCGAGGAGACGTTCGCCGCCTGGGATCCCGACAGCGAGCAGCACGCGCGGTTCGCGACCGAGGTCCCGGAGGGCCGCGCCCGCTGGTGGAAGGTCCGCCAGGTGCTGCGGGACGACGACGACCTCCGGTTCGTGCTGGAGAAGCGCGGCTGATGCGGATCGCGGTCTGTCATCCGCAGCCGCCGTTCATGCGCGGCGGCGCCGAGTCGCACGCCGAAGCGCTCGTGGCCGCGCTCCGCGAGGCAGGGCATACCGCCGAGCTCGTGACGATGCCGTTCAAGTGGTATCCGCCGGACGAGCTGGTCCACCAGATGGGGATGTGGCGCAGCGTCGATCTCACCGAATCGAACGGCGAGCCGATCGACATGGTGATCGCGCTGAAGTTCCCCGCCTACCTGGTCCGCCACCCGAACAAGGTGGTGTGGCTGATCCACCAACACCGCACCGCCTACGAGCTCTGGTCGCATCCGAAGTTCGGCGACATCTCGCGTTATCCGGACGGGCCCGCGGTCCGCGAGCTGATCATCTCGGCAGACCGGCTCGCCCTTCGCGAGGCGCGCCGCTTGTTCACGAACTCCGAGAACGTCAACGGTCGGCTCGAACGCTCGATCGGCCTGCGCGGCGAGGTCCTGTCGCATCGCTCCGGGCTCGCCGACCGGCTCCTGGCCGGCGAACCCCGTCCGCCCGGCGACTACCTCCTGTATCCCAGCCGGTTCGACAAGCTGAAGCGGCAGTCGCTCGCGATCGAGGCGATGGCTGCCGTTGGCTCGGACGTGCGGCTGATCCTGGTCGGCTCCGGTGCCGAGCGCGATCGGCTGGCCAAGCAGATCGCCGACGCCGGCCTGGGAGGCCGGGTCGAGATGCGCGAGGCGATCCCGGACGAGGAGCTGATCGACCTGTACCTCGGCGCGCTCGGCGTCTACTTCGGCCCCTACGACGAGGACTACGGTTACATCGCGATCGAGGGCATGGCGGCCGGACGTGCCGTGATCGTCACGGAGGACGCCGGCGGTCCCCTCGAGTTCGTGCGACCGGAGGAGACCGGTCTGGTGGTGGCGCCTGAGCCCGCGGCGATCGCCGAGGCCTTCGACCGTCTCGCCGGGGACCGGACCGCCGCGGCGGCGTTCGGCGCGGCCGGCCGGGAGGCGGCCGGACGGCTTCCCGACTGGGCGGGCGTCGTGCGTCGGCTGGTGGACTGAGCGTGGCGACCGTCGCGTTCGTTTCGCCGATGCCGCCGGCGGAGACCGGCATCGCCACGTACGCGGCGGCCGTGCTCGGCGGCCTGGAGGCCACCGGGTTCGCCGCCGAGCACACGATCGAGTCGATCTGGCCGGTCGGTCCGGGCGCCGAGGAGCGCGTCGCGGCCGCCGACGTCGCCGTCTATCAACTCGGCAACAACGTCGAGTTCCACGGCGAGATCTACCGGCTCTCGGTGTGGCATCCGGGCGTCGTCGTGCTCCACGACCTGGCGCTCGACGGCCTCATGTACGGACTGGGGGTCGCGCGGAGCCCGCTGGCCGAGCCGGCCCGCTCGGAGGCGATCGCCGCCGCGCCGCCCGGCGAAGGGTTCGAGTACCCGTTGGGGGTTCCGTGGTGCGCCCAGGCCGTGCGACGCGCGCGCGCCGTGATCGTCCACTCGCGGTTCGCCGCCACGTACCTCGAACGGGTCGGCTGCCGCACGCCGATCACGATCGCTCCGCATCCCCTCGTCGAGGCCGACGAGGAGATCGAGCGCGCGCGGGTCCGCGGTGCGGACCTCCGGGCGCGCGCGCACGAAGGGGGCGGGCTGGTGGTCGGGATCGCAGGGGACCTGAACGCCAGCAAGGGGATCGCCGAGCTGCTGGCCGCCGTCGGGCGGATGCGGGCCGACGTCCGCGTGCTGCTGGTCGGCCGGACGAGCCCGCACTGGGACCTGCGGTCGGTGCTGCGGCACAGCGGCGTCGCCGACCGCGTCACCGTGATCGCGAACACCTCCGACGAGGACTTCCTGTCCTGGCTCTGTGCGTTCGACGTGCTGGTGAACCTGCGCGAGCCGCATCGCGGCGAGACGAGCGGCTCGCTCGTCCGCGCGCTCCACGTCGGTGTTCCCACCGTGGTCAGCGCCGTCGGCACCTATCTCGAGGTCCCTGACGATGTCGTCGCGCGGATCCCCGCGGGCCCGCCAGATCCCGCGGCCCTGGCCGACGTACTCGACCGGCTGGCCGCCGATCCGGCCGGACGCGCCGCGATGGGGGAACGCGCGCGCGCCTACGCACGCAACGAGCTCGCTCCCGAGCGGACGGCGGGCGCGTACGCGGCGGCGATCGAGGGCGTCCTGGCGCTGCGCGCCGACCCGGCGCGAGCGGCGTTGGCGCGCTGGGCGTCTGCGCTGCAGGCCGAGGGCGTCCGCCCGCGCGACGTCCGCAGAGGCTTCGGGCTGCGGTACGCGGAGTCCCTGGCGGAGATCGCCGCCGCCCACTGATCCGTTTCCTTGACCCGTTCCCCGAACGGCGGGTATCGTTCCTTCTCGAGCAAGTATGAGACTCATTCCCATTCTAGGAACGGCCCGCTTCGCGGGCGTCGTGATCGTGCTCGCGCTGATCGGGGCGGGGTGCTCGCGGAACGCCACGGCGACCCCGCCCGGAACGGTCTCGGTCGTGGCCAGCTTCTATCCGCTCGCCGAGGCGGCCGAGCGGATCGGTGGAGACGCGGTCAGCGTGACGAACCTCACGGCGCCCGGCGTGGAACCGCACGACCTTGAGCTCACGCCTGATCAGTTGGTCGCGATCACCACCGCCGACGTCGTTCTGTACCTGGGCGGCGGGTTCCAGCCCGCCGTCGAGGACGCGCTGGGCGACGCGCGCGGAGCGACGGTGGATGTCGGCGCGGGCTTGCGTACGTTGCCGCCTCCGTCCGGGGAGGGGTCGGATCTGCAGGCCGATCCGCACGTGTGGCTGGACCCGATCCTCTACGCCCAGATCGTGCGAACCGTGCAGCGAGCTCTGACGGCGGCGGCGCCGAAGGACGCGGCGGAGTTCGCGGCGAACGCCGCCGCGTTCCTCGTTCCGATCGCCACGCTCGACCACGCCTACCGGACGGGCCTTGCGGCGTGCGAGCGGAACGTGATCGTCACGAGCCACGCGGCGTTCGGCTACCTCGCCCTCCGATACGGATTGACGCAAGAGGCGATCTCGGGGCTCTCGCCCGACGCCGAACCGACGCCGCAGCACCTCGCCGACCTCCGGGCGCTCGTGGAGCGTGACGGCGTCACGACGATCTTCACCGAGGAACTGGTCTCCCCGAAGGTCGCGCAGACGCTCGCCGAGGAGACCGGCGCCCGGACCGCCGTGCTGAACCCGCTCGAGAGTCTGACGCCCGAGGAGCTGTCGGCCGGCGAAGGCTACGTGTCCGTGATGCGGAGCAACCTCATCCAGCTGCAGGAGGCGCTCGGCTGTGCGTAGCGCGCCCGACGCCGATCCGGTGCTCCTGGAGGCGGCGGGGGTTCGGTTCGGCTACGGCCGCGAACCGGTGCTCTTGGACGTCGATCTTCGCGTGCGGCGCGGCGAGTTCGTGGCGCTCGTGGGCCCGAACGGCTCTGGGAAATCGACGCTGCTGAGGATCCTGCTCGGCGCACTGCAACCGGACGCCGGGGTCGTCCGGTTGTTCGGCTCGGCGCCCGATCGGTTCCGGGAGCGGTGGCGCCTGGGCTACGTCCCGCAGCGCCCGTCGCTCGCCTCCGAGGTTCCCGCGACCGTCGAGGAGATCGTGACGTCGGGCCGCCTGTCGCGGAGCGGTTGGTGGCGTCCACTGCGGCCGCCGGACCGGGACGCCGTCCGTCACGCGATCCAGTCCGTGGGTCTGGAGCCGCTGGCGGCTCGGCCCGTCGGAGCGCTGTCCGGCGGGCAGCAGCAACGCGCCTTCATCGCTCGGGCGTTCGCGAGCGAGCCCAACCTGCTCGTGCTGGACGAGCCGGTCGCCGGGGTGGACGCGGAGTCGCAGCGCCGGTTCAGCGATTCGCTGACCCATCTGATCGCCGAACACGACGCCGGCGTCCTGCTCGTGTCCCACGAGCTGTCCGCGGTCGCGAGCGAGGTGGACCGCGTGATCGTGCTCAAGGGCCGGGTGCTGTTCGACGGCTCGCCGGCCGACCTCACCCGCGAGGGCGTCTCGCTGGGGATCCACCGAGAGGATCTCCCGCTGTGGTTGGAGGGCCTCCGATGATCGCGCTGTGGCTGCCGTATCCGTTCGACCTGCCGTTCATGCAGCGGGCCTTGGCCGCCGGCCTCGTGGTGGGGGTGTTCGCACCGATGATCGGCACGTTCCTCGTGCAGAAGCGGCTGTCGCTGATCGGCGACGGCATCGGGCATGTCGCGTTCGCCGGCGTCGGCGCCGGGCTGCTGCTCGGTGTGAACCCCGTGCTGTCCGCGCTGGTGTTCGCGGTCGTCGGCGCCCTCGGCGTCGACCGGCTGCGTGCGCGCCGGAAGGCCTCCGGCGACGTTGCGCTGGCGCTGTTCTTCTATTCGGGCATCGCGCTCGGCGTGGTGTTCGCGAGCCTGGGCGGCGGCCTGAACGCGAGCATCCTGACGTACCTGTTCGGCCAGCCGCTGACGGTGACGCGCTCGGAGATCGCCGCGATCTTCGCGCTGGGCGCTGCGATCGCGATCGTGATGTGGACGTTGCGGCGCGTGCTGTTCGCGGTCGTCACCGACGAGGACTGGTCACGCGTGGCCGGGCTGCCGGTCGACGCGATGAACGCCGTGCTGGCGGTGCTGACCGCCGTCGCCGTCGTCGCGGCGATGCGCATCGTGGGGATCTTGCTGATCGCGGCATTGATGGTGCTCCCGGTCGCCACGGCACAGCTGCTCTCCAGGTCGTTCCGCTCGACGCTGCTCCTCTCGGTCGCCGTCGGGGTCGCATCGGTCGTGGTCGGCCTGACGGCCTCGTTCGTCTTCGACATCGCCGCGAGCGGGGCGATGGTTCTCGCGACCGCCGCCGTGTTCGCGGTCGTATCGATCGGCAAGCGCGCCGCACCGCGGACGCTCCGACAGGAGGAACACGCATGAGCGATGTCGCCCGGTCGATCCACGATCAGGCCGCGGTGCGGTTGCACGGGTCCGGCCAGCGCTACACCGACCGCCGCCGCCGGCTGATCGAGATCCTGGCGCGCTCCGGGAGCCCGATGTCGATCCCGGAGATCCTCCGGGGGCGCCGCGGGCTGCCGCAGAGCTCCGTCTATCGCAACCTCGCCGACCTGGAGGCGGCCGGTGTGGTGCGCCGCATCGCCGCCGACGACGGGTTCGGCCGCTACGAACTGACCGAAGACCTCACGGGCCACCACCACCACCTCTTCTGCGCGGTGTGCGGCCGCACCTCGGACGTCCGGCTCGCGCCCGGGCTCGAGGACCAGCTCGACACGGCGCTGGATCTGATCGCCCGCGAGGCGGGGTTCGCCGACGTCCGCCACCGGCTCGATCTGATCGGGACGTGCGCGGACTGCGCCAGGTCCCTCGCTCCGAAGGACGGCGTCTGAGGCGCGGGGTCGGCGCCGTCCTCCCCGTCCTCCAGGTTCTGGTCCTCGTCCTCGTCGGCTGCTCCGGGGGCGCATCCTTGCCCTCGCCGACCGTGGTCGCCGCGCGGCCGAGCAGCCCGGTGGAGGTGTCGATCGACCGCCCGGCGAACGGCGCCGTCCTGCACGGCTCGAACGTGCCGATCGTCGTGGAGGTGAGCGGCGGGGAGATCGTGCCGACGACGACGTCGGCGATCTCGCCGACGCGCGGCCACCTGCACGTCTCCGTGGACGATCGGATCGTCTCGATGAACTTCGGGCGCACCGATGTGGTCCGCGGCGTCGCGCCGGGTCTGCACGTGCTGCAGGTCGAGTTCGTGGCGTCGGACCATCTGCCCTTCGAGCCACGCGTGATCTCGCGAACGACGTTCGAGGTCGAGCGGTGATCGACGCCGCGAAGCTCCGCGCCGCCGGCGGCGGCCGCGGACTCCGCGTCGCCGGCGCGATCTGCATCGGTTCCGGCGCGCTCGTGCTGCGTCGGGTCGTGGTCGGCCGGCCGGATGCCGCGTTGCTGTTCGCGGCAGGGATCGTCGCGCTGGGCGTGGTCTCGGCCTCGCTCGACCTGCCGGCGATCCCGGAGCGCCGGCGTCTCGCGATCCCGCTGGTCCTGCTGACCGGCCTCGCCGCGATGGGGATCGCCGCCTCGCGGGGGCCGGCGTTCCCGGCGGCGTGCGGGCCGTGGACGCTTGCCTTCGCCGTGGGTGCCGCGATCGCCGAGGAGGCCTTCTTCCGTCGGGTCGTCTACGGCGGCCTGCTCCGGTTCGGCGCGCTCGGGGCGGTGGGCGGTTCGGCGTTGCTGTTCGCGGGTGTCCACGTGCCGCTCTACGGGCCCGGTGTGTTCTGGGTCGATCTGGGTGCCGGCCTGCTCTTCGGCTGGCAACGATGGGCGAGCGCCGGATGGGCGTCGTCCGCCGCGACGCACGCCGTGGCGAACGTCCTCGCGGTGCTCCGGTGAGGATCGTCGCGGCCGTGCTCGCGGGCCTCGCGCTGCTGCTCTCGGGCGCGTGCACCGGTCGGACCGAACCGATCCGGATCGGCGCGATCTATCCGTTGAGCGGCTCCCAGGGGCCCGGCGGCCGGGACGAGTACCGAGGGGTGCGGCTGGCGGTCGATCTGACGAACGCCGACGGCGGGATCGGCGGCCGGCCGCTGGCGCTCGACGCGCTGGACGTGGCCGGCGCGGACGGCGCACCCGGCGCGGTCGACGCGCTCGCCGACCGGGGGATCGGCATCGTGCTCGGCAGCTACGGGAGCACGATCTCGCAGCCGGCGGCCGCCGAGGCCGGCCGTCGTGGCCTGGTCTTCTGGGAGACCGGCGCGGTCGGCTCGATGGCGCCACCCGGCGGCGACCGGTTCTTCCGTGTCGCGCCGAGCGGCAGGCAGCTCGCCGCCGCCGCGGTCTCGTTCGAGGCGCGGCGCCTTGCGCCGATGCTCGGCAGGTCGGCCCACTCGCTTCGGTTCGCGGTCGCGAACGTCGACGACGTCTACGGTGCGGACGTGGCCGCCGGCGCGGTGCGACGGATCCGGGCGCTGGGCCTGCCGTTCGCCGGCCGGTTCGCGTACGACGTGCATCACCTCGACGCCCGTGCCCTGATCCGTCGGATCGCGGCGGCACGGCCCGACGTGCTGTTCGTCGCGGCGTACGTGCGCGATGGGATCGCTCTGCGCCGCGCGATGGTGCGGGAGCGTCTGAACCTCGTCTCGAACATCGGGACCTCCTCCAGCTACTGCATGCCGGCGTTCGGGCTGACGCTCCGGCGGGACGCGGTGGGGCTGTTCGCGTCCGACAAGCTCGACGGCGCCTACGTGGATCCCGGCGGACTCACGCCTGCTGGGCGCTCGCTGCTGGACCGGGCGCGCAATGCGTACGAGGCCGCGTACGGCACCGACATGAGCGCGGCGGCCCTCGCCGGCTTCTCTTCAGCCTGGGCGCTCTTCGCCACGGTGCTCCCCGTCGCGGCCTCGCCCTCGCCGGACGCGGTCGCCGCCGCCGCCGCGGCCGCCCGCATCCCGACCGGGGCCCTGCCGAACGGCAGCGGGCTCGCGTTCCGTTCCCTCGGCTCGTCCGATCCCGGCGCGAACCTCCGCGCGGTCAGCGTGATCTGGGAGTGGGTGCGACCGGGCGTGCGAGCGGTGGTGTGGCCGCCGCGGTTCGCGACCGGGCCGATCGAGCCGATCCGGATCCTCCCGTGAGGGCGATGAGGTCGCCCCGCCTCGGCGCGGCGCTGGCCGGAGCCGCGGTGGTCGTCGTCTACCTCGCGGGCGCCGCCGTGAGCACCCGCCTGGATCCCTCGGGCCCCGCGCCGCTCCTGGACGGCCTCGCGCCTCCTCCGATGTACCGGTGGGTCGAGCCGCCGGAGGCGCTCGCCTCCGTGAACCGGGCGCCCACCCTCGGTGTCGCCACGATCCGGCTCGATCGCGCCGCCGGCTCCGCGGCCGGGGTGTTCCCCACGACCGACCTGCAGGCGCAGATCGCGCTCCCTACCGGGGCGATCGCGCCGCATGCCGGAGACCGATCCGTGCGACTGGCGATCACGCCGCTCCCGACGTCCGGCGAGGCGCGGGTCCCCCGCGGCGTCCGGATCGCCGGCAACGTGTACCGGTTCGATGCCACGTACCTCCCGAGCGGCGCGCCGGTCGAACGGCTGGAGGATCGGGGCCGGATCGTCCTGACCTATCCGCTGCTGTTCGTCGGGGGCGGCTTCTCCGATGTGATGCTCCGCTCCGACGACGGCACGGCCTGGTCGCCGGTCGCCAGCACCGACTCGGTGGGGCGCCAGCTGGTCCACGCCGACGTGGACCGGCTCGGGTCCTTCGCCGTCGGCCAACGCCAGGCCGGGGTCTCGGGCGAGGGGACGGGCCGCAGCTTCGCGACCACGCTGGCCGCGGGCGTGGTCGCGCTTGGCGTCGTGTTGGTGACGGTTGAAGTCGCGCTGGTGGTGCGGGAACGACGCCGCCGGTCCGATCCCGGGGCCGGCGCATGACCGCCCGATCCGAGGCCGGGGATCCGAGGCCCGGCGGTACACTGCGGCGACCGTTCGGGCCGTGCGCCCACGTTCGCCTCGTTCCTCCGACACGAGGTGGAGAAGAGGACCCACCCGAGTGAGAACCCGACCGCAGGCCCTGCAGCCGACGCCGCCGACCGACCCCGCGGCGCCTGCGCGGCCCGATCCGCTGGGTTCCTGGTGGGTCCTGGCGATCGCGACGCTGCTGATGCTCGGGGCCCTTGGCTGGCGGTTCGTCGCGGATCCGAGCCTCGCCGCTCCGACGCGCGATCCGGCCTGGTACACGTGGCGCGCCAACGTGATCATGCAGGACCAGCCGGGCTCGATCGTGCGTGAGTGGGGCCCGAACGGCCTGTTCTCCGGTGGCTACCGGGTGACGGTGCCCCTCGAGGGCGCCCTGCTCCAGCGGGTCGTCGGCATCGACACCTACTCCTTCGCGAAGTTCCTGATGCTCGGCGTGCCGATCCTCACCGGGCTCGCGCTGGGCGCGGGCGCGGTGCGGAGCCGCGGCGACCCGGTCGCGTTCCTGACGATGCTGCTCGCGACGGTCGCCCTGTTCCTCACCACGCCGTACGTCGGTTACCTCGACAACATCACCGTGCTGTTCCTGCTCGCGTTGATGCTGCCCTTCCTGCAGGCGGCCCGCGAGTCGTGGGGCGCGCGCACGGCGCTGTTCCTGATCGGGGTCGCGGCTGCGTTCACGCATCCGACCACGTGCGTCCTGTTCGGCGTGACGCTGCTCGCGGTCTTCGGCTTCCACCTCGTGACGTCGCGGTTCCGGCTGGGATCCGCGCTGAGGTCGGACGCCCCGACGCTGCTGTCGGTCGGCTCGGGCATGGTCGCCGGCCTCGGCTGCTGGATCATCGGCATCTGGGGCCCGAGCGCGAGCCTCAAGGACGCGGCGCTCCCGCCGCCGTACACGAAGGCGTTCTTCGTCGACCGGCTGCTCGACTGGATCGGCTCGATGCAGCCCGTGATCGTGGTGCCCTTCATCGTGCTCGCGATCGGGTCGACGATCTGGCTCGCACGCACGCGCCGTGAGCCGGCGCACGCGTTCGACGTGACCGCGGCCTGGTGGCTCCTGCCGCTCGCCGGGGTCGCCACGATCGTGCTCGGGACCGCCGATCAGGTCTCCGGCGATCCGAACTCGCCGGTCGTCCCCTACTACCGGTTCATGAACGCGACCGCGGCGCCGATGGCGCTCGTCGGGCTGGGTGCGTTCGCGCTGATCCGATGGGCGCGCACGCATCCGGATCGCCGGAGCCTGCTGCGTGGGTTCGGCGTGGCGCTCGCCGTGGTGGTGGTGGGGTGGCTCCTGAACGGCGTCGCACTCACGAACCCGCAGATCCCGACGTGGGTCTTCGCGGTGCTGGGCCTCGCCGCGCTGATCGGCCTGGCCGGCGCCGCGACCGGGTCGGGCGACGGGGTCCGCCGCGCCGTGGCGCTCGTGGCGGCCTCGGTCCTGGTGATCGGCTCCCTCGGCTTCCTGCTCGTCGACGGGCTCCAGCACCGCTGGGTGAGCGCCGCGAACCAGTACCCGAACCAGTCGGTTCGCGGCTCGCTCGCGGCCGTCGACGTGGTGGCGACCGCGGCCGGCCAGCGGCCGTTGATCCTCGTCGTGAACGACACCGACGCCGACGACGACACCGGTTCGAACACGGCCTACGGATGGGCCAAGACCTTCACGAACGTGTTCCGCACGGGCCTTCCCGGCACCTCGGCGAAGTATCAGGCCACGTACCTCGGGTCGCTGGACAACTTCCTGGCCGGCGAGGTCACGACGAGCAGTTCGGGAAGCCGCGGCTACGACCGCGCTGCGGAGGCGCACTTCGGTGAGGTGCAGAAGCGCCTGGCCGACTATCCGGAGGATCCGGCCGTCTTCGTGGTCCGCGAATACTACGGTGGGCTCTGCAACGGCGAGCCCGCCTGCACACCGGAGCAGGAGCGCCAGCGTTTGGACGCCGCGATGGCCAAGGGCGTCGCGATCGGGCCGGACGTGTCCGTGATCGAGGGGCCCGGCCTGTGGACCCCGCCCGCCGACGTCGTCCACCAGGCGAACGCCGTGGCGAACGACACGATCTCGGCCCTCGAGCACCATCCGGGAGCGTTCTCGGATCCGCTGCACACCTTGCTCGTGATCGCGATCCTCGCGGTGCTGCTGGTCGTGCCGGGCGCGCTGGCAGCGCCGTGGTTCGGCCTACGAACCACCGTCGATCGCTTCGCGCTGATCCCGGGGACCTCCGTCGTCCTGCTCCTGCTTTCCGGCATCGCGACGCTCGCGGTCTGGCGCGGGCCGCTGACCACGGTGAAGGGGTGGGCGGTCGTCCTGGTCGCGATCGGCGTCGGAGCGGCGTTCCGCGTCGCCGACCGCTGGCTCCAGCGGCCGCTCGAATCCTTCGGCGGCTTCTTCGACCGGATGTTCGCGGTCTTCGGGGAGCCGGCGTTCGCCGTGCTGATGACGGTCCAGTTCCTCGCGCAGGCCGGCCAGGGGGTCGTGCAGGGCGCGATCGGCAAGTCGATCGGCTTCGGCGGCCAGAAGGGCTTCGACGTCTCCGACGTGCCCTCGGCGGACTACCTGTTGAAGGTCGTGCTGTGGCTGTACGTCCCCTACACCCTGCTGTCGCCATTCATCGGGGTGCTCATCGACCGCTTCGCGCGCAAGCGGGTGATCTGGTGGGCGGGTCTGCTCACGGCCGGCGTCGTCGCCGCGGTCGCCGTCGGCGCGTTGGCGCCGCTCGGTGGCGGTTCCTCCGAGGGCAAGGCGCTGGACACCGCCCTGCTGATCCTCGGGCTGCTGGCCGCGCAGGCGTGCGTCCGCGTGGCGCTCGCGGTGAAGTCCGCCGCGATGCCCGACGTCCTGTCGGGCAAGGACCTGCTGCAGGGCAACGCGCTGTCGCAGGCCGGCGGCGCGCTGTTCCAGGTGGTGGGCATCGCGATCGCGGTGGTGGGCACCAGCATCCTCGCGTCCTGGGTGGTCGTGCTGGGCGGCGCCGGGATCCTCGTCGCGGCCGCGATCGCCTCCCGGCGCATGCAGCACGTGGAGGCGACCGTGCACGCCACGTCGTTCGGCTACGAGGCGCGCCGCGTGTTGCACTCGGTCTGGGCCGGGTTGAAGGAGGTCGCGGCCCGCCCGGCCGCGGCCCTCGGGCTCACGTCGTTCCAGATGCTCCGGTACCAGTTCTGGGGCTTCGGGCTGTTCGTGTTCGCACTCACCGCCAAGGACCTCGTGCAGGGCGGGCTCGCGCAGGCGGACACGCTCGCGCTCGTCCTGTCTGGTGTCGGGGGCCTGTTCGGCGGTGCGCTCGGCCTGATCCTCGCACAGAAGCTCAAGGACCGGGTGCCGCCGATCCGGCTGCTCCTCGCCTCGATGGTCGTGCTCGGTGTGGGCACGGTCGTGTTCGGCGCGTCGGTCTCCGTCGCGGGGTTCGCGGCGATGCTGTTCACCGGGTTCTTCGCGTTCTTCCTGGGGAAGATCGCCTCCGACACGATCACCCAGCAGGCGATGCCCGACGGGTTCCGCGGCCGGGCGTTCGCCCTGTACGACATCGCGTACAACCTCGGCTTCATCGTGCCCGCGATCATCCTGTCGTTCGTGTGGATCGAGAACGATCCCACGCGCACGCGGGCGATCCTGATCGTGTCGGGGCTCCTCTTCCTCGCGCTCACGGCACTCGTGGCGTTGTGGGCCGGAAGGATCCGCCGGGACTTCGCGCCCCAGGATGACCTGCCGGCAGCCGAGGCCGAGCCCGCGACCGACTAGCGGGGCCGTCGTGCCCGAAGTGATCGCCCGCGACGGTGTCCGCCTCCACGTGGAGGTCGATGGCGAAGGCCCGCCAGTGACCGTGTTCGCCCACGGCCTCACGAACTCCTGCGCGGAACTGTCGGCGTTCACGCCGGCCGCGCCCGGCACGAAGGTCCGGTTCTGCTTCCGGGGCCACGGCCACTCCGACGTGCCGCCGCCGGGTTCCTCGCGATTCGTGGACTTCGCCGGCGACGTCGACGCGGTCGCGCGCGCCTACGGGGCGACGCGAGCGGTCGGGACCTCGCTGGGCGCCGGCGCGATCACGCATCTGCTCGGCCAAGATCCCGGCCGCTTCGAACGCCTCGTCTTCGTCCTGCCGGCGGCCCTGGACGTTCCGCTCGCCGCCGGGTCCCAGGCCGACTACGAGCGGACCGCCGAGCTCCTCGAGACGCTCCCCACGGACCAGGCCATCGACCGGATCCTCGAGGCGTCCGGCCGCGTGGAGGAATACCGGGAGCGGCCCTGGCTCCGCGAGGTCGACCTGCTCCTGTGGCAGGACCTGAACCCCACCGGCGTCGCGCGCGCGATCCGCGAGGTCACGCGCGACGTCGCGATCGCCGACCGGGAGCTCCTGCGCCGGGTCGAGGCGCCGGCGATCGTGATCGGCCGCGAGGGCGACGAGATCCATCCCGCCGCCCTCGCGCGTGTCCTGGCCGAGCTGCTCGCGAACGCCGAGCTGATCTTGCTGAGCTCTGAGGACGAGCTGCTGGCGGCGATCCCGATGCTCGTGCAGCGGGTCAGCGCGTTCCTGGAGGAAGGGTCGTGACGGAGCGCGCCGCCGGACGCCGGACCTCGTCGGAGATCACGGGGTCGTTGCTGTGCGTGCTGATGGGCGTGCTGTTCGCGTTCGTGGTGATCCTGGGCAAGGGGCTGCTCAACGGGCATCCGCCGTTCGTCCTGTTGACGTTCCGGTTCGGCATCACGGCCGTGCTCCTGCTGGTGGTCCTGCTGTTCACGCGCTCTCCGCTCGTGCCGCAGCGCGGGGAACGACTGGGTCTCGTCGTGGCGGCGACCCTGGGGTACGGCACCGAGTCCGCGCTGTACTTCTCCGCGTTGAACCACGGCACCGCGGCCGCCGTGACGTTGCTGTTCTACACCTACCCCGTCTGGGTGATGCTCGCGTCGATCGTGATGGACCGGCGCGTGCCCGCCGGGCGCCTGATCGCGGCGCTGGTCCTGGCGGTCGCCGGCGCGGGGGTCGTGGTGGCCGCCGGGACCGGCGTCGACGTGGAGCCGATCGGGATCGTGCTCGCGATCGCGTGCTCGCTGGCCTACACCGGCTACCTGATCGGTGTCGACCGGGTCGTGCACCGCACGAACCCGCTCACCACCGCGACCTGGCTCGCGGCGGGCGCGGCGCTCGCGAACATCGTCTACGGGGTCGCGTTCCACGCGGTCGCGATGCCGCAGGGCTCGGAGGTCGGCGCGCGGGTGTTCGGGATGGGCGCGTTCACCGCCGGTGCTTTCGTCGCGATGATCGCGAGCCTGCAGCGGATCGGCGCGGTGCGCAACGCGATCATCGGTGTGCTCGAGCCGCTCACCGTGGCGGTGCTGGCCGCCCTGCTGCTGGACGAACCGTTGACGGCGGCCACCGTGGTCGGTGGCGTATTGATCCTGAGCGCCGCGGTGATCGCGACCCTCGCGCGCGGCCAGCGCGCGGTCGAGCCCGACGTCTAGCCGGAGCCGGACCCGCGGTAGTATCCGCCGCCATGACCGAACGCCTCTACGCCGCCGACGCCTACCTCGCCAGCTGCGACGCGGTGGTCGTGGCCGTCACGGACGACGGCGTGGTGCTGGACCGCACGGTGTTCTACGCGCGCGGCGGCGGCCAGCCGGGCGACACCGGAACGCTCGCGTGGACCGGCGGCGCGGTCGCGGTCGCCGACACCGTCTCATCGCGGGAGACCGGCGAGGTCCTGCACCGCGTGGACGGGGGGCCACCGCCGGCGGGCACGGCCGTCACGGCGACGATCGACTGGGAGCGCCGCCACCTGCACATGCGGACCCACACCGCCCTGCACGCGCTCTCCGGCGTGGTCTACGCCGGGTTCGGCGCGAAGGTGACCGGTGGCAACATCGACACCGGCGGCGTCGGTCGCATGGACTTCGAGCTGGACTCGATGTCGCAGAGCTTCGGGCGCGAGGTGGAGGAGATCCTCAACACCCGCCTCGCCGAGGACCGGCCGGTCCACGTGCTGGTCCTGCCGCGCTCGGCCGCCCTCGCGGATCCCGACCTGATCCGGACGAAGGTCAACCTGATCCCGCCCTCGGTCGACCCGATCCGCGTGATCGACATCGAGGGGATCGACAAGCAGGCAGACGGCGGCACCCACGTCCGCTCGACGGGCGAGGTCGGCCGCGTCCGCGTGGTGAAGACCGAGTCGAAGGGTCGCGCGAACAAACGGATGCGGATCCAGGTGGAGGACCCGGCCGCTCAGCCGCCGAGCAGGGCCCCGAGCAGCACGAACACCGCGTAGATCGCGATCCCGCCGACGGTCAGGATCAGGCGGAGCTGGCGCGGGATCGGCGAGCGCCCGAACGCGAAGTACAGCAGGGGCCCGACGAACGGCACCGCGAGCACCACCAGCATCCAGCGCGCACGGTGCGCGATCGCGGCCGACTCCTGCCGGATCAGGTCCCACATCGCCACGGCGACCCACGATGCGTACAGCACGAACGGCAGCACGTACCCGTAGAGGCCGAGCAGCAGGCTCCACCACGAGGTCGCGAGCGGCATCCCCATCACGGCGAGCTCCTTCCCGACGGTCGGTCCGGCGGGCGCACGGAGCTCCTCGACCGGACGGATGCGGTACGGCTGCGGCACGTTCTGGCCGGCGATCGCCGGAACGGGCGGCGCCTTCGCCGGGTCACCCGGCAGCTGCGGCTGCGGTGGCGCCGACGGCCCGGTGCGCCAGTCGCCGTGGGGGAACGTCCCGTCCTGTGCGTCCAGGTAGCGCGCGAGCGCTTCGAGCGTCGGCGCGATCGATCCGCCCCCGCCCGGGAACGGCCGGATGCCTGAGCACGGGTACAGCAGCTGGATCGCCGGGGGTTGGCTGCTCCCGTGCGTGTTGCCGGCGAAGCAGTCGCCGCCGGCCGAGGGCGCGCCGAGCGCCAGATCGGCCAGCCCGCTGCGGCGCACCACGTTGTCCGTGATCCGGTTCCCAGCCGTCGTCCAGAGGTTCCGGTCGATGATCGGCAGCACCGCGATCCCGTACGCCGGTTGGTCCTCGACGAGGTTGCCCGTCACGACGTCGTCGCGGCCGCCGGTCACGAGGATCCCGACGCCGAACGCGGGATACGTGAGCGGCAGCGTCGGCGCGGACGGCGAGCCGTTGTCGTGGACCACGTTGCCCGCGATCAGGACGTCGTGCTGCGGAGGACCGGCCTCGGAATCCAACGTGTTGGGCACGATCCCGGCCAGGTTGCCGGTCCACTCGCTGTTCACGATCGCCAGATCGCCGCCGGCGTTCGTGCCGCTGAAGCCCGCCGCGTTCCCCTCGGCCGTGACGTCGGTGATCACCGCGTGGCACGGATCGCACTGGCCGATGTAGAAGCCCGAGTCGGGAGAGCCGCTCGCGTAGGAGTGATCGAACTGCCCGTAGTCCGACGCGAACGCGAAGATCCCGTAATCGCCGTTGTCCTCCGCGGTCAGGTACGACCCCCAGTAGCCGTGGACGTCGTTCCAGTAGAAGCCGTTCAACGCGAACCGGCGCGCGGTGAGGTTCTGGATCGTGACGCCGTCTGCCTCGAAGACCGCGATCCCGTTCGCTTCCGTGAAGCCGCCGTCGAGGATCGTCCGGTTCCGGTCGGCGCCGCGGATCGTCAGGTACGGGGTCGTGACGGTCACCGACTCGTGGTAGACGCCGGGCGCGATCAGCACCATCCCGCCGGGCCGCGCGTGGTCGACACCGGCTTGGATCGTCGCGAAGTCCTGGGGGACGCGGACCGTCGGCGCGAAGCGCGTCGGCGGCGGCTCGTGCCCCGGTCCCACGCCGCCGGAGGGTCCGGGGAGCGGCACGTCGCCCACCACGATCGTGCCGATCATCCCGTGGCCGGGGGTGCCGTGATAGCGGCAGTAGTAGGGATAGACGCCGGGCGTGGCGAACGTCTGCTCGAACCCCCCGCCGGGGGTCAGCCGCCCAGAGTCGAACGATCCGTCGTCGGCCGTCACCGCGTGGTCCGCGTGACCGTCGTTCGTCCACTCGACCGTCTGGCCCGGCTGGATCCGGACCACCTGCTGGTCGAACGCGTCGTCGACCGCCGAGACGGTGGCGCCGTACCCCTCGTCCGCATGCGCCGGCGTGCCGAGCAGGAGCGCCGGAACGACCGCCGCGACGGCGATCGCGCCGCGCAGGAAGGGTCGTCGCCTCATCGGCGCGGACCCTAGCATGGGCCCATGTCCCCAGATCGCCTCACGAGCCTCGACGCGAGCTTCCTCTACCTGGAGACGCCGGCGATGCACATGCACGTCGCGGGCGTGTCGGTCCTGGCACCGCGGCCCGATGGCCCGCTGTGCTACGAGGATGTCGTGCGCGTCGTTGAGGCCCGCCTGCACCTCGCGCCGCGGCTCCGCCAGCGGGTGCTCCCCGTGCCCGGGAACCTCGCGCGTCCGCTGTGGGTCGACGACGATCGGTTCGACCTCGACTTCCATCTGCGCCGCGCCGCGATCCCCAAGCCCGGCGGACGGCTCCAGCTCGAGCGCGCCGTCGGGCGAGTCCTGTCGAGGCCGCTCGACCGCTCCAAACCGCTATGGGAGCTCTACGTCTACGAAGGCCTCGCCGAGGACCGGACCGCCGTGCTGCTGAAGCTCCACCACGCGCTCGCCGACGGGATCGGCGGCATGGTGATCGGCTCGGCGCTGTTCGACCTGCAGCCCGACGCGCCGGTCCATCCCCCGGCTGAAACGTGGGTGGCCGAGCCCACGCCGTCGCGGGAGGAGCTCGTCCGCGACGCCGTGGCCGAGATGACGTCGCACCCCCTCGAGACGATCGCCGACGCCGCGAGAGCGCCGCGCCGCGCGCTCGACGCGATCGGTCGCACGCTCTCGGGTATGGGATCGATCGTCGGGATGGGCGCCGCCCCTCGCGGCCCCTTCGACACGAAGATCGAGCCGGCGCGACGGTTCGCGACGGCGGAGGTCCCCTTCGAGCGGGTCCGCGGCATCAAGCACGCGCTCGGCGGAACGGTGAACGACGTGGTCATCACGGCGGTCGCGATCGGCCTGCATCAGCTCCTGGTGTCGCGAGCTGAGTCGACGAAAGGGCGCTCGCTCCGCGTGATGGTGCCGGTTTCGGTCCGTTCGCGGGCAGAGGCGGGCGAGGTCGGCAACCGGGTCGCGCCGGCGTTCGTCGAGATCCCGGTCGGCCGGATGACGCCGCGGTCACGCCTGGCGAAGGTCCGGGCGGCCACGGAAGAGCTGAAGTCCGGATCGATGGCGGTGTCGGCGGACGCGATCATCAGCCTGGGCGCCTACGCGCCGCCGGCGCTGCACGCCGCGGCGGCGCGGCTCGTCTCGCGAGGGCGCTGGTTCAACCTGGTGGTCTCCAACGTTCCTGCACCGCAGGTTCCCCTCTACCTCGGCGGCGCCCGCCTGGTGGCGAGCTATCCGGCGATGCCCCTCGGGGAGACCTGCGGACTCTCGGTCGCGTGCACGTCGCTCGGCGGCACGATGGCGTTCGGGCTGACGGCCGACTGGGACATCCTGAAGGACATCGACGTCTTGGCGCGGGGGATCGAGCGAGGCTTCGACGATCTCGAGGCGGCCGCGGCCGGCCGCGCCGGCGCGCGCGCGAACGCCGGCTGAGCTACCGGATCTCCGCCGCGGCCCACTCCGCAACCTCGGCGAGCCAGCGGTCGGGCGCTTCCATGTGCGGGATGTGCCCCACGCGCGGCAGGATCCGCCCTCGCCACGACGGATGCGCCGCGAGGGCGGCCTCGGCGAACGCGGCCGGAACGAACCGGTCTTGCCGCCCGTGGATCACGAGGACCGGGCACCGGGCCGCGTCCATCACCGATCGCCCGATCGACGGATCGCGAACGTAGCGGACGATCGAGCGCGCGGCCTCGACGAAGGACGCCGGCAGATCGGGATCGTCGTGGGTCTCGCGGAGCAGGTCGACCTGCAGCCGGACGACGTCGGGCGGCACCCGACCGGGATCGACGGTCAGCAGCTTCAGTCCGATCGCCACGACGGCCTCCGGATCGACCGCGCGGCGACGCCCCGCGACCACGCGCTCGCCGAGCCAGCGGTTGTCGTACAGGGCGAACGTGCCGAGCACGAAGGGATGCGGCCGCCCGCCACGGGCCCACGGATAGACCGACGACGTCGCGATCAACCCCCGGACCCGGTCGGGTTCCACGGCGGCCTCGAGGAAGCCGATGGCGCCGCCCATCGAGTTGCCGGCAAGGACCGAGGGTCCGGCACCGACCGCGTCCAGGAACCGTGACAGCGCGGCCCGCGAGTCCATCAGGCGGGTCCCTCGCTCGCCTCGCGGCGAGCGGCCGAACCCGGGGAGATCCGGAGCGAGCACCCGTCCGAGGCCGGCCAGCGCCGGCGCTACCTCGACCCAGTTCAGGTGGGACCCGCCCAGCCCGTGCAGGAGCACGAACGTGCCCTGGGCTGGGCCGGGCCATTCGCGGTACGACACCGGACTGCCGATGTCCGCGATCTGCAGCGGCGGAAGCTCCGTCGGCATGTGGGGAGCGTAGCCGGGGCCGGCCGGAGGGGGCCTCCCTCGACTGGGTCTTGACCCGCGGTCATCTCCGGCATATCTCGAGGCCGTCGAACGTTGTACGGGACGATGGCGAAGGCTCTACGGGCGCGTGACCCGGGGTTCGCTCCGGCTTCACACGACCTCCACACGGCCTCAGCTTTACAGAGAAGGAGGGACCGCCTACCATGGCTCGCGAGCGGCGAAGGCGTTCCCGCACGTCATCCCAGTCAGGGCCGCTCGCACACGGAACGACCCCGAGTTCCCGCGATCGCAACGCTGTGCCCTGCGGCGGAGCGGTCCCGGACAGGAGCGTGATACGAAGTGCCTGAGCCGGCGCGTCCCCTTGGGACCGACGACGCTGACGACCTGCGCCTCTACCTCGAGGCGGCGGCCCGCGAGCCGCTGCTCACGAAGGAGGAAGAGGTGGAGCTCGCCATGACGATCGAGGGCGGCAAGGAGGCCGAGGAGCGCCTCCGTGCCGGCCGCCTCCGGTCCGAGAAGAGCATCGCGAAGGCGCGAGCCGACGTCCGCAAGGCGGAGGCGGCGCGCCAGCGATTCATCATGGCCAACCTCCGACTGGTGGTCTCCGTGGCCCGCAAGTACCAGGGCCAGGGGCTGCCGCTGCTCGACCTGATCCAGGAGGGGAACATCGGCCTGATGCGCGCGGTCGAGCTGTTCGACTGGCGCCGCGGGTTCAAGTTCTCCACCTACGCGACGTGGTGGATCCGGCAAGGGATCACGCGGGCGATCGCCGATCGCTCCAGGTCGATCCGTCTGCCGGTGCACATCCACGACCGTCTGCGCAAGCTGAACCGCACGCGGTTCCAGTTCGCGCAGTCGATGGGCCGCGAGCCGACCCGTGAAGAGCTCGCGAAGGCGCTCGACACGACGGTCGACGAGATCGACGACCTCACGGAGATGGGGCGCCGCGAGCCGCTGTCCCTGCAGTCCCCGGTCGGGGAGGACACGGAGCTCGGCGACCTGATCGAGGAG
The DNA here is from genome assembly GCA_035490535.1 of Actinomycetota bacterium. GTDB lineage: Bacteria > Actinomycetota > UBA4738 > UBA4738 > HRBIN12 > AC-51. The sequence continues at coordinate 52,909 of DATHCP010000087.1, forward strand.
ATCGACTCCGACGCCGCGTTCAACGAGGTCGAGGACCAGCTGCTCCGTGAGGAGATCGGCGGCGCGGTGGACAAGGTGCTGGACGAGCGCGAGCGGCACGTGGTGGCGCTGCGCTACGGCCTGGAGAACGGACAGCCGCTGAGCCTGCGCGAGACCGGGAAGGTGCTCGGCCTTTCGGGCGAGCGCGTCCGGCTGATCGAGCGCGAGGCGCTGCGCAAGCTGCGCGACTCCAACCTGATCAACGCGGTGGCGCTCGGCGGCTGAGCCGCCGAGCACCGAAGGATCCCCCGGAAGGGCCGCCCGAAGGGCGGCCCTTCCGCCTTCCTGCTGTCCGGGTGCGCCGCCACGGCGCGTCCGGGATACTGAGCCGGCCACCGATCTGAAGGAGCGGGTCTGCTGATGCGCATGAAGCGCTCGCGCGCCTCGACATCGGCCGTCCTGCTCGTGCTCGGTGCGTTCGTGGCCGGGATCGGCGTGACGGCGGTCGACGGCGCCCCGGCATCCGGTGCCTCGGCGGGCGCCTTCGTCCGCGTGAACCAGGTCGGCTATCCCTCGACGGACACGAAGCGGGCCTACCTGCTCGCGAGCGCTCCGGAAACCGGGGCGACCTTCGCCGTCCGCAACGGCACGACGGACGTGTTCGGGGCGCCGATCGGCGCCGATCAGGGCCGGTGGAGCCCGACCTTCCCCCACGTCTACGTCCTCGACTTCGACGGGGTCACGGCACCGGGCGTCTATACGATCGAGGTGACCGGTTCACAGACCGCCGTCTCCCCGCCCTTCCGGGTCGACGCGGCTCCCGCGGTCGATGCCGGCGTGGTCGCGAACGCGCTGGCGTTCTACCGGAACGAGCGCGATGGGGTGGCCTCGCGCGGATCGCCGCTGCCCACGAAGGCCGGGCACCTGAACGATCGTTCGGCGATGACGTACGCCACGCCTCGGTACGACGCTGACAGCGGGGAGTACCGCGGCCGGCTCCGCGCGCTCGGCACGCGGATCGACGCGGCCGGCGGCTGGTGGGACGCCGGCGACTACCTGAAGTTCGTGGAGACCACGAGCTACACGGACGCGATCCTCCTGTCGGGGATCCGGGACTTCCCCGAGCAGATGGGCGCCGGTTCCGGATCGGACTTCACGCGGGTCGCACGGTTCGGAACGAACTGGCTCCTGCGGATGTGGAACGACCGGACCCGCACGCTCTACTATCAGGTCGGGATCGGCGAGGGGAACGACACGACCGCGGGCGATCACGACATCTGGCGGCTTCCGCAGGCGGACGACCGATACCACCCCCACGACCCGACCTTCCGTTTCATCCGTCACCGACCGGTCTTCCGGGCGGGACCTCCCGGGTCGCCGATCAGCCCGAACCTGGCCGGCCGGGACGCGGCGGCGTTCGCGGAGTGCTTCCAGGTGTTCGCCGGCAGCGATCGCGAGCTCGCGACCCGGTGCCTGCGAGCCGCCGAGCACATCTTCGACCTGGCCGATACGCACCCGCGCGGCCACGTGCTGACCGTGATCCCCTTCTCCTTCTATCCGGAGCAGGAGTGGCGCGACGATCTGGAGTGGGGCGCGACCGAGCTCGCGCTCGCCCTGGACGCCGGCGAGCTGCCGCGCGGCCTTCCGCACTCCAGCCCTCGGTATTACCTGCGGCGCGCCGCTCGGTGGGCCGCCGCCTACATCGCCGGCCCGAACGATGGCGCCGATCCGCTGAACCTCTACGACGTCGCCGGCATCGCCCACCCCGATCTGATCCGAGCGATCGCCCGGGCGGGTCACCCCGCCGGGCTCGCCGTGTCGCGGGCGGAGCTCCTGGCCGACATGCGGAGGGTTCTGGACGCGGCGAGGCGGCTCGGGATGGCCGATCCGTTCGGCTTCGGGTCCCCGTGGAACGAATGGGATACGACCTCGCACGGTGCCGGGCTCTCGGTGATGGCGAGCGAGTACGACGAGCTGTCCGGGACGTCGCGCTACGCCGTGAACGCGGACCGCTGGCTGGGGAACATCCTGGGGGCCAACGCGTGGGGCCTGTCCTTGATCGTCGGCGATGGCTCGGTGTTCCCACGCTGCCTCCAACACCAGGTGGCGAACATCGAAGGTTCGCTCGATGGTACCGGCGCGGTGCTGGCCGGCGCGGCCGTCGAGGGCCCGAACGCGGAGCCGGTGGGCGGTTTCGTGGACGGGATGCGGCGCTGCCCGATGCACGGCGTCGATCGGTTCGCGCCGTTCAACGGCAGCGGCGCACAGTTCCGTGACAACGTCCAGTCCTACGACAACACGGAGCCGGCGATCGACCTGACCGCGACGTCGCCGCTCGCGTTCGCGCGGCAGGCCGCCGGGGTCAGGTGACGACGGACGCGGTGCCCCGACGGACGAGCGTCACCACGCCGACCGCGAGCAGAGCGAGGACCCCCGCGGCGGCGAGCGCGACCAGCCACGCGGTCGGCGTGATCCGTTCGGCGGTCTGACCGCCCTCCGAGGGCACGCGCAGGCCGGGCCTGGTGCCGCCCACCTCGATCGCCGTCACGCGCGCGCCGGAGCCGCCGGCCGCGACCGTCGCGATACCGGTCGTCGCCGTCCCGTCGTCGTCGACCACCCGGAACGGCACCAGGCTCGCCCCGGGCGTCCGCGGATCGGCGGCGGCGCGGCCGACCTCGACCGTGTCCAGGCGGCCGGGGTCCAGCGTGGCCCAGCCGGGCACGATCTCCTGCGACAAGGCGTCGGGGGCGTAACGGTCCGGCCGGCCGGCGGCTCCTTGGTTCAGCGAGAGCAGCCATCGCTCGACGATGCCCTCGGGGCGGTCCTGCCGGGCGCAGGCCGGGAGCAGCGCGACCAAGACGACGCCGAGCAGCAGCAGCCGTCTCACGTCGCCACGATCGCCTCGTCCATCGCGACCATGTCCTCCGCGTTCGTCTCCGGCACGAAGAACCAGCAGACCACCATCGCGGCCGGCAACATCGCCACCGTGACCAGGGCCATCGCGTCGCCGATCGAGCCGACCGGCCCCGTGACGTGGTCGCCGAGCAGGCCCACCGTGAGCGCCCCCAAGACGCCGCCCGGGATCTCGAACGCGTTGCGACACCAGGCCGCCGCGCGCGAGCGCACGTAGGTCGGGAACGGCTCCGTGGCGAACGCGGACGTCATCGCGACCGAGCCGAGGCCGAAGAAGATCCCCGTGCAGAGGATCGGGAGCATCACGCGCGGCGTGTGCACCTGGAAGGTCAGCGTGCCGAACACGAGTGCACCGGCCAGGTAGATCTCGAACATCGGCTTGCGGCCGAACCGGTCCATCATCCGTCCGGCCACGAGGAATCCGAGCGCACCGACCAGGCCGGCCACCGCCAGGAACAGCCCCGATGTCGACACGCTCATGCCGACCTCCTGTTGTGCGTAGTAGGCCCACCAGAAGGCGCCCGCGGAGACCACGAAGTACCGGAAGAACGTCACCAGTCCCACCGCGACGACGACGGTGCGGAACGCCGGGCGCCAGGGCTCGAACAGCGACGCGTGATCCAGGTGCGCGCTGCGCTCGTCGCTGCGCACGGCCTCGTAGCGCTCGGTCTCGAGCATCGACCGACGGCCCCAGGCGATCAGGATCAGCGGGAGCAACCCGACCACGAAGAACCCGCGCCATCCGAGGGGCGTGTCCTGCAACCCGACGAACGCGAGCACGCCGACGAAGATCCCGCCGAGCGTGTTCATCGAGGTCACGATGCCGAGCGCCTTCCCGCGGTGGGTCCGTGGGAACTCCTCGACGACGATCGTGATCGCGACCGCCCACTCGGCGCCGAGGAACACCTGCGCCGCGAACTGCGCGCCGGTCAGCCACAGCAGGCCCGGAGAGAGTGCGGTCAGGGCGGCCGCGATCGTGTAGCCGACGATCGTGATGAGCAACAGTCGCCTGCGGCCGATGCGATCGGCCTGGGCGGCCAGCGCGAAGGCTGCAACCGCGCCGAGCGATGTGATCGCACGGATCCATCCCGCGTCGGCCTCGCTGCCGCCCAGATCGCCGAGGACGAGCGCCAGCACGAAGGCCAGCACGAAGTTGTCGTACCCCTCGAAGAAGGTCGCGGACGACAGCAACACCAGGAGCCGGCGCCGGTATCGGGCGCCGCGATCCGGGATCGCACTCACGCCGGTTGGCCCGCCAGACGCATCGCCTCGGCAACCTGCGCATCGAGGAGGTCTCGGATCCGCGCGACGAACGCATCGAGATCGTCCCCACCCTCGCCGCCGACCGGCAGGACCGGCGCCCCGTACACGATCGCCAGGCGGGGCCGCAGCGGCCGCGACCAGGTGAGGCCCGAGCGCGGCCAGCGGCGGTTCGTCCCCCAGATGCCCACGGGCACGACCGGCGCGCCGGTGGGCAGGGCGATCCGGGCGATCCCGGACCGGATCCGCAAGAGCTCCGGCGGGTCCGGGTTCACGGTGCCCTCCGGCGCGATCGCCAGCAGGCGGCCGTCCTTCAACGCCGCGAAGGCATGCTCCAGCGCGTCGGCGTCGCCCTCGCCCCGGCGGATCTTTATCTGATCGAAGCGCCGCAGGATCCAGCCGAAGAACGGCTTGGCGAAGAACTCGGAGGCGACCACGAAGCGGGTCTCGCGTCGCGTCCGTCGGCTCGTCTCGATCGCGAGCACGGGTCCGTCGAACGTGCTGACGTGGTTGAACACCAGGATCGCCGGGCCGGTCGCCGGGACGTGCTCCACGCCCGTGATCCGCGGACGGAACAGCAGACGAACGAGCGGCGCGACGACGACCAGTCCGATGCGCCACCAGCGGTTCAGCTCACCCGCGGCCATCGGGCGGATGCTACCGGGGCCGGCGCCGCCGCGTGGTTCGGGCCGCTCGGCGCGTGCTAGCGTCGCGCGGATGGACGCCCGGGCGCTGGAGCAGCATGCGGCCGCGCGCTCCGGCGAGTACCTCGAGGCGCTTGAGGCGATGGTGAACGTCGACTGCGGTTCCTACTCGCCCGAGGGCGTGGGTCGGATCGCGGATCTGTGCGAAGGCTTCTTCCTGGGGAACGGCTGGGACGTCGAACGCCGTGGGCACCGGCCGCTCGACGGCGATCCGCAGCTCGGCGATCTACTGGTCGCCACGCTCAGCGGCGCGGGTGGCGCGCGGATCCTCCTGCTCGGCCACATGGACACGGTCTTCGACGACGGGACGGCCGCGGCGCGCCCGTTCCACATCGACGGGAACCGCGCACTCGGCCCCGGCGTGAGCGACATGAAGGGCGGGCTGCTCGGTGGTCTGTACGCAACGCGGGCGCTGCAGGACGCTGGGCTCGACGCGTTCGACCGGATCACGTTCGTGTGCAATCCGGACGAGGAGATCGGCTCACCGTTCTCCGGTCCGATGATCGGGGAGCTGGCGGGTCGGCATGACGTTGCGTTCGTCTTGGAGTGCGCCCGCTCCACCGGCGCGATCGTCTCCGCCCGCAAGGGTGTGACCGACTACGTGATCCGGATCCGCGGGCGGGCGGCGCACGCCGGCGTCGAGCCGAGCCGGGGCCGCAGCGCCGTCCTCGAGGCGGCCCACAAGGCGATCGCGATCTCAGCGCTCGCCGGACGGTGGCCGGGCGTGACGTGCAACGTCGGGGTCCTGCGCGGGGGAACGCGGCCGAACGTCGTGCCGGAGGACGCCGTGCTCGAGGTGGACCTTCGCTCGCCAGAGCTCGCGACCCTCGAGGAGGCCGAGGCCGAGGTCGAGCGGATCTGCCGTGAGCACACGATCCCCGACATCGAGGTCGAGCTGCGCCACGACGGGTGGCACCGCCCGATGGAGAAGACCCCGGCCTCGCAACGGCTCGTGGATCTGGCGGTCGAGGTGGCCGGCGAGCTCGGGTTCGGGGTGGAGGACGTCGCGACCGGCGGCGCCTCGGACGGGAACACCACGAGCGCCGCCGGTTGCCCGACGCTCGACGGCCTGGGCCCGATCGGCGGCGGCGCCCACGCGGCCGACGAGTGGCTCGATCTGTCCAGCGTGGTGCCGCGGGTGGCGATGCTCGCGGGGATCATCGCCCGGCTGTGAGCGGTCCCGCCACCTGGCGCTTCGGCGAACTCCACCCCGAGGCCTACCGGATGCTGGTCGAGGGCGTCCCGGCGATCCTGTACATCGACCGGCCCGATGAGCGTTCGTCCAACCTCTACACGAGCCCACAGATCCAGGCGATGTTGGGGTTCTCGGTCGAGGAATGGATGGCCGATCCTGATCTCTGGCGCGACCGGATCCACCCCGACGACCGCGCCAGGGTCGCCGCGGCGAACCAGGAGTCGAACCGCGCGGGGGCACACTACGTGGACGAATACCGGCTCGTTGCCCGTGACGGCGCCATCGTGTGGGTCCGCGACGAGGCGGCGCCCGTGCGCGGCGACGACGGGACCCTCCTGTACTGGCGCGGCGTGATGCTGGACATCACCGAACGCAAGCAGGCGGAAGAGAAGCTCGAACGGAGCCTCGAGGTCCTGCATCGGACGCTCCGGCAGCGGCGCGAGCTGGCGCGACGCCTCCAGCATGCGCAGGAGGAGGAGCGGCGGGGGATCGCGGCCGACATCCACGACGACCCGATCCAGGTCATGAGCGCGGTCGACGTCCGACTGCAGATGCTGCAGGCGGACCCGTCTGCCGCGACGGCGGGAACGCTCGGCCAGATCCAGGCGGAGGTTCGGGGCGCGATCGAGCGGCTGCGGTCCCTGCTGTTCGAGCTCCGGCCGACGGCGTTGGACCGCGAAGGCCTGGTGGCGGCGATCCGCCTCTATCTGGCCCGGACCGCCGAGACCACCGGCTGGGAGGTGTCGGTCGAGGATCGGCTCGATGCGGAGCCGGATGCAGACGTCCGCGCGCTGATCTATCGGATCGTGCAGGAGGCGATCGCGAACGCGCGCAAGCACGCTGGCGCGGCGCACCTTCGGGTGGACCTGGCGACCGCGGCCGACGGAGTCATGGTGCGGGTCCACGACGACGGCGCCGGATTCGTCCCGGAGCGGGCAACGCCGCAGCCCGGACACCTCGGCCTGCTCACGATGGTCGAACGCGCCGAGCTCGGCGGCGGGTGGGCGCGGATCGTCAGCGAGCCCGGGCGGGGCACGACGATCGAGTGTTGGCTGCCCGCCTCGGAGGACCCCGCCGGCCCGGCCGAACTCAGGCCGACGCCGCCGGCGTGAGCGCCGGGTCGATCGCCAGGCCCGTGGCGGGATCGAAGAAGTAGAAGCGGGCGGGATCGAGCGCAAGGCGGATCGTGCTTCCTGGCCGGACCTTCGTCCGGGCGTCGACCCGGGCGCAGAAGACGGCGCGCTCGGTCTCGGTCGCGAGCAGGATCCCGTCGTCATCGCCGTCCTCGGTCGTGGCGGCACGGAGCTCCTCGGTGCTGACCGGGGGGGCGTCAACGCTGAACAGGACGTTGACCTCCGATCCCAGGTCCTCGGTCACGTCGGCCTTCACCTCGATCGTCGGGCCGGTGCTCTGCCAGACGTCCTGGTCCTCGATGTCGGAGGGCCGCACGCCCAAGATCACGGGCCTGCCCTCGTGCGCGGCCAGACGCTCCGGATCGTGCAACGGGACGTCCCAGCCGCCGAAGGAGACGGCCTCGCCGCGGACCGAGGCCTCGACGAGGTTCATCGGCGGCGAGCCCATGAAGGCCGCCACGAACAGGTTCGCGGGATGGTTGTACAGCGCCTGGGGCGTGTCCACCTGCTGCAGGACACCGTCGCGGAGGACGGCGACGCGATGGCCGAGCGTCATCGCCTCGACCTGGTCGTGCGTGACGTAGACCGTGGTGGTCTTCAGCCGGTCGTGCAGCAGCATCAGTTGCGTGCGGAGCTGGACCCGGAGCTTCGCGTCGAGGTTCGACAGGGGCTCGTCCATCAGGAACGCCTGGGGCTCACGCACCATCGCGCGGCCCATCGCGACGCGCTGCCGCTGGCCGCCGGAGAGCTCCGCCGGTTTGCGTTGCATCAGTGGCTCGAGCCCGAGGATCTCCGCCGCATCCTGGACCCGCTGGGAACGCTCATCCTTCGGCATCTTGCGCAGGCGCAACCCGAACGAGAGGTTCTGCTCGACCGTCATGTGCGGGTAGAGCGCGTAGTTCTGGAACACCATCGCGATGTCCCGCTCCTTCGGCTCGAGGTCGGTGACCTGCTCGTCGCCGATCTCGATCTCACCCGCGGAGACCTCCTCGAGACCGGCGATCATCCGCAGGATCGTCGACTTGCCGCAGCCCGACGGGCCCACCAGGACCATGAACTCGCCGTCGGCGATGTCCAGGGACACGCGGTCGACGGCGATGACGTCGTTCGCGAAGACCTTCGTGACCTCGTCGAGCACGATCTTCGCCATCTACCGCTCCTTCCGTCGGGCGGCAGTCTCGGCGGACAGCCGCTCGTGGGTCAAGTCTCGCTGCAGGCGCCGGTGCGCGGCCGGCGTGGCGCCGATCCGGTCCAGGCCGATCAGCGCCGCGCCCAGCACCGGCGGCGCCTGGAGCACGTGGACGCGGGCGGCAGGGGCGACCGCCGCTACGCCGCGCTCGATCCGGTCGTAGAAGGCCCGGTACCGGTTGCGGAAGATGCCGCCGCCGAGCACCACATCGACATCCAGCTTCGTCATCCGCAGGCGTCGGATCGCCGTGGTCGCCATCGTGACGACCTCGTCCGCCTGCTGCTCGACGATCGTGTTCGCGACGCGGTCGCCCTCGGCGGCCGCCGCGAACACGATCGGCGCGAGTTCGCTCACACGATCCTCGCCGATCCGGTGGAAGTACATCGCCTCCATCACCTGCCGGGGCCGCCGCAGGCCGAAGTAGGCCGGCACCGTGGTGGCCAGCGCCGTACGTTCGCCCCGGCCGTCCTCGGCGCGGATCGCGTGCCACAGGCCGGCGCCGCCGACCTCGAGCCCGCCGCCCCAGTCGCCGGAGATCGGGCCGACCGCCGGCAGACGGTACGTGCGTCCGTTCGGAGCGACGGCCGTGCAGTTCGTTCCCTGACCGCACACGATCGCCACGCCCCAGGGCCGGTCGGTGCCGGCGCGCATCACCGCGAACGTGTCGTTGCGCAAGACCTCCTCGCGTGTCCACCCGTTGCGGCGCAGCCACCGGCTCAGGCGACGGTCGTCGGCCGGCAGATCGGCGCCGGCCAGGCAGAAGACCCCGAGCTCGGCGAACGGCGGCCGATCCGGATCGAGCCCCGCCGCGCGGATCGCGCGCTCGATCGCGACCCACACCGCGTCGAGGTGGTCCTCGCCGATCCGGTACACGAGGTGCGTGTCCGAGAATTCGATCGACCCGGCGCGGGCCGCCCCGATGATCGTCCCCGACCGCGACACGAGCACCGCATGGGTCTTCGAGCCGCCGGCGTCGACGGCGAGCAGCGCGGGGATCCTCACGGCAACGTCTCCAGATCGGCGACCGTCACGAACGTCGCGCCGGCCTCCCGGAGGCCGTCGACGAGCGGGCCGACGGCGTCGCCGGTCCCCGCCGGCCACGTGTGCAGCAGGACGACCGCGCCGTCGCCGTGCTCGAGCGTTCCACGGAGCCCGTCCGCGGTGATCGCCTCACCGGTCCGGTGGGCCTCCCAATCCTCGAGCTCGACGTGCCAGCCGACGTCGCGGTAGCCGAGTTCCTCGAGCGCCGCCTGGACGTCGGGGTCGTCGTGCCCGGCGCCGAACGGGCAGCGGAACCATGGCCGTGGATCGCGGCCGGTCGCCGCCTCGATCGCGGCCGCTCCGTCGGCCAGGTCCGACGGCACGCCGTTCGGCACGAGCAGCGGCATCCGGGCGTGGTAGTGCGAGTGGTGTCCGATCAGATGGCCGTCCTCGGCGATCCGCCGGGCGGTCACCGGATAGGCCTCGGCCCACCGGCCCTGGACGAAGAACGTCGCGGTCACGCCCCGCCCCGCCAGCGTCTCGACGATCCGCTCGGCGTTCCCCGGCGGACATCCGGGACGGTCGGGATGCTCGGCGTCGAACGTCAGCGCGACCCGGAACGGCTCACTCACGGGTGGTCACCTTCGCGGCGTGGACGTAGGTGCCCGGGTCGCGGCCGGCGAGCGTGGCGAGCCGCCACGCGAGCAGCTGCACCGGAACGATCGACGCGGCCGGCGCGACGAGCCGGTCCAGATCGCCGATCTCGATCGTTCCCGGCCCTCCGTCGTCGTGCCTCGCGACGACGAGCACGCCTGCGCCGAGGGCGCGGAGGTCCGTGGCCAGCCCCAGGTCGAGCTCGGCGGTCTCGGGCTCGGTCGCGATCACGATCGCGGCCAGGGCGGGGCCGGCCAGCTCCAGCGGGCCGTGCCGGAACTGTGCGGCCTGCAAGGACTCGACGGGGATCCCGACCGCCTCCTTCAGCGTCAGCGCGCCCATCTCGGCGGCCGCGCGGGCGGCACCTCGACCCAGGATCACGGTCGTCGCGCGGCCGTCGTGCCACGCCGCGAGCCGGTCGGGGAGGCTGCCGTCACCCAGGAGGCTGCCCACGGCCGTCGCGGCCGCGTTCGCGGCGTCCGCGACGCCGTCCGTCGCGACGCCGCCGATCGCGCGGGCGAGCGCGCCGACCAGGACCAGCGTGGCCACGAAGGTCATCGTCGACGGACCGGTCTCCGGCCCGGCCTCGGTATCCAGGGCGACGTCCGCGAGGCCGGCGAGCCGATTGTCCAGGCCGTTCGTCACCGCGACGATCGTGGGCGCGTCGCCGCGCTCGCGGAGCGAACGGGCGACCGCCACGGTCTCCGCGCTCTCTCCCGACTGGCTCACGAGGATCAGCAGGTCGCCGGCGCCGAGCGTCGCCAGCCGCATGTGGAGCAGCTCGGCGGCGTCCACCATCAGGGCGGGGATCCCGGCCACCGCCAGGTCGGCGACGGCCGGATAGCACGCGTCGTAGGAGCTGCCCATCCCCGCGAACGCGAGGGTCCGCCCGCCCGCCGATGCGGCCGCCTCGGCCACCGCGTCGGCCTGCCGGAGCGATGCGGCGCCGGCCCGCCGGAGGGCGTCGGGCTGGCCGGCGATCTCGGCGATGAATGGGTCAGGAAAGTTTCCTAACGATTTCACCGACCGGAGTGTACGATGCGCCGCGGATGGGTGTGAAGGTCGCGGTCGTCGGCGGCGGGAGCACGTACACGCCGGAGCTCGTCGAGGGGTTCGTCACCCGGAGCGACCGTCTCCCGGTCGATGCCCTCGTCCTGCTGGACATCGACCTGGACCGCCTCGGCGTGGTCGGGGGGCTCGCCCAGCGCATGGTCCTGCGCGCCGGGTGGAGCGGCACGGTCGAGCTGACCGACGATCCGCGACGCGCGATCGAGGGCGCCGACTTCGTGATCGTCCAGCTGCGGGTCGGCGGGAACCAGGCGCGGTTCCGGGACGAGACGATCCCGCTGCGGTTCGACTGCATCGGTCAGGAGACGACCGGTCCCGGCGGCTTCGCGAAGGCGCTGCGCACGGTGCCGGTGGTGCTCGAGCTCGCCGAGCTGACCGCCGAGATCGGCGCGCCCGGGGCGTGGTTCGTCGACTTCACGAACCCGACCGGGCTGGTCACGCAGGCGTTGCTCGACGGGGGCCACCGCGCATGCGGGCTCTGCAACGTCGCGATCGGCTTCCAGCGCGAGTTCGCCGCGATCTTCGGCGTCGAGCCGTCCCGCGTCACGCTCGACCATGTCGGCCTGAACCACCTGACGTGGGAGCGCGAGGTCCGGGTCGACGGCGAGGACCGGCTTCCGGCGTTGCTCGCCGATCCGCCCGTCGACGCGTTCGAGGACGCGCCGATCGAGCTGGTTCGGGCGCTGGGTGCGATCCCGAGCTACTACCTGCACTACTACTACCGGACCCCCGAGGTGCTCGCGCACCAACGGACGCACCGCACGCGTGCCGAGGAGGTGCTGGAGATCGAGGCGGGCTTGCTGGAGCTGTACCGCGACCCCGCGCTCGACACGAAGCCCAAGCTCCTGGAGGAGCGGGGCGGCGCCTGGTACTCCGACGCCGCGGCCGCGCTCGTCGCCTCGTTGCACGCCGGGACCGGGGACGAGCAGGTGGTGAACGTCCGCAACCAGGGCGCGATCGCGAACCTGGCCGACGACGACGTGGTCGAGGTCCCGTGCCGGGTCGACCGTGAGGGAGCCCATCCGATCCCGACCGCGCCGCTCGCCCCGGAGATGCTCGGGCTGGTCCAGCACGCCAAGGCCTACGAGCGCCTCACGATCGAGGCCGCCCTCAGCGGCTCGCGCGAGCGCGCGCTCCTCGCGCTGATGACGAACCCGCTCGTCGGCGACCACGATCGGGCGGCGCCGCTCCTCGACGCGCTGCTCGAGGCGAACCGCGAGCTCCTGCCGCGGTTCTTCCCGTCCGCCTAGACCTCCGGCAGCTCGTCGGCGTGCCGCTGGATCTTCGCGAGCGCCTCCACGGCCTGCTCGACGCCCCGACGGTCGGACCGGAACACGTTCTCGTCCAGGTAGACCGACTCTCGCAGCCCGGCCGCCTCGGCCACCGGGAACGACATCCGCGCCGGATCCAGCCGATCCGCGTGCTCCACGCACACGGGGAGGCGCGACAGCGCCGGCTGGAACAGGTCGTAGTTCGACATCGGCTCGTAGCCGGTCCAGGCGCCGATCCCCTCGGCCTCGAGGGCGTCGCAGACGGCCGCGTTCGTGCGTCCGGCGAAGGCGTCGGGATCGATCGCCACGATGTAGCGGTAGAAGCTCCAGCGCGTGATCCGCGGATCGCGCGGCATCAGCCGCACCCCCGGAAGGTCGTCTGCGAGCTCCTCGAAGAGGGAGCCCAACTCGGCGCGGCTCGCCTGTTGCGCGGGGAACCGGTCCAGCGCGACCTCGAGCAACGCGGCTTGGAGTTCGCCCAGGCGGTAGTTCGCCCCGAAGGTGTACTCGCGCTCCGCGGCGTCCTTCGGCCGCCCGCAGTCGACGACCGAGTGCGCCAGGCGCGCGAGCCGGTCATCGTTCGTGAGCAGGGAGCCGCCCTCGCCGGCCGTCATGATCTTCGAGGACTGGTGGCTGAAGGAGCCGAACGCACCGATGCAGCCGGCGCCGACCCCGTTCCACTGCTGGCCGTGCGCGTGCGCGCAGTCCTCGACGACGGCGAGGTCGTGCGCCTGCGCGATCGCCATCAACGCGTCCATGTCGGCCATCTGATGGCCGAGGTGCACGGGCAAGATCGCCCGCGTCCGGGGCGTGATCGCCGCCTCGACCTGCGCGGGATCGATCGTCCAGGTCGCGGGCGTCACGTCGACGAACACCGGCAGGGCTCCGGCGGCGATCGGGGCGTACGCCGTTGCGCTGAACGTCAGCGCCGGCACGATCACCTCGTCCCCCCAGCCGATCCCGAGCGCCTTCAGCGCGACCTCCATCGTCACGGTTCCGTTCGCCATCAGGACGCCGTGTCGGGCGCCCTGATACGCGGCGAATCGCTCCTCGAAGGCGGCCGCATGCGGGCCCGGCTCGGGGAAGCCTCCCCAGCGGCCGCTGCGGACCACGCGTTCGACGGCGAGGACGTCGTCGTCGTTCCCGTTCGGCCAGTCGGGATAGGGCTCGGTTCGGACGGGCGTGCCGCCCGCGATCGCGAGTTCGCTCATCGTCGGCTCCTTCCGAAGCGGTGGGGTGGATCGGGGTTGGTAGGGTCGCGCAGATGGACGCGCCGCGCATCTGCATCGTCGGCGGCGGCTCCGCGTACATGCCCGGCATCGCGTTCGCGGTGGCGCACGCCCGCGACGCGCTGGCCGGAGCGACGCTCGTGCTGCACGACGTCGACGCCGACGCGCTCGAGCTGCAGGCGCGGCTCACCCGGTCGATCCTGCGCGCGCGCGGCGCAGGCGACATCGGGGTGGAGGCCACGCTCGAGCGCCGGCGCGCGATCGCCGGCGCCGACCTGATCCTGACGGCGTTCCGTCCCGGCGGGTTCGCGGCGCGGCACCTGGACGAGCGGATCGCGATCGACCACGGGGTGATCGGCCAGGAGACGGCCGGGCCGGGCGGGTTCGCGATGGCGTTGCGCTCGGTACCGATCGTGCGGGAGATCGCCTCGGAGGTGCGAGCGGAGGCGGCATCCGAGGCGGTCCTGCTGAACTACACGAACCCGATCGAGATCGTCTCCGAGGCGATGACCCGGTGGGGGCCGCCCGTGCCGTTCCTCGGGCTGTGCGACCAGACCGCGGGCGAGGAGGCGTTCCTCGGCCGCCTGCTCGCCGTCGATCCGGTCCGGATCGAGCTCGACACGGCTGGCGTGAACCACATGACGTTCACCCGGGCGGTGCGGATCGACGGCCTCGACCGGACGCCCGCCGTCTGGGAGCGGCTCGACACGGTTACGCCCGCGGAGGTCGCCGACCGCGGTTGGTGGCGGGTCGTCGTGCTGTTCCGCGAGCTCCGGGTCGTTCCGAGCCTCTACCTGCAGTACTTCCGGTTCACGGACGAGGTCCTTGCCGAGCAGCGGGCGGCGGGGCGTACGCGTGCCGAGGAGGTGATGGCGCAGCTCCCGGAAGTCGTCGCGAGCTATCGGCGGGAGGCGGACGCGGCCGATCCGCGTCCGTCGATGGCGCGGGCGAGTGAGGAGCACGGCGACTTCGCCGTCGCGATCATGGCCGCGATCCGCTCCGGAGCGCGCCACCGCGCGATCCTCAACCTCCCGAACCGCGGCCAGGTCCCCGACCTCCCGGAGGGTGCCATCGTCGAGACCCCCGCGTGGGTGCAGGGGCGCTCGGTGGAGCCGATCGATCAGGCGGCGTTGCCGGAGCCGGTGCACGACGTCGTGACCCGGGTCGCCGAGCACGCCCGGCTGGCCGCCGAAGCCGCCCTCACCGGCGACCATGCGCTCGCGATCGATGCGCTCGAGGCGCATCCGCTGGTTCCCTCCCGCGCGGTGGCCGCTCAGCTCCTCGACGCGTACCTCCGCGCTCATGCCGCGTTCCTCCCCGCCATCTGGGGCGCGGCGTGAACGGCGGGCCGCTGGATCTTTCGGAGGCCCTCGCCACGCCGATCGACGGACGCACGACCGGGTTCCCGCCGGCGGCGGCCACCACGGTCGAGGAGGTCGCGGCCCAGGGCTGGACGCTCGACGACCTGGCGCCGCCGATCCTGCTGTTGCGCCGATCGGCGGTCGAGCACAACGTCCGCGTGATGGCCGAGTACCGCGCCGCGCACGGCGTCGAGCTCTACCCCCACGCGAAGACGTCGATGGCCCCGCAGCTGTGGGCGCGCCAGCTGGTGGCCGGCGCGGCCGGCATGACGGCGGCCACCGGCCAGCAGGTCCGCGCGCTGCGCGCCGTCGGTGTCCGCCGCGTGCTGCTGGCGAACCAGCTCGTCGACGCCCCGACGATCGCGTGGCTCGCGGAGGCGCTCGGCGATCCCTCCTTCGAGCCGGCGTGCTGGGTCGACTCCGTCGCCGGGGTCGACCTGCTCGCGCGCGGGCTGCAGGCAGCGGGCGCGCCGCGTGCCCTGGACGTGCTGGTCGAGCTCGGGCACACGGATGGGCGCACCGGCTGCCGCACGGTGGAGGACGCACGGACGGTGGCGGCGGCGACGGCATCGTCGCGCGCCCTGTCGCTGGCGGGCGTCGCGGGTTACGAGGGGACGCTCGCCGACGACCGCTCGCCGGCATCCTTGGGGGCCGTGGATGGGTTCCTCGACTCGATGCGGGTTTTGACCGAACGGTTGCTCGCAGACGGCGCAGGCGAGGACGGGTTCCTGGTCACCGCCGGCGGGAGCGCGTTCTTCGATCGAGTGATCGAACGCCTCGGCGGGGGATGGCGCGCGGGCTCCGACGTCCGGATCGCGCTCCGCTGCGGCTGCACGATCACGCACGATCATGGGGTGTACGCTCGTTCGTCGCCGATCGCCGAGGGGTTGCGCGCCGCGTTCGAAGCGTGGGGACCGGTGCTGTCGCGGCCGGAGCCCGGAACCCTGGTCGTCGGCCTCGGCCGCCGGGATGTGCCGGCCGACCGCGATCCGCCGGTCCCGCTGCGGGCGCGGAGCGGAGGTGCCGCCGTGTCCCTCGACGGGAGCCTGCGCGTCGTCCGCGTGATGGACCAGCACACGATCTGCCGGATGGATCCCGCGATGGCGCTCGGCCCCGGCGACCGGGTCGCCTTCGGCATCTCGCATCCGTGCTCGGCGTTCGATCGACGTCGCGTGATCCCGATGCTCGACGACGACGATCGCGTCGTGGACGCGATCGTCACCTGGTTCTGAACTCACGTCGGCAGCACCGCCACCGCCTCGATCTCCACGAGCAGTCCGGCGGCCAGTCCGACCTCGACCGTCGACCGGGCGGGTCGCGGCTCGGCGAAGTGCCCCGCGTATTCCTCGTTGAACGCGGCGAAGTCGCCCAGGTCGGCGAGGAACGCCGTCACCTTGACGACGTCGTCCATCGTGGCGCCGGCGGCTTCCAGGCACGCCCGCAGGTTGGTGAGCACCTGCCGGGTCTGCTCCGCGATGCCGCCGGGTACGATCCGGCCGCTCGCGTCCAGGGCCACCTGCCCGGAGATGAACGCGAGCCCGGCGCCGACGACGACGGGACTGTAGGGGGACGTCGGACGGGGGAGCCCCTCGGGTTGGCGCGCGTCTCGGGTCATCCTCGCTCCTCCTGGTTGGGATCGGGTGGGTCGGTGTCGCCGAAGGTTTCGGCCGCCCGGGCACCGGCGGCGATCGCGAGCTCGAGCGCGTCGGGGACGGCCGCGCCGGCAAGGCGGGCCTCGAGGTAGCCGGCGTTGAACGCGTCGCCGGCGCCGACCGGATCGCGTTCGTCGATCGGCGCGGCCGCGCGCTCGTGCCATGCTCCGTCCGGGTCGAGCGCGGCGGCGCCGTCGGCGCCCCGCGTGAGCACGACCTCGCCGGCGCCGGCGGCCGCGCACCGCTCGGCCAGCGCCGGGCCGGAGCCGCCGAACAGGGTCGCGAGCTCGTCCTCACCGCCGAGCACGACGTCGCAACGCGCCAGGAGCGGCTCGAGCAGCTCCGCCGCTCGCGCAGATCCCCACAGGCCCGGACGCAGGTTCGGGTCGATCACGCGGAGGCCCTGCGCGAGGTCGAGCAATGCGACCGCGGCCCGGTGGGGGCCGGGGCCCAGCATCGCCGTGATGCCCGTGACCAGGACCGCGCGCGCCTCCGCGACCGGCGCGCCCTCCAGGTCCGCCGGCTCGAGCGCGCTCGCGGCCGATCCGGCCCGCCAGTAGCGCACGCCGCCCTCGGTGTCGCGCAGCATCAGGCCGGTCGGGCGGTCCGGGTCCACATGGACCCAGCGGAGATCGACGCCGGCCGCCGCGAGCGCTCCGCGGATCCGTCGACCCGCCTCGTCGGCGCCCAGCCGGCTGATCCACGCGGTGCGAGCTCCGCGCCGGGCCAACGCGACGCACGTGTTGCTCTCCGCGCCGCCGATCGTCGCGGCGAACGTCTCCGCGTCGGCGAGGGTGCCGTCGACGGCGACCAGCGACAGCATCGTCTCGCCGAGCGCGATCAGATCGAACCGCTCGGTCATCCGCGGGTCGCCGCGACGGCCTCGCGCGCCCGGTCCCGCAGCGCGGTCATGCCGAGATCGTCGGCGGGCGGGACCGCCCCGACCAGGCTCGAGCCGAGGCCGACCGCGGTCGCCCCCGCCGCGAGGTAGCCGCGGACGTCCGCGATCGCGATCCCGCCGGTCGGCACGATCGGCACGTCGGGGTACGGCCCACGGAGCGTCCGGACGTACGCCGGTCCGACGGCGGCCGCGGGGAACAGCTTCACGGCACGCGCCCCGGCCTCGAGCGCCCGCGCCAG
Source organism: Actinomycetota bacterium (assembly GCA_035490535.1). GTDB lineage: Bacteria > Actinomycetota > UBA4738 > UBA4738 > HRBIN12 > AC-51. The sequence goes on from DATHCP010000087.1 coordinate 70,638, forward strand.
TTCGCCCGGGGTCAGGACGCCGGGGAACGCGTCGATCCCGCGCGCGGTCGCGGCGTCGACGACGGCCGGCACGAGGTGGGGGGAAGCGACGAACCGGGCGCCGGCGTCGGCCGCCGCGCCCACCTGATCGGCGGACAGGACCGTGCCGGCGCCGACCAGGTCGCCGCGCTCCGCCGCACGAGCGATCGCGTCCAGCGCGCCGGGCGTGTCGAGCGTGATCTCGAGCGCGGGGACACCGGCGTCGGCCAGCGCGCCCAGCACCCGGTCGAGCCCGTCGGCCGTCCGGTAGCGCACCACGGCGATCAGCCGTCCGACGTCCTCGCGGATCACCTCGGTCGCCTTGACTCCCGCACCGGCCGGAGCGTAGCATCCGCCCAATTAGTTAGGAAAGTTTCCTTTGAGCTGAGGGGAACGACCACGGTCCTCGATCGGACGTCGCGTGCGGGGACGCCCAGCCTCCTGCGGGCGATCAACGAGCGGACCGTTCTGGACTGCGTGCGGCGGCAGGGCCCGATCTCTCGCGCGCAACTCGCTCGCGAAACCGCGCTCTCGAAGCCCACGGTCTCGCAGGCCCTCGCCGGGCTCCAGCAGGCGGGACTGGTGCGCGAGGCCGGCCGCTCCCGCGGGGGCAAGGGCCCGACCGCGATCCTGTACCAGCTGAATCCCCGCGCCGGCTGGGTGGTCGGCATCGACGTCGGCCGCAAATGGCTCCGCGCGGCGATCGCCGACGTCACCGGCGAGTTCGTGGCGCGCCGCGACGAGCGCGCCCGCGTGCGCAGCGCCTCCACGCTGATCGCGCAGATCGGCGCGATCGCGCACGGCCTGGCCTCCGACGCCGGCATCCGCTGGGGGCAGGTCACGTTCGCCGCGGTCGGGAGCCCCGGCGTGTACGAGCCCGGACGTGGCGAGGTCGCGCTCGCGTACAGCCTGCCGGGCTGGGGCCGGCACGGCCTGGTGGAGCTGGTTCAGCGCGAGCTCGGCACGAAGACCGAGTTCGAGAACGACGTGAACCTCGCAGCACTCGGTGAGCGGTGGCATGGGCTGGGCAAGGACGTCGGCGACTTCGTGTACCTGCACCTGGGCACGGGCGTCGGGCTCGGCATCGTGGTGAACGGCCAGCTCTACCGGGGCTCGAGCGGCGCGGCCGGCGAGGTCGGCTACCTGCCCCTGTGGAAGACCGACGTGCGCGACCCCGAGGGGCGCCGGCGGGGGCCGCTGGACGCCGCGGCGAGCGCCAGCGGGGTGGTCGAGGCCGCGCGCCGGGCCGGGATGACCGGGCCGCTCACCGCCGAGCGTGTGTTCGCGGCGGCGACGCGGGGAGACCGGAGGGCCGCAAGGGTGGTGGCGCAGGAGGCGGAGCGGATCGCCCTGGCGATCGCTGCGGTCTCGGCGGTCCTCGATCCGGAGCTCGTGATCCTGGGCGGCGGCATCGGCAGCAACCGCGAGCTGTTGCTGGAACCGGTGCGCAGCAAGCTGGACGGGATCTCCCCATTCCGGCCCCGGGTCGAGGTCTCGGTCCTCGGGCACGAGGCCACGCTCTACGGCTCGGTCTCGATGGCCCTGCGGTCCGCCCACGACCAGCTGTTCGACCGCGGGATGGCTTCGGCATGAGCTTCCGAGCCCGACCCGCACGTATATCCGGGAAGCGAACGACGACCCGGGCGTTGCCCGGAGAGGAGGCAACGGGATGAAGCGATGGTCGGTGATGCTCCTCAGCCTGGGGCTGTTCGCCGCGGCGTGTTCGGGCGGCGGCGCCAGCAGTGGCATCCAGACGGTGAACCCGAGCGCGTCGCACGAGCCCGTGACGCTCACGATGTGGAGCGAGTGGACCTCCAAGGCCGAGACGAACGTCTTCAACAAGATCTTCGCCGGCTTCGAGAAGCAGTACCCCTGGATCACGGTCGACTCCAAGACCGGGCTGACGGACCAGAAGATCATCGCCGCGATCAACGCGGGCGACGCGCCCGATGCGGTGCTCTCGTTCGGGGTGGACAACGTGGGCAAGTTCTGTCAGTCCGGCGCGTGGATCGACATGAACCCGTACATCAAGGACCCGAACGTCGGGATCGACATGAGCAGCACGTTCCCGCCGACGGCCCTGACCTACACGAGCTACAACGGGATCCAGTGCTCGCTGCCGTTCCTCACCGACGTGACCGCCATGTACTACAACCTGGACATGTTCAAGGCCGCCGGCATCAGCGGCCCGCCGAAGACGACGGACGAGCTGATGGCCGATGCGAAGAGGCTGACGAAGTTCAACCCCGACGGTTCGATCAAGGTTGCCGGCTTCGTGCCCTGGATCGGCTACAACTGCTGCGGCAACACGACGCTGAGCTTCGGACACATGTTCGGCGCGAAGTGGCTGGACGCCGACGGGAAGCCGGCCTTCGCGACCGACCCGGCGTGGGCCGAGATGCTCACGTGGCAGAAGCAGTTCATCGCCGAGGTGTACGGCAACGGGGACTTCCAGACGGGGTCGGACCGGCTCCAGCGGTTCGTCGCCGGGACGGCCGACGAGTTCTCGCCGGCGAACGACTTCGAGATCGGACGGGTCGCGATCGACCTCGACGGCGAGTGGCGCGCAGGCCCCAACTTCATCCAGGCCGAGGCGCCGAACCTGAACTACGACACCGCGCCGATGCCGACCTCCCCCGGGACCACCGACACGTACGGCTCCGGCATCGCCGGCGGCACGATCATCGGGATCCCGCGGGGCTCGAAACACGAGGCCGAGGCGTGGCTGCTGATGAAGTACATGGCCACGGACACGCCAACCCTCGTGTACATGGCGAACAACGCCTACAACGTTCCGACGACGAACGCGTCGTTGAACTCCCCGGATCTGAAGTTCGTCCCGCAGTTCCAGGTCTTCCTGGACGCGTTCGCGAACCCGCATTCGGAGTATCGTCCGACCACGCCGATCGGTGACGGGTTGGGCACGTACATCGACCAGTTCTCCCAGGCGTGGCAGGCTGGCAAGACCACGGATCTCCAGGGCGGCCTCCAGACGGCGGCCGACCGCACGGAGACCGACCTGCAGCAGGCGCAGGCGCCATAGGAGGAGGGGCGATCGTCGCCACCGCGGCTTCGACGGGACCGACGACGGGCCGGACGACCCCGGTCCGTCGTCGGACGCCCGCCGCGCGTCGGAGGACCCGCCGGAACTACCTGCGGGTCGCGTTGTTCATGTCGCCGTGGCTGATCGGCTTCTTCGTCTTCACGCTGTATCCGATCCTCGCGAGCTTCTACTACTCGCTCACGCACTTCGACCTGCTGTCGCATCCGATCTTCAACGGCCTCGCGAACTACCGGTTCATGTTCACGAAGGACCCGTTCTTCTGGCAGGCGATCCGCAACACGCTGTGGATCATCATCTTCGGGGTGCCGCTGCGGATCGCGTTCGCGGTCGGCACCGCCTGGCTGCTGGTGAAGCCGCGTCGAGGGATCCGCGTGTACCGAACGATCTTCTTCCTGCCGACGCTCGCGCCGGCGGTCGCCGCGGCGCTCGCCTTCGTGTTCATCTTCAATCCGGCGTTCGGGCCGGTGAACCAGATCCTGTCGCATCTGGGCGTCAAGAACACGCCGCTGTGGTTCCAGAGTCCCACGTGGTCGAAGCCGGGCCTCCTGATCCTCGGCCTCTGGGGCGTCGGCGACGCGATGATCATCTTCCTCGCCGGCATGCTGAACGTGCCGCGCCAGCTCTACGAGGCCGCCGACATCGAGGGCGCATCGGGCTGGCAGAAGTTCCGGCACGTCACGCTGCCGTTGATCAGCCCGGTGATCTTCTTCTCCCTCGTGATCGGCATCATCGAGGGCTTCCAGTTCTTCACCGAGGCCTACGTCACGAACATCACGCTGAACAACGGCGACGTGAACGGCCTCGGCGATCCGCTGGGCTCGCTGCTGTTCTATACGACCCGCCTGTACCAGGCCGGCTGGATCAACTTCCAGATGGGCTACGCGTCGGCGCTCGCCTGGGTCCTCCTGGTGATCACGATGATCTGCACGCTCGCCGTGATGAAGTCCTCGGGACGCTGGGTCTTCTACCAGGGAGGTGAGTTCAAGTAGCCGTCCCCCGCCCCGTCGGTCATCCGGGCGGCGCCGAGGTCCTCAAAGGCGTCGCGATCGGGAACATGGGCGCGCTCTCCGCCCGCCCGGTGCCGCCGCACGAGAAGCGCCGGCGGCTGCTGAGCGCCTTCGCGAACCACACGATCTTGATCGTGCTGTCGGCGATGTTCTTCCTGCCCTTGCTGTTCGTGCTGCTGACCGCGGTGATGCCGGACTCGCAGGCGAACACCCCGGCGATGTGGCCCCACCAGTGGATCTGGTCGAACTACACCAGCGTCTTCAGCGCGATCCCGTTCTTCCGCTACACGTTCAACACGCTGACGATCGCCTTCCTGTCGACCGTCGGCACGGTGCTCTCCTGCATCCCGGTCGCCTACGCGCTGGCACGGATGCGCTGGCGGGGCCGGCAGGTCGCGTTCGTCGTGATCCTCTCGACCCTGATGCTGCCCTACCAGGTCACGGTGCTGCCCCTGTACGTGATCTTCGTGCGACTGCACTGGATCCCGTCGCTGAAGCCGCTGATCATCCCGAGCTTCTTCGGCGACGCGTTCTCGATCTTCCTGCTCCGACAGTTCTTCATGACGATCCCGGAAGAGCTCGCCGACGCCGCGCGCGTGGACGGCGCGAGCGATTGGCAGATCATGACCCGGGTGATCGTGCCGCTCGCGAAGCCCGCGATCGCCGCGGTCGCGCTGTTCAACTTCCTCTACAACTGGAACGACTTCTTCGGCCCCCTGCTGTACGTGGGCGAGGATCCCAATCGCTGGACGCTCGCGATCGGCCTGTCGGAGTTCAAGGCGCTGCACCACGTCCAGTGGAACCTCACGATGGCGGCCTCCGTCCTGTTCATGCTGCCCATCATCGTGTTGTTCTTCCTGGCGCAACGTGTCTTCGTCGAGGGCATCACGCTGTCGGGCGTGAAGGGCTAGGCTCCGCGCCCGGGACGGACCCGGAGGGACGGCGACACGGATGCGGGTTGCGCTGTTCGGATGCGGATGGATCCAGGACTTCCACGCGCGCGCCGTGCGCGAGAGCGGCTCCGAGGTGGTCGTCGTGGCCAACCACCGGGAGGAGACCGCCCGCGCCTTCGCCGAGCGGCACGGGATCGAGCGGGTGACGACCGACTGGGAGTCGCTCGCCCGAGATCCAGAGGTCGACGCCGCGGTCGTCTCGACGCCGAACGCCCTGCACGCGCCCCAGTCGGTGGCGCTCCTGGAGGGCGGGATCCCGGTGCTGGTGGAGAAGCCGATGGCCACCGATCTCGCCGGCTGCGACGCGATGCTCGCGGCCTCTCGCTCCTCGGGCGCGCCGCTGATGGTCGCCCACTGCTGGCGGTTCCGGGACGAGGTGATCGCGCTGCGCGACCGGATCGCCGCCGGCGAGCTCGGCGAGGTCGTGAAGACGCGGGGCTACGGGGTCCACGTGGCGTGGGGCCCCTCCGGCTGGTTCGTCGATCCGGTCCTCGCGGGTGGCGGCGCCTTGGTCGATATGGGTGTCCACGCGATCGACACGGTCCGGTTCCTGCTCGGAGATCCGTCGGTGGAGCGCGTCTGTGCGGCGGTCGGGACGCGGTACGGTTCCTACGACGTGGACGACGACGCGGTCCTGCTGATCGGCTGGTCCCAGGGGACGACCTCCATCGTCGAATCCGGCTGGTGGCAGCCCCACGCGGAGGGACTCGAGGCGGAGACCGAGGTGTACGGCACCAGCGGCTACGCGCGCATCTTCCCGCGCGAGGCTCCGAGCGAGGACTACGAGCACTGCACCCAGCCGATGTATACGGCCCAGATGCGCGAGTTCCTGACCGCGATCGCCGAGGGTCGCCAGCCCCGCCCGTCGGGCGAGGACGGCCGCGTCGTGATGGACGTCGTCGCGCGCGCCTACGCCTCCGGCGCGGAGGCGGACGCGCCGTGAGCGTGGCCCTGGGGGTCGACGGCGGCGGCCGCAAGACCTATGCGGTGGTGGTCGACGGCTCGGGGGAGCTGCTCGGCGCCGGCGCCGGCGGCTCCTCGAACTGGGAGACGGCGGGACTGGAGGGCGCCTGCGAGGCGGTCGCCGAGGCGGCGGACGGTGCGCTCGCGGCCGCCGGTCTGCGGCGCGGCGCGCTCGACGCCTCCGTGTTCGGATTGGCCGGCTTGGATTGGCCCTCCGACCTCGCGCGTCTCGAGGGCGTGATCGGGCCGCTCGGGTTCGGCGGACCGCAGCGGATCGTGAACGACGCCTTCGTCGCGCTCCGAGCCGGAACGATGCAGCCGTGGGGCGCCGTCGTGATCTCCGGCACCGGCACCGTCGCGGCCGGCCGCAATCCCGCCGGCGAGGAGTTCCGCACGATCGGCGAGGGGCGCGTCTTCGGCGACTTCGGCAGCGAGTTCGACGTCTCCGAGCTCGCGGTGCGTGCGGTCGCCGACGCCTACACGGGCCGCGGGCCCTCCACGATGCTGACCGAGCTGATCTGCGAGCGGGCCGGCGTGGACGGCGCGGCGACGTTGCTCGAGCGCCTGAGCCGGCAGGACACCCGGCTGCGCTCGCCCGAGGTCGCCAACATGGCCCCGCTCGTCCTGGAGGCGACGGAACGCGGCGACCTGGTGGCACGAACGATCCTGGAGCAGATCGGCTCCTCGCTCGGCGACGCCGCGGGCCTTGTCGCCGGGCGTCTCGACATGGGCGACCTCGAGTTCGAGGTGGTCTGCGCCGGCAACCTGTTCCGCACGCCGAACCGCTACCTGATGGACCAGCTCGAGCTCGGCGTCCGGCGGACCGCGCCGCGGGCCCGGCCCGAGGTGCTCACGACCCCGCCGGTCGTCGGCGCCGGGTTGATGGCGCTGGAGCTCGCGAGCCCCGCGATCAGCGCAGGCGCCTCGCTGCGGCTGGCCGGCGCGGCCGCGAGCCACTTCTGGGGCGCCGGCGTCTGAGGTCCGGCGCGGCGACGGCTCAGCCGTCGGGCGCCACGTCTTCCGGCACCGCGCGCAGTGCCACCTCCGAGGCCACGACGATCAGCGCGCGTCCGAAGATCTGGGAGAAGCGGTCGGCGACCGCGCGCGGCCGCCAGCCGGCCGGCACCGGGGCGACCACCTCGAAGCCGTCCCGCATCCAGTTGCACGACACGGGCGCCGGCGTGTCGGGCGGGATCCGCCGGTTCAGCTCGTCGGCCAGCAGCAGCGCCGCGGCCGCCCGTTCCACCGCGGGCCGGTCCGCGTCGTCGACGAGCCGCGCGTACGGGCCCGGGCGCCGGTGGTTCGCCCCGAGTCGCAGGATCGTCACGAGCGCCCCAAGGTCGGCGTGCGAGAAGCCGGCCAGGTCGGCCGCGCTGGCGATCGTGGCGGCGTGCTCGAAGCGGTCGTAGTAGTCGATCGCTCTCCCGATGTCGAGGAGCGTCGCGGCGTGCTCGAGCATCTCGCCGATCGACGGTGGCGCCGCGGGGTCGAGCGCCTCGGTCAGGCGCGTCGCGATCGATGCCCGCCGCCGCGCCGGCGCCTCTTCCCAGGTCGCGAACCGGGCGGCGAGGGTCGCGACGGAGATCGCGCGCACCCACGACGCCGGCGGGACGTCGCGCCCGAACGAGTCCAGCGCGAGGCCCTCGCGCAGGCCGCGGCTGGACACGACGAGCCGGCGCGCGCCGAGGTGGCGCATCACGCCGAGCACGACGGCGGCACCGCCGACGATCGAGTCCGCCCGGTCGGGGTTCAGCCCCGAGGCTTGGGCGCGGCGTTTCATCGACCGCTCGGCCAGGTCCTCGCCGATCGCCGCGAGGTGACGCTCCGAGAGCTCGTGGCCGTGCAGGATCTGCAACGGGTCCTCGCTGCGGTGCAGGTCGATCTTCGCGAGGTTGCGCACCGTGCCGCCGATCCCGACCAGCTCCTCGCCGGTCGCGAGCTCGGGAACGCCGGCATCGGCGAGCGTCGCGGCGACGTGTTCGCGGAGCTTCCGGAGCTCCTTCTCGGTCGGCGGATCGTTCTCCAGGAACAGGTCGGAGATCCGGAGCGATCCGAGCGGGAGGGTCCAGGACGCGTCGAGCTTGCGTTCGACGAACCGCGAGAGCTCCATGCTGCCCCCGCCGACGTCCATCGTGACGCCGCTCGTCACCGACAGATCGTGGACCGCGCCGAGGAAGCCGAGCCGAGCCTCCAGGTCACCGTCGATCACCTGGAGGTGGAAGCCCAGCCGGGCCGCCTGGGCGGCGAGCTCGGCGCCGTCCTCCGCGTCGCGCACCGCCGACGTCGCGACCGCGATGATCCGGGTGGCGCCGGCGCCGTCGGCCACCGCCCGGAAGTCGTGGAGCGCCTCGAGGGTGCGGGCGATCGCGCTCGGCCCCAGCCGATCCTCCTCGCGGAGCGCGCGCGCGAGCCGCAGCGGAGCCCGCGCGTCTTCCAAGACGTCGAGGTGTTCGCCCTCGCGGAGCCGGAACACGATCATCCGTGCGGAGTTCGAGCCGATGTCGACGACCGCGAACGGCCGATCGGGCGCGCCGACCTCCGGCGCCGCGTCGCTCACCGGGGCATCCTCGCACACCGCGCCGGGAGCCCGTGCCCGCGGGCTCGGAGGGACGTAGCCTGTCGGGCGTGCGACAGCATGTTCGGCTCGGCCTGAGCTTGATCGGGATCGTCGTCGCGGTGACCGGGTGCACGACGTCGACCACGACGCCCTCGGCCGGCGGCGTCACGAGGATCGCGATCTTGCATCCGGCGGACGGCGACCAGATCTACGGGAAGGAGGTCTCCGTCCTCGTCCACGTGAGCGTCGGTGATCCGACGTCGTCGGATGCGGTCGCGCGGGTCGTCTACATCCTCGACGGTCACCGCATCGCGACGAGCGCATCGCCCGACCGGGAGCTCCGCCACCTCCACTACGGCGAGCACGTCCTGCGGGTCGAACTCGTTGGGCGGGATCTGCGTCCGCTCGACCCGCCGGTCACGGCGAGAGTGACCTTCGAAACCGCGAGCCTCGCGAGCGACGAGTAGATCGCGGCGACCACGATCTCGGAGCGTGCCGGGCCCGGGGCGCGTCGACATCGCTCCGAGCGGGTGGCTGACCACCGCCGCTCCGGGACGACGGACGCGATCGCCTCACGCGGATCCGGCGCCGTCCTCCGCGAGTGATACCAGCACCGACGCGAGCGCGTCGGGAGCCGACAGGAACGGGGAGTGGCCGGTGGCGAGTTCGACCGGGTCGACCCCCAGGATCGATCGCGCGGCTCGTCGCGACCACACCGGGTTGATCACCGGGTCGCGGGCCCCGATGACGGAGGTCGAAGGCGTATCCGGCCATCGATCGAGGGGGGTGACCTCCTGGGTGATCTTCCAGCACTGGCCCCGCAACCGCGCGCACGCCCAGGCGGCGGTCGCCGCGTCGCAGTCGGCGAAGAACCACGCCGCGGCCGCGTCCGCCGGCCACCGGGTGGTGCCGGGCGGATCCTCGTACGCACCGCCGCGAGGAGGGGGCAGTCCCATGTCGGGCGACTCCCGTTGGAGGTCATCGTGGATCCGGCCGGGCTCGGGCAGCATGGCGCACAGGAACACCATGCGCTGCACGGGTCGTCGTTCCGCGATCAGGGGGATCGTGAGCCCGCCGAGCGAGTGGCCCACGAGGATCAGATCCTGGCCCGCACCGGAGAACGCTTCGACGGCCACCTGCGCGTATCGGTCCGCGCCCGCCTCCGGATCTTCGCACGGAAGGTCCACCGTGAGGGCCTCGTGCCCCGCTGCGCGCAGTTCCGGAGCGAGCCGCTCCCAGCACCAGCCGCCGTGATAGGCACCGTGAACGAGGCCGAACGTCGCCGTTGCTCGTCTCCCGTCTCAGGAGCCACGATGCTATCGCTCGGGGATCGCGATCAGGTGCGTCGACCCGAGAGCACGTGCGACAGCCGCTCTGCCACCGCGATCGCCCAGAGGTGGGGGAACCCCGACGGCGGCTCAGGAACGATCGAGGCGTCGATCACGTGCAGCCCGTCGGTTCCGTGAACGCGGCCGTCGGCGTCGACCACGGCCCCCGCCTCGGGTGAGCGGCCCATCGCACAGGTCCCGACGACGTGCGGGAGCGAGTACGCCTCCGCGCGGACCCGCGCACGGCTCGCGTCGTCGTTCCCGAAGGCCGGCGGCGGATCGCCGCACCCCGCCCGTACGGCGGGGTCGGACACGACCTCGTGCGCGCGGCGGCACGCCTCGAGCAGTCGATCGACGTCGGTGTCGTCAAGCGGGGGAAGGTCGATCCGCGGTGCGTCGCTCGGATCGGCCGAGCGGAGTCGAACCGTTCCGCCACCGCGCGGCTTCATCAGCACCGCCGCGATCCCGAGTTCCGGGGGATCGCCGGACGGATCGCTCGTCCACAGCAGGAGATCGGGCGGACCGTCGGCCCGGGCGCCGTCGCTGTGGAACGTGGCGATCGTGTGCAGGAGCGGTGCGTCGCGTCCGGGCCCGTGGTAGGCGGGCGCGACCTCGACGCCGGGATGGTCGCGCAGGTTCCGGCCGACCCCGTCCAGCGGGACGCGGACCGTGACCCCGAGTTCGCGCAGTTCGTCCGCCGGCCCGATCCCGGACCGGAGCAGGATGGGCGGGCTCCCGTACACGCCAGCGGACAGCACCACGCGCCCGGCCTCGATCACCGAGCCGTCGGCCAGCCGGACGCCGCTCGCGCGGTCGTCGTCGAGGATCACGGCGTCGACGGTGCGATCGGGCAGGACCGTGAGCGTCGACGGGACGCGCTCCGGCGCGAGGTAGGCGTCCGCGGTCGTCGCGCGGAGCCCGTCCCGGACGCTCATCGGCATCCGTCCGACGCCGACCGCGCCGGGAGCGTTGTGATCGTCGACCGGCGGGAAGCCGGACCGCTCCATCGCGGCACCGATCGCCGCGAGGGCCGGGGTCGCTGGCACATCGAGGGCCCGTCCGATCGGGATCGGACCGGCGTCCCCGTGCCAGGGCTGGTCGGGATGGTCGAGGTCGTTCTCGAGCCGGACGAACGCCGGCAGCAGGTCCTCGGGCGTCCATCCGTCGACATCCCAGGCTTCGAGGTCGTCGAGCGAACCGCGGACCGCGAACCGGGTGAGCCACGAGGTACCGCCCACCAGCCGTCCGCGTCGCAGGGGCGTCGTCTCCCCGTCGGCGTCGGGCTCCGATCGGAAGCCCCAATCGACGTCCCAGTCGGCGCCAGCCGGCAGACGCCAGCCGTCGCGCAGCGCCGGCGCCACGGCGCCGCGGCGGTCCGGCCCGGCCTCCACGAGCAGCACCGACGATCCGGCCTCCGCGAGCCGCGCGCCGATCACACAGCCGGCCGCGCCCGCACCGACCACCACGACGTCGTGCGCGTCGCCCACGGAGCCCCTCTCCGGTTCGGACAGCGGAGGCGGACGGGAATCGAACCCGCCAGGGAGCTCGTCGCCCCCTCAACGGTTTTGAAGACCGCGGAGCCCACCAGGAACCCAGACGCCTCCGCCCGGAGCCTAGCCGACGGCGTCCCACGACGATCCGACGATGATCCGGCATCTGATCGGTGCGCTTCCGCTCAATGTCGCGGCTCCGCCCTACGATGCTTCTCGAGATGGAAGCGGCGTTCTTCGACCTCGACAAGACGATCATCAGCCGGTCGTCCTCGCTGGCGCTGTCGCGCCCCTTGTACCGGGCTGGCATGGTCTCGCGCGGCCAGCTCTTGCGCGGCGCGTATGCCCAGCTGGTCTACCTGCTGGTCGGAGCGGACGAGCAGAAGATGGACCGCCTGAAGGAAGGGATGCTCCAGCTCACGAAGGGCTGGGATCGTGCGCAGGTCGAAGGCTTGGTCCAGGACGTGATCCTCGACGTGATCGATCCTTACGTCTATCAAGAGGCGCTCGATCTGATCGAGCTGCATCGCAGCGAGGGGCGCCGGATCTACATCGTGTCGTCCTCGCCCGAGGAGGTCGTGCGTCCGCTCGCGCGCCACTTCGGCGTCTCCGGCGTGATCGCGACCCGAGCGCAGGTCGGCGCGGACGGGCGATACACGGGGGAGCTCGAGTTCTACGCCTACGGCGAGCAGAAGGCGCTGGCGATCCGCCAGCTCGCGGACCGCGTCGACATCGATCTGGGCGGCTCCTACGCCTACTCGGACTCGATCACCGACCTCCCGATGCTCCTCGAGGTGGGACATCCGGTCGCGGTCAACGCCGACAAGGATCTGCGGCGCGAGGCCGATGAACGGGGCTGGGAGATCCGCGACTTCCGGAGCCCCGTCCGACTGCGGAGCCGCATCGCCTCGGCCGTGCCGGCCCCGAAGACGAGCCTCGCTGCGGCGGGCGTCGGGGTCGCGGCGGTCGCGGCCGTGCTGGTTTGGGTCGCGCTCCGTTCCCGCGACCGACGCGACCCCGCCTGAGGCGCGCTGCGTCGCCGCGGCGTTGCTGCTTCGCACGGCACGGGTGTACGTTGGATGTGGGTACCGAGAGGCACCCGCGAGGGGAGCAGAACCCACGCGCGAGTCATGCCGCGGGAGGCATGCCCCAGGACCCGGAGCGATGGCTCCGGCTCCCGGGGCACGTGCGGACAAGCGCCTGATACCTGCTCCCCTCGCTCACGGAGAGCCGCGGACCTAGTCCTGGATCGAGGTCCGCCCGCGGAAGCGGAACAGCGCCCCTTGCGGGAAGGCGTCCGTTCCCGCCCATCCGAACCCCGAACGCGCCATCGCCTGCACGAGCTCGCTCGACTGCTCCGGCGGGTCGCCCGGCTTGTTCGTGGCGGGGTTCAACACGATCGCCGCACCGAACGGACGCGCGGTCAGCGGCCCCTCGGGATCGGTCGGGGAGGCGGTCGCGACGAAGCACGGTCCGACGCCCGCCACGTCGGCGGCATGGCCCATCGTTTGCAGCCGCGTCATCGCCGAACGCAAGAGCCCGAGGATCCTCTCGTTACAGGTGACCGTGCCGAGGACGGGCAGGCTGGTCGACGTGATGTGGTCCTGGATCCAGGCCGGGTCGATCCGGATCAGCCCCGGCGCCGCGGGATCCGGATACGCGGTGAACTCGCCGAACCGGCGCTTCAACAGCACGGGGGGCAGCTCGCCGTCGTTCGCACGCAGGTACGGCGTCTCCCCCGGCGAGCGGACCTCGACGACCGGATGCGGCACGCCGAGTGGGAGGTACTGCACCATCTTCTGCGCGAGCTCCTGGGCGGTGATCGTGGCGTTGGGCGCGACGTGGAACAGCACGTACCGGTCATGGGTCACGCCGAGCTGCTGGCCGGTGGCGCGGTCCACCAGGAGCTCGTAGCCGCCCATCATCGCGTCCGGCAGGGTGCCCACGACCTTGATGTCCACGCTTCCGTCGAAGGTGAGGGTCGCGCCGCGACGCAGCCCCCGCAGCTGGGCCTCCGACTCGGACAGGATCCCCTGGCCCGGCTGGAGCTCCGCCACCTGACCCCGTTCCGGCTGCGGCAGGAAGGAGGGGAAGCTCCGCAGGTCCACCCCGGTGGTGTCGATCGGGATCATGTAGGGCGCGGTCGGCGTGTCGATCGCCACGCCGGCGCCGTTCGTCGAACCGGTCATCCACGCGATGTCGGCCGCTGCCGTCGTGGTGTTGGTGACGGCCGGGATCGCCGTGAGGCTCGCGCCGAAGTCCTCCGGCACGCCGCCCGGCACCCAAGCGAGCCAGGCTTCCGGCGTCGTGACGACCGGGCTCGACGGGACGCTCGTGGGAGGTGGGCCCGTGGGCGCCCCCTCGCCGGTGCTCTTCGAGCCGACCCGGCCGGCGGCGTAGACCAGCGTCGTTCCGGCCACGACGATCACGACGAACGCGGTGATGCCGCGGATCAAGGCGCTGCGGGAGAGGTCGTCCATGGCCTCGCCCGAGTCTATGCCGGGCCACCGCGCCGCCCCGGGAGGCTCAGCCCGACGCGGCCGGGTGCTCGAGGATGCCGGCCAGGCGCTCGGCGCGCTCGGCCGCGCGCAGTGGCGCGCCCTCGGCGACCGCGCGCGCGATCACCCGAAGTTCGCGCTCGATCGTGGGCGTGAGCGCCGCGGCCCGCTGATGGACGAGCGGATCGAGCCGCTCCACCGCGCGGTCGAGGCGACCGAACGCCCCCCCGGCGGCGTCGCGCCGCCTGCGGTAGCGCTCGAGCGAGATCACGCGTCCCATGCCGGCCACCGTAGCGGCCGGGTCTGACACGCTCCTCAGGCGGAGACCGCGCGCACGCTGGTCACCGGCGCGAGCCTCGGGGCGACCGTGAACCACGGCCCGCCGGTGCTGCCGAAGACCTCGCCGCTCGTGGCCCCGAACCACAGGCTCAGGTCCTCTCCCGAGCCCGAGGTCCCGAAGGCCTGGCGCAGGATCGTGATCCACGCGTCGTGCGCAGGCAGCCCCTCGCCCGCGACCCACGACGCGCCGGCGTCCCGCGTGCCGAACACGCGTACCGTCCCCTCGGGGGTGACGCGGTCCTCCGCGCCCACCAGCGGGATCACGAAGGCGCTGTCCGGATCGGCCGGATCGATCGCGAGCGGGAAGCCGAAGCCGCTCGGAAGTGGCGCGGCGATGTCGTTCCAGGTGATGCCGGCGTCGTCGCTCCGATACACGCTTCCGTGGAACTGCATGAACAGCCGCTCCGGCCGCAGGGGAGCGCGATGCATGTTATGGACGCAGAGCTGGTTCGTGCCCTCCCGCGCGTCCTCGGGCATGTACTCCGGAACGAGTCCGGTGAAGCCCGACCGCCACGACGCGCCCCCGTCCTCGGTCAGCCACACGCCCGCAGCCGACACGCCGATCGCCAGCCGGTCCGGGTGGCCCGGCCACGGACAGATCGAGTGCAGCGCCAGGCCGCCGGCGCCCGGCTGCCAATCGCCCTCGATCCGCTGGGCCCACAGCGCGTCGTTCAGCGACCAGGACTCGCCGCCGTCGGTGCTGACGAACAACGCGGCCGGCGCGACGCCCGCGTAGAGCACGCCGTCGGCTTCGCCCGGCTGCACGATCCAGATCCGCTCGACCGCCTCGTCCTTCCCCTCCGGGAACGCGGGACCCGCCGCGGTTCGCCACTCCTCGGCCGTGACGTCGTCCGTCCACATCAGCCGGGGACCGTAGAACCCGCTGGTCACCGAGGCGAAGGTCCGGCCCGTCCGCGGATCTCGAACGGCGAACTCGACGACCTGTCCCGCGAACGCACGCGTCGTGACGCGGAACGTTCCCGGCCCCTCGCCCTGCAGGACGAACAGCCCTTTCTTCGTGCCGATCAAGAGCTCGTGCATCTCATCCCCCTCCGCTGATCGACGGGAGGACCTGCAGGCGGTCCTCGGGCCGCACCGACGCGTCCTCGCGCACCGCTTCGCCGTTCACGAACACGTTCACATGGCGGCGGACCTTGCCGCGCTCGTCGAGGATCCAGCCGCTGGTCCGCGGCCATGCCCGCTCCAGCTCGCGAAGGACCTCGCCGACGGTGGCGCCGTCGAGACGGATCTCGCGGTTGCCGCCGGCCAGCTCGCGGAGCGGGGCGCGGAGCGCGACGAGGGGCACGGTCCGAGCCTAGCCGTTCGGAACGACGCGGAGGTCCGGCGCCCGGACGAGGTCGCGGGGCGCCTCACGCCGGAGGTGGCTTCCCGTACTCGAAGTGCATCCCATCGGGGATCAGGAAGTCCCCGCCCCAGTTGAAGCCCCAGCGTTCGAAGATCCGGACGATCCGCGGGTCCATCGTCGGTCTGCTCCCGTACGGGTTCTCGGGGGCGTTGATGTCGATCGCGGCGCCGTAGGCGTGTTGGGATGGAGGTGCGATCGTGGACCGCGCCACGGTCCGGGCGGCGTAGCAGCCCGAGTAGACGTGGATCTCGCCGCCGAGGCCAGCCGCCTGCACCTGGCCGAGCGCGCCGATCAGCATCGGGAACAGGGCGTCGTTGCACGTGACCTGGCCGAGGAGCGGGACGCTCCGCGTGGAGATGTGGGCGTCGTACCACGAGGTCGACATCGTGAGCTCGGCCGGGTCCGAGGTCTGCGGATACGCGGCGAACTCGCCGAACACCTCCTTCATCACGATCGGGGGATCGACGCCACTCGCCACCCGCACGAACCGCGTGCCGCCCGGGCGGACGGTGCGCAGCGGATCGTCGGCGGCGATCAGCCCGCGCACGTCGGCCGTGAATCGTGTGAGGGTCAGGTCGGGATCGCCGAGCGCGAGCAGGTACCGGTCGTGCGTGATCCCGAGTCGCGCGCCGACGTCGCGGCTCACCAGCAGCTCCGACCAACCGACGTCGTCATCGGGTACCACGGCTCCCACCGTCACCGTCGTACCGCCGAACGTCATCGAGCCACCCACGCCGATCCTGCGCAGGTCGGCGGACCGCTGGCCGAGCACCGCATCGCCGGCGTCGAGCGCCTGCACGATCCGCGCCCGGTCCCCGCCGGGGACGAACGGCGCGTACGCGGTGGGGTCGACCGCGAACGCGTCGATCGGGATCGCGTACGGCGGCGAAGGCCGGTCGACGACGTTCCCGTCGGCGTCGCGGCTGGAGTTCATCCATAGGGTGTCGCCGGCGACGACGACGGTGGTCGTGAGTCCGTCGGCATGCACGATCCGGTTCCGGAAGCCGGCCGGGAATCCGCCGGGCATCCACGCGAGCCACGCCGGGACCCCGCCGTCCGGTGCGACCGGAACCGACGCGGAGCCCGACGCGGCCGGCGCAGCCGGGGTGGTCGGGGATGGCGCGCCGGCGACATCGGCGTCCCGCCCGGGGCGCAGCAGGACGACGAGCGCGAGCACGGCGACGCCGATCACGGCGACGAACGAACGCCGGCGGCGGACCTGTGAGCGGGTGACGTGCGACATGTGCGTTCCGAGGCTACGACGAGCGGGGCGGGAAGACGGCTAGCGACGCAGGGCCCGGGCGAGGGCTTCCTCGAGCTCCTCGGCCGTTCTGCCCGATGCGGTCGCGAGGGCCGCCACGTCGCCGGCGCGCAGCGACACGCTCTCGGTCGGCGGCTCGCGTCGAAGGGAGCTGACCTGTCGGACGAATCCCGAGACCAATGCCCCCTCGGCGGAGCCGAGGGATTCGAGGGTCGTGAGGTCGATCTCGGCCTCCGGACGGCCTTCGGTGGCGCGGACGATCTCCGCGAGGATCCGGTCGGGCGGAACCTCGTACAGCTTGCACAGCAGGATGAAGCGCTCGAGGCTGATGTTCCGCTCGCCACGCTCGTAGCCGGCGACCGAGGTCGCCATGAACCGGCCCTCGGAGGCTGCACCGACGCCGCGCAGCGTCAAACCGCGACGCTGCCGCGCGCGACGGAGCGCTCGACCGATCTCGACCGCGAGAGGTTCTGGCTCCAACCGTTCCCTCACCATCCGACCTGCCCTGCGGGAAGGGGAAGCCTTCGGCAGAGTATATGAACGGCCGCGGGCCGCGCACCATCCCTTCGGGTGGTCATGGAGCGGCATCCGGGACGCGCTCCGACGCATCGCGGCCCTATCCCGGCCGCGTTCCGCGGTCGCGAACGGGCGCGGCCCGGAGGCATCGGGGGTCGCTCTGCGTCCGGATCGCGAACGGATCGTGAACGCTCAGGAGATGGGGGCTTGCAAGAACGCGCTCCGCGTCCTAGTGTCTGGCTACGTCCTTTGCGGTATCGGGACGTGGCTCATCGGCCGGGAGGGCACAGGTGAGGGCTCACCCTTCCAGTCGTGCACCGTTGGCAGTGGGGGACAACTGGCATCGCGAGGAGGGGTCGCTGTGAAGGCGCTCCTGGAGGGTGATGAGGTGCGTCTGAGCATCGAGATGCAACGCCCGCGGGGTACCGACGTCCGGTCGGAACGATGCGCGTTCGAGGGGTTGTTCCGATGAGCGCCGCCGGATCCACGAACGACCTTCCCGCCGCAGCCGCGCAGCGCACGGGTCGCGTTGCGGTCGTCGGCCAGGGGTACGTCGGGCTGACGTTGGCATCGGCCGCGGCCGCGGCCGGCTTCCCGGTCACCGGCATCGACAACGACGTCGCCCGGATCGACGCGCTCACGCGCGGAGAGTTGGCGGTTCCGGGCGTGGACCGTGTGACGTTCGATGCCGCGATCCAGAGCGGGGGCATCCGGTTCGCTGGATCGGCCGACGCGGTGGCCGATGCGGCGTTCATCTTCATCTGCGTGCCGACGCCGCTGCGCGATGGCGCGCCGGATCTGAGCTACGTTGAGGCCGCGGGCCGGTCCGTCGCCGCGCACCTGCGCGCCGGAGCGATGGTGGTGCTCGAGTCCACGACGTATCCGGGAACCACGGATCAGCTGCTCCAGCCGCTCCTCGAGCAGGGCTCGGGGCTGCGGGCGGGCGTGGACTTCCTGCTCGCCTATTCGCCCGAGCGGATCGATCCCGGGAGCGCCGAGTTCACGATGCGGAACACCCCGCGGGTGGTCGGCGGCACCACGCCGGAGGCCACCGACGCGGCGGTGGCGTTCTACGAGCAGCTCGTGGACAAGGTGTTCCCCGTGTCGTCCACGCGGACGGCCGAGACCGCGAAGCTGCTCGAGAACACGTTCCGGCACATCAACGTCGCGCTGGTGAACGAGCTGACGATGCTGACCCACGACCTCGACATCGACGTGTGGGAGGTCATCGACGCGGCCTCCACCAAGCCCTTCGGCTTCATGCCCTTCTATCCGGGCCCCGGGATCGGCGGGCACTGCATCCCGCTCGATCCGACGTACCTGTCATGGCAGGTCCGCCGGCAGACCGGCCGGCGCTTCGGCGTGCTCGAGGCGGCCCAGGACGTGAACGAGCGGATGCCGAACTACGTGGCCAGCCGGGTCGCCGAGATCCTGAACGACGTGGGCCGCGCGGTCCGCGGCAGCAAGATCTTCGTCCTGGGTGTGACCTACAAGGCCGACGTGGGCGACGTGCGCGAGTCCCCATCCCTGATGGCGATGCAGGCCCTCTACCGCAAGGGCGCGGAGATCTCCTTCCACGACCCCTTCATCGAGGAGGTGCCCCTGAACGGCGGTCGGATCCGGCGGACGGAGCTGGCCGAGGGCCTGGCCACGGCGGACCTGGTCCTGCTGCTCACGCCGCACAGCTCCTACGACGTGGACCAGATCGCGGAGCACGCGGCGCTCGTGTTCGACACGCGGAACGCCTACGGCGACGCGTCGCACGACAACGTGATCCGCCTGTAAGGAGCTGGTCCCTCGGGCGCGGTTCCGCCGCGGGTCGATCCGGGATCTCGGACGCGCTCAGCCCGCGGCGTCGGGCGGCACCGTCGTCACGATCGCGTCGGGGGCCGCGTGCGACAGATCGAGCATCGGCTCGGGCTCGCTGGTCCGCACGACGATCCGCGGCGTGGTCTCCACGGGAGGCGGTGCCAACCCGACCTGGGGGAAGTCCGGCACCAGCAGTCGCAGGCACTCGTCCAGCTTCCACCAGTCGCGACGCTCGGCCGCGCCGATCAACTCCTCGATCATCGCGCGGCCTTCTTCGTCCTCGTCGCACTCGTGCGTGGCCATCATGATGTGCTCGAACGTCGTGCCCGACAGCTCTTCCTCGTGCGTGAAGAGCTCCTCATGCAGCTTCTCTCCAGGCCGCAGCCCCGTGTAGCGGATCTTCACGTCGTCCTCGTCCGCGCCGGCGAGCCGGATCATCTCCTTCGCCAGGTCGAGGATCAGCACCGGGGTGCCCATGTCGAGGACGTAGACCGCGCCGTTCACGCCGAGCGCGCCCGCCTCGACGACGAGCCGGCTCGCCTCCGGGATCGTCATGAAGTAGCGGGTCATGCGGCGGTCGGTCAGCTTGATCGGACCGCCCGTGCGGATCTGCTCCTCGAAGATCGGCACGACCGAACCGCGGCTCCCGAGCACGTTGCCGAAGCGCACCGACGCGAACACTTGGTCCTGTTCGGCATGCGCGCCGACCATCCGAACGATCCGCTCGGCGAGGTGCTTCGTCACTCCGAGCATCGAGGCGGGATGGACGGCCTTGTCGGTGGAGACGTTCACGAACCGGGTGACGCCAGCCGCGAGGGCGGCCTCGGCGACGTTGCGCGTTCCCGCGACGTTGTTGAGGATCGCCTCATCGGGGTCTGCCTCCATCAGCGGCACGTGCTTGTGCGCCGCGGCATGGAACACGACCGACGGTCGGAAGCGCTCCATCACGTTGAGGACCTTGATGCGGTCGCGGATGTCACCGACCACGATCGTGAAGTCGAGCTCGGGGAGCGTGTTCTGGAGCTCGCGGCCGATGTCGTGCAGCGTGTTCTCGCCGTGCCCGAACAGGATGACCTTGCCGGGCCCCGCGCTCGCGATCTGCCGGACCAGCTCGGATCCGACCGAGCCGCCGGCGCCGGTGACGAGCGCGGTACGGCCTTCCAAGTAGGAGGGCGGGAGGTCCAGCGGAACCGGCTTGCGGCGCAAGAGGTCTTCGACCTTCACCGGCCGCAGGCCGGCGAGCTGGGCCTCGCCGAGGAGGACCTGTGTCACGCCCGGCAGGATCCGGCACGGAACGTCGGCCGCGCTCGCCACGTCGACCACCCGCTTGGTCGCGCGCCCTCCTGCGGCCGGCATCGAGATCAACACCTCGTCGACCTGGTGCTCCTTGACCACCTGCGGCAGGTCGTCGATGCCGCCGAGCACGTCCGTTCCGGCGATCTTCAGGCGGCGCTTCACCGGGTCGTCATCGAGGTACCCCACGAGCTCCTTGCCGTGGTCGGGGTGGCGGCGGATCTCCCAGCCGAGGCGCGTGCCCGCGTCGCCGGCGCCGACGAGCAGCACCCGGCGCGGACCCGCGCGGTGCAGGCTGGTCTTCGTCTGCAACCGCCACTGACGCTCGGCGTACAGGCGCGCCAACACGCGGATCGCGGACATGCCGACGAGCGCGACGACACCTTCGATCAGCGGGACCGTCCGCGGGAAGAGGCCGGCCCGTGCGTACCAGACGAGCCCGATCCCGAACAGCACCGCGGTCCCCGTGACGACGGCTCCCACGACACGGAGCAGATCCTCGATCGTCACACGCTCCCACGCCTGACGCGGCAGACCGAACGCCAGCAACAGCACCGCCTTGATCGACATGCCGGCCAGCGCGTACAGCGGGATCAGCGTCCACATCTCGCCGATGCGGTTCGGCGCTCGCAGCGGGAAGGCGACCAATGCAGCAAGCGTCCAGATCGTCAGATCGGTTGCGAACTTCGCCCGGAACCAGAAGCGTCCTTTCGGGCTGTCGTGCACGGAGCGCGTCATCGTGGAAGGTTCCTTCTCGTCAACACGACCGGGGGGATACGCAAGGCGCGACTTTCGGCCGAAGGCGCGTCTGCGGCCGAGGTTATATCCTGCATGCGCTGTAGGCAAGACCCAGCTCGCGAACGTGCGACGTCGGATGGCCATCGGGCGGGCTGTGTCGGCCAGACGGAGGACAGCAGAGCATGCAGAACGGAAGGGATGTCCGCGTCGCGGTCCTGGGTGCGGGCCGCTGGGGCCGGAACCTGGTCGCCAATCTGGACGCGCTGGGTGCTCTCGCCGCGGTGTCCGATCCGGACCCGGCGATCCGCGCCGAGCTCGTTGCCACGTACGGACAACGGATCGCGATCAGCGCCGAACACGAGCGCGTGCTCACCGATCCGGCGCTGGATGCCGTGGTGATCGCGACCCCCGCGACCACCCACACCTCGCTCGCGATCGAGGCGGTCCGCGCAGGCAAGCACGTCTTCGTCGAGAAGCCGTTCACGCTGACGGTGGACGACGCCGAGCTGGTCGTGAAGGAGGCGGAGGCGGCCGGGCGGACGTTGATGGTCGGCCACCTGCTGCTCTACCAGCCGGCGATCGTGTGGATGCGGGAGTTCCTGCAGAGCGGCCGGCTGGGCTGGGTCGCGAGCCTCTACCAAGACCGGCTGAGCCTCGGAACGGTCCGCACCGTCGAGAACAGCCTGTGGAGCCTCGGCGTGCACGACGTCGCAGCGATCCTGTACCTCGAAGGACAGGAACCGATCCGCATCGCCACATGGGGCCAGGCGATCATCCAACCCGGCGTCCAAGACGACATGCACCTGCACATGCAGTTCGCGAACGGCGCGGAGGCGCACATCCAC
The DNA here is from genome assembly GCA_035490535.1 of Actinomycetota bacterium. Lineage (GTDB taxonomy): Bacteria > Actinomycetota > UBA4738 > UBA4738 > HRBIN12 > AC-51. Next base: position 92,683 of record DATHCP010000087.1, read on the forward strand.
AACTCCTGGCTCTGGCCGGAGCGCCGCCGCAGGTTGACCGTCGTGGGGACCGAAGCGATGGCCGTGTACGACGAGCTGAACCAGACCGTGCAGTTGCACCGGCGTCGCGTGAACGCGAACCTCTCCGTGCAGGATGATGGGGGCGAGGTCGTGTTCCGCGGCGATCCGCAGCCGTTGCGTCATGAACTCGAGCACTTCCTGACGTGCGTGCGCGACGGCCGCGAGCCGCGCTCCGGTGGCCCGAGCGCGATCGAGGTGATCCGGGTCCTCAGCCAGGCCGACGCGCAGATGAAGGAGATCCGCGTCCTCGGGCAGACCAGCGCGCGGATGACGGGGATCGCGACCTCGGCATGAGTGGGGTCTTCGTGCACCCGAGCGCGGTCGTCGACGACGGCGCTCGGATCGGCGCCGGATCGAAGGTCTGGCATTTCGCCCACGTGATGGCCGGCGCGTGCATCGGTCGCGACGTCAGCCTCGGGCAGAACGTCTTCGTTGCCGACGACGTCACGATCGGCGACGGGTGCAAGATCCAGAACAACGTGTCGATCTACCAGGGCGTGACGCTCGAGGAGCACGTCTTCTGCGGCCCGAGCATGGTGTTCACGAACGTGCGGAACCCTCGGGCGGCGTTCCCGACGCCGGAGGAACGGTACGCCGGGACGCTCGTGCGGCGCGGCGCCTCGATCGGGGCCAACGCGACGATCGTCTGCGGGATCACGGTCGGCACGGACGCGTTCATCGCCGCCGGCGCGGTCGTGACGAGGGACGTCCCCGATCACGCGTTGATGGCCGGTGTCCCTGCACGCCGGATCGGGTGGGCGTGCACGTGCGGCCGGATCCTCCGGATGGACGACCAGGGGCGCGCGGCCTGTGCGGAGTGCGGACGCCGGTACCGGCAGGCCGGCCCCGATGACCTGCAACGGGACGAGCCATGATGCCCGCCCGGGTCACGCACGTCACGAGCGTGCACGATGCGGACGACCCGAGGATCAACAGTAAGGAGTGCCGGACGCTCGCGGCCGCGGGGTTCCGCGTCTCGCTCCTGGCGCCGGAGGGGTCGGTGCACGAGGACGGTCCCGTGTCGCTCGTTCCGCTGCCGGCGCAGCCTGGCCGGCTCCGCCGCATGACGCTCGGCAACGTGAGCGCGTTCCGCCGGGGCCTGCGGTTGCGGTCGCACGTCTACCACCTCCACGATCCGGAGCTGTTCCCGACGGCCGTGGCGCTTCGCCTGGTGGGGCGCCGCGTCGTGATGGACGTCCACGAGGATCTCCCGGCCCAGATCCGGACGAAGACCTGGATCGCGCCCGCGCTCCGCCGGCCGATCGGCTGGCTGGCACGTCGGTGGGAGTGGGCGGTCGCGCGCATCGCGACGCGCGTGGTCGTCGCCGAGCCGGGCGTCTACGCACGCTTCCCGGCCGAGCGCGCCACGCTGATCCAGAACTTCCCGCGAAGCGACGAGTTCCCGCCGGCCTCGTCCACGCCGTACGGGGAGCGGCCCAACCACCTCGTGTACGTCGGCAGCATGAGCGAGGCCCGGGGGCTCTTCTCGATGATCCGGGCCGTCGACCGGTTGGATCCCGCGCTGGAGGCCAGGCTCCACTTGGCCGGACAGCTCTCGGGACCCCTGCGGGCGCGCGCGGAACAGGAGCCGGGGTGGCGTCTCGTCGTGTCGCGCGGATGGCTCGGCCGGGACGGCGTGGCCGACGTGCTCGGCGAGGCGCGGATCGGCATGGTCGTCCTGCACCCGCTGCCCAACTACGTGGATGCGCAGCCGACCAAGCTGTTCGAGTACATGATGGCGGGGCTCCCCGTGGTCGCATCGGACTTCCCGCGATGGCGCGAGATCATCGAGCCGGCCGGCTGTGGCCTGCTCGTCGATCCGATGTCTGAGGACGCGATCGTCGCGGCCACGGCGTGGCTGCTGGAGCATCCGGAGGACGCGCGCGAGATGGGCGAGCGCGGCCGCGCCGAGGTCCTGCGCCGATACAGCTGGGATGCCGAGGGCGAGCGACTCGTCCGGATGTACGAGACGATGCTCGGTGCGCCGATGCGGGCGCCGAGCGCGGAGGGGGTCCGCTGATGGCCGTGCCCGATCGCATCGAGGCTCGTCGGGGGGTGGCGATCCCCGTGTTCGACCCTCGTCCCGACATCGAGCCGATCCGTGCCGAGGTGCTCGAAGCGATCGCCGGCGTGGTGGACTCGGGTCGGTTCATCCTCGGTGAGCAGGTCGCGGGGCTGGAGGACGAGGTCGCCGCCTACCTCGGGGTCCGGCACGCGGTGGGGGTCAACTCCGGCACCGATGCACTCGTGATCGCGCTGCGGTCGCTGGGCGTCGGGCCCGGGCACGAGGTGATCACTACGCCGTTCACGTTCTTCGCTACGCCGGAGGCCGTCACGACGATCGGGGCGACGCCCGTGTTCGTCGACATCGACCCCGCCACCTTCACGATCGATCCCTCCGCGATCGAGGCGGCGATCACGGCGCGCACCGCGGCGATCGTGCCGGTCCACCTGTTCGGATTGGCCGCGGACATGGACCCGATCCTCGAGGTCGCACGGCGACACGGGCTGCGGGTCGTCGAGGACCTCGCCCAGGCGATGGGGGGATCCGCGGGCGGGCGGAAGCTGGGCACGATCGGCGACGCCGCCGCGTTGTCGTTCTTCCCCACGAAGAACCTCGGGGGGTTCGGGGACGGCGGCATGATCGTGACCGACGACGACGAGGCCGCCGCCCTCGCGCGCAAGCTCCGGACGCACGGATCCGCGAAGAAGTACGCGAACGAGCTCTTCGGCTACAACTCGAGGCTCGACGAGCTGCAGGCGGCGGTGCTGCGGGTGCGGCTGCGGACGCTCGATGACGCGAACGCGGCGAGGCGGGGGGCGGCCGCCCGGTACGACGAGCTGCTCGACGGGATCGACGGGCTCGCGCGGCCGATCGCGGCGCGCGCGGCCGGCCACGTGTACCACCAGTTCACGATCCGGGTGCCGGGCGGCCGCCGGGACGAGGTGCGCGATCGCCTCGGGGCCGAGGGGATCGGGACCGCCGTCTATTACCCGATCCCGTGTCACCGGCTCCCGCCGTACGCGGACCTGGGCGTGACGCTGGCCGAAGCCGAGGCCGCCGCCGCTGAGGTGCTCTCGCTCCCGATGTGGCCGTCGATCCCCGACGACGCGGTCCGCGCGGTCGGGGACGCGCTCGGACGCGCGATGCGATGAGGTCGTTGCAGGCCCGGTTCCGCCGGGACACGGCCGGCGCCGTCGCCGGCTTGAGCGTCGCGACCGCGATCGGCCAGGGCCTGAGCCTCCTGGCGGCGCCGATCCTGGCTCGCCTCGTCTCGCCGGCAGACTTCGCCGTGTTCGGTGTCTACATCGCGTTGTTCTCCTGGCTCGCCTCGATCGTGTGCTTGCGGTACGAGCAGGCGATCGTGCTGCCGGCCGATGATGAGGACGGCGCCGGCGTGTTCTCCCTCGCGCTGCTCTCGGCGGTCGCGGTCTCGGCCTGTGCCCTCGTGCTGGTGATCGGGTTCGGCGCCCCGATCTCCCGGGCCCTCGGGGTGCCGTCCCTGCACGGGCTGCTCCCCCTGCTGCCGGTCGGGCTCCTGGCGACGGGGGCCGTCGTCGCGATGAACTATCTCGCCTTGCGCCGCAAGACGTACGGCCCGGTGATGCGCTCGAAGATCGCGCAGGGCGTCGGCACGGCCGCCGGGCAGATCTCGTTGACGGCCGCCGGGATGGGTGGCCCGGGCCTGGTGGTAGGCGACGTGATCGGACGGATCACCGGGGTCCTCCCGTACCTGCGCCTCCACGGTCTGGTCGATGCGATCCGGAGCGCCTCGACCGATCAGATCCGTCGCCTGGCGCGCCGTTACCGTCGGTTCCCGCTGATCTCGGGACCGTCGTCGCTGATCAACAGCGCGGGGCTGGTGGCGCCGGTCCTGCTGCTGACGGCGCTGTTCGGGGCGCGGGTCGGCGGCCTCTACACGGTCGCGCTGCGCTTGGTGGGCGGGCCGCTCGACCTGGTCGCGGCGTCGGTCGCGCAGGTCTACGTCGCCCAGTTCGGCGAGCTGCTGCGCACGGGGGAGGCGATGGCGACCCGACGCCTCTTCCGCACCTACACGTTCCGGTTGCTGAAGTGGGGGGCGCTCCCGGTCCTGGCGCTCGCGGTGCTCGCGCCGTGGCTGTTCGGGCTGGTGCTCGGCGCTCGCTGGCAGGAGGCGGGGGAGTTCACGCGGGTCCTCACGCCGCTGTTCCTGGCCGACTTCGCCGCCTATCCGCTGTCGCAGACGTTGAACCTGCTCGAGCGGCAGGGCCTGCAGTTCGCATGGGACACCGGCCGACTCCTCGGGGTGATCGCCTCGATCGCGATCGGGCACGCGCTGGGGTGGAGCGCCCTGACGACTGTCGCGGTGCTCGGCGTGACGATGGCCGCCTTCTACGCGCTCCTGGCGGTCCTCGGGTACCGGGTCCTCGTCCGGCACACCGACCGGCTCGCGCCCGCCCCGCCGACGGGGGCGACCGTCTGATGCCCGAGTCCCTGTTCAAGGTCGGCCGGGAGGTGATCCGGCTCCCCCGCGTGGAGATCGCGATGTGGGGCGGCCCGACATGCGAGGAGCTCTACCGCACGTTCACGTCGCGGCACGCCCGCTTCCCGCTCGTGCAGCGGAAGCGCTGGGGGATCGGGCTGCTCGAGCTCCCGCCCGCGTTCGACGACTACTTCGGGGCCCACGACCGCAGCCTGCTCCGTCGCAAGGTCCGGCGGGCCCAGAAGAAGGGGTACCGATACGACCGCTTCCTGGCGCGTTCCCGCCTCGAGGAGCTGCTCGCGATCAACGCGTCGGCGCCCGAGCGACAGGGCCGGGCGATGGACGAGGCGTACCTCGACGCGGAGGCGTTCGGGCGGAGCCTCGACCGGTGCCCCGAGTTCCGCGGCGTCTTCGACGCCGACGGGACCGTCGTGGCTTACGCGGAGGTCCCCGTGTGCGGCGACCTCTTCCTCCTGGCGCGCCTCCTCGGGCACGAGGACCATCTCGACGAGGGCGTGATGTACCTGCTGATCAGCGAGATCGTGCGCGAGATGACGGAACGCCGGGCCGAGACGGGGCATCCCGCGTGGGGGATGTACGACACGATGGTCGGCGCCGGCGAGGGGCTCCGGTTCTTCAAGGAGCGGCTCGGTTTCCGGCCCTACAACGTGAAGTGGGTCTGGCGCACCATGGTTCCGGCGTGAACGCGAACGACGCGGCACGGCGCGCGGCGGCGACGGCGACGGGCATGGGCCACCGGCTCTACTCAGACTTCGTGCTGCCCTCGCGGCTGCCCGAGCTCCGGCGGCTCCTGGTGCAGGCGCGGGACGCCGGGTACCGGCCGATCACCCATGCCGCGTTCGGCGCGCTCGCCGCTAGGGGAGGCGTCGATCCGAAGGGGCGCTACCTGTTGATCCGCCACGACATCGACACCGACCCGGTCACCGCACGGCGGATGTTCGACGTGATCCGGGGCGAGGGCGCCGCGAGCACCTTCTACTTCCGCATCGAGACCTTCGACGTCCGGCTGGCCCGCGACATCGAACGCGGCGGCAGCGAGGCGGGCTACCACTACGAGGAGCTGGCGACCCTGGCGAAGCGCGCCGGTGGGGGGGCGACCACCGACGTCGCAGCGCTCCTGCCGCGGGCCCGCCGGGCGTTCCTGCGAACGCTCGAGGCAATGCGTGCCGCGACGGACGCGCCGATGGTCACCGCGGCGTCACACGGCGACTTCGTGAACCGCAAGCTCGGCGTGCGCAACACCGAGGTGTTGAACGATGCCGAGGTGCGCGCGGCCGGTCGTATCTCGCTGGAGGCCTACGATGAAGACCTGATGGCGTTGATCACCTCGCGGCACTCCGACACGCTCGCGCCGAACTTCTGGACGAACGGCTCGTCGCCGTCGGACGCGATCGCGCGGGGCGAACCGGTGGTCTACGCGCTGATCCATCCCCGGCACTGGCACCGGAGTCCGGTGTGGAACGCCCGTGACGACGCTCGGCGGGTGGCTGAGGGGGTCGCCTTCCGGCTGCGGTTCCGGGTCGCCCGCCCGCTCACGTGGCGCGACCCCGCGGCGTGATCCTCCGCGGCCGGCGGCGCCGCCGGTCGCTCCTGCCGGTCGCGGCACTCCTCCTCCTTGCCGCGTGTCACTCAACGCCCGAGGGGCCGTCCGACGCCCAGATCGCCAGCGTTCCTCCGACCGTGCCACCGAGCGCGGCGACGTCCGGCACCGTCTACCGCGTCGTCACCGACGGGAGCGACGACGCGGACGGATCGGCCGCGCATCCGCTGGCGACCATCCAGCGCGCGCTCACGCTCGCCCGGCCCGGCGACACCGTCGTGGTGGCGGCAGGCTCGTATGCACCGGCCCGGTTCGTGCGCGGCGGGACGACCGACCGCCCCATCACGCTGGAGGCGGAGGGCAACGTCACGATCGACGGCCCGGGGAATGGCTACGGGATCGAGGTCGACGCCGTCGGCAACGTCGTGATCGACGGGTTCACGATCTCCGGCTTCGAGGTGGGCATCGCGTTGATCGGAAGTCGGGATGTGACGATCCGAGATAACACGTTGCAGGGCAATGACGCAGCCGGCGTTCAGGTGTGGAAGGCGGAGCACGTCACGGTGGAGCAGAACCGATTCCTCGATCCGGGCGATCCCTCGGACCTCGGAACGGTGCAGGACTACGGCGTCAACTTCTACTACTCGTCGTTCGTCGCGGCCGACCGGAACTACTTCTTCGGCCGGCACGACCAAGCGCTGTCGTTCAAGCGCCGCGACCTGCATGGAACCGCCAACGGCAACACGTTCGAAGGGTGCCTGTTCACCTGCATCTACGTCGGGCAGAACGACGACGACGAAGACGGGGACATGACCTCGCAGGACATCGTCGTGCGGGAGAATCGCTTCCGTCCGGCGATCGATCCCACCACGCACGTCTCCTATCGCGCGCGCACCCCGATCACGCTCCGGAACGTCACCGGTGCTGTGGTCGAGGACAACGTGATCGATCCGGGCT
>DATHCP010000088.1:0-2376 GCA_035490535.1 Actinomycetota bacterium
TTCTTCGTCTTGAGCCGGGCCGTGTTGAGGGAGACCTTCACCTCGCCTTCGTCGTACAGGAACCAGACCTCGCTCAGCGCCGGGAAGCCGCGCCCGTCGATCGTCGCCAGGGTGGCGACCTCGGCGTCAAGCAGGTCGCGATGGGAGTCGGGGAAGTCGGTCATGGCGCGCATTCTGACTGTAGGTTCGCGTGATGCCGCTCCGGAACCGCGTCACGCCGCTCAGCGAGCTGGTCGCCGATCCCGCCCGGGGGCTCGTCTACGGCAACCGCGGCTGTCTGCACGACGATCATGGTGAGATCCGGCGGCGCTTCGCCACCCGCCGGTGGATCGCCTGCCGCCTCGAGTTCAAGGGCTGGCACCGAGCGCCCCTCTTGCAGCCCGGGAAGTTCACGGAGCTGTTCTTCCTCGACGAGGCGACCGCCCTGGCGGCCGGGCACAGGCCCTGCGCGCTCTGCCGGCGCGAGGACTACCGGCGCTTCCTCGACATCGTCGGCGCGGGCGGCGCAGACGAGATCGACGCGCGCCTGCACGGGGAGCGGCTCGACGGCCGCGGTCGCCGGCTCCACCCCGCCTCCCTCACCGGTCTTCCCGAGGGAACCTTCGTGCTCCGCGACGGCGGGCCGTGGCTCGTCCACGGCACGAGCCTCCTCCGCTGGACACCGGCCGGCTACCGCGATCGGATCGTCCCGGACACTGGCCACGTCCGCGTGATCACGCCTCCGTCGCTCGTCGAGCTCCTTCGGGCCGGTTGGGCATCGGCAGTTCCTCTCCTGCATCCATCCGCCGGGCGGTTGGATCACCCCGATTGAGCTAACCCGAAAGGGTTACGCGAGGCGTGCCGAATGGGAACGCATGCGGTTTCGCACCGCCGCCCTCGCCGGGGTCGCCCTCGCGCTCGCCGCGCCGGGAACGACCCGTGCCGCCGGTGACGCCGACGTCGCCGCCCTCCAGGTCGGACTCGCTACGCACGACCTCTACTCGGACGTCGTCGACGGCTACGTGGGGCCGCACACGCTTGCCGGGCTCAGGCGCCTGCCCGGAGCGACGACGCTCTTCGCGCCGGCGACCCGCGCGGCGCTCGGCACCTACGGCGCCAACGCACTCGGCAGCCGGCCGCTCGTCACAGGGACGTCCGGCTGGGACGTGGCGGCGCTCCAGTTCATGCTCGCCTGGCACGGTTTCCCGTCCGGCCGGTTCGACGGCATCTTCGGCCCGCGGACGAGGGCTGCGCTGGTTCGCTTCCAGCGCTGGGCGGGCATCGACCCGATTGCCGTTGCCGGTCCCCGCACGCTCGCGGCTCTGCGCCTGCCGCCGCCTGCGTGTCCGCTGCGGCTCTCGCATCCGATCGATGCGCGTCCCACCGACGGGTTCGGGCCGCGCGGCTCGGGATTCCACACGGGCATCGACTACCCTGCGCCGGCGGGGACCCCCGTCACCGCCGCGCGCGCAGGCGTGGTCCGGATGGCAGGCTGGCTGCCCGGATACGGCAAGGTCGTGGAGCTTCGCCACGAACAGGGAGTGATGACGCTCTACGCACACCTGTCCCGGATCATGGTCGAGCCCGGCCGCGCAGTCGCTCGAGGCGCGGTCGTCGGACTGGTCGGGCGAACCGGCGACGCCACCGGTCCACACCTGCACTTCGAGGTGCGTGTGGGCGGCGCCGCGGTCGACCCGGCACCCGCGCTCGACTAGTCGGTCTCGACCCCGCCGGCGCCCGGCGCCACGTGCACGGTGCCCGACACCGACCGCGTCTGGGGATCGAGGTGGAGTTGGAGCTCCATCCGCAGCCGATCTCCGGAGGACGACGAGAGGGCGACGATCACCCGCGTTCCGTCCAGGCCGACCACCGTCCCAGTATACGAAGCGTTACCGGAGACGGGCCGGAAGGCAGCCTGGCTCGTCCGCATCGCCAGACCACCTCCGTCGAGCGCCGATCCCCACAGGGTGAGATTCACCACTCCCGGGTGGGCGCTGTGCTCGGCGAGTGCGATCGCGACCGCGGCGTCGCCGAACGAATCCGGTCCAGACGTGGACATCCGGCCGACGACCGTTCCGTCGAACGTCCCGGAGATGCGGGCCGAGGACGACGCCAGCCGGGTCGAGGACGAGCCGGAACCGCGGACGAGGATCGATGCCGGCGTCCCCGCGCGCGCTGCCCAGCCGTGCTGGGCCGGACCCGTTCGGTACCAGGCGACGATGGTGACCGCAACCGCGACCGCGGCGCCGCCTGCAGCGAGCTGCAACCGCGGTCGGGCCTGCAGGAGCCTGAACGCGGCGGCGCCGAGCACAACGGACAGGCAGCCGTACGTGACCAGGGCCATCCAGCCGAAGCGGGCGTCGGACCCGGAGCCGATCCCGTGCACCAGCGCAAGCG